>JAGBJT010000011.1 GCA_017934275.1 Cardiobacteriaceae bacterium | reverse complement strand
TATCTTGCGGCAGTTTCTTTCCATCTAACAATGGTTCGGTGGTTTAAATTAAATAATTTACTAGTTTTAAGCACATTACCGTTATTTTGCGCCAAAATTTCTAACACTTTTTCCTTAAATTTCACATCGTATGCCATAAATTTACGCTCCAAATTAACTGAAAAATTTATTGTAACATATTTTGTTACTTTGATACGAAAGTACTATAAAATACAGCAAAGAGTGAAAAAATATCGGCTATTTTTGCGCAAACACCTTTGTTTGTTTAACCGAACTTGGAGTATTACGCGGCAAAACCGCTCTTGCACCTGCATAACGGCGTTGCCAATTAGCTGCCATCATATTTTCAATCCGAACTCGCGAGCCAGACTGCGGCGAATGAATCATATAACCGTTACCGAGATAAATCGCTGCGTGGTTAATCCGACCGCCACGACGGAAATACACCAAATCGCCAGGCATCGGATTTGCCACCGCTGGTAAATAAGCAAACTGCGCTGCCGAAGATCGAGGCAACTTAATTCCCTGCTGGCGATAAACATAACTCACAAAACCAGAACAATCAAAGCCCGTTGCAGGAGTGTTACCGCCGTAACGGTAAGGTGTGCCGATAAGTGATTTTGCATTGGCAATAACCTGCTGGCGTTGATTGGATTTGAGATATGTCGCTTTTGCTGGACTATGCGCAACTTGCGGAATTTTGGTTTGTTTTTTCTGCTGACCGTTGAGCGTAATCGGTTGGCGGTAACCAGCAACCGTAGTGCGAACTTGCGTTTTTACCGTGCGATTTGTGTTTGTTGCAACGACTTTTCCAACGCTCGCTTTGGGCTGATTTTTCAGAGATAAATTGTCATTTTTGCTTGTTGCAGTCTTGTTTGCCAAGGTTTTCGCGGAATTTTTACCGTCATTTTTTGCGCTAACTTTTGCCGTAACGGTGTTTTTTGTCGTTTTGTTATCTGATTTTGCGCTGGTTTTAGGAGAATTTTTTACCGTTGATTTGGCATCATTTTTTGCAACTGATTTTTTCGTATCGGTTTTCGCAGCTGCTTTTACCGTGGATTTAGCGTCATTTTTCGCGGCTGTTTTTACGCTGGAATTAGAACTGCTTGGGCGAGCTTTGCCAGTTTTATCAATAATCAGAGCCGATGTAGGAGCTTTGGTATTGATAACTTTTGTTGTTTTAATGGCTTTATGACTTGAACTAGCGGGAGAAATTGCTTGTTTTCCCGCTGTATTTTTTTGATTATTCGGTGCAGAGGACGCGTGAAGAGCCGAAAATATCAAGGAAACTAAAACTAATCTTTTCATTTTTAATTCCTTAACCAAAATTTACAAACTTTTTGTAAATTTTACAAAAAATTCACAATTTATTTTTTTCCATATATCTTGACAAGGAAATTGCTTTTTTAAGGAAACAAAATGTCGCTGAAAAAAATCTTCATTGAGGCTAACAACGCAGATCCTGCCGATTTTTTACCGTTATTCGTGGATAACGAAAAAGTCGGAATTATTGCCCTAGAAAATCGCGAAATGCTTGCTGATTACGGATTTATTCTCGAAAAAAAATCAAATTCTGGGCAAGAATGTTTTGTCTGGCAAGCAAAAAAAACCGAGCAAGAAAACAGCGCATTTATTTCCGAAATAACCGCAAAAATGCACTCCGACGGCATCATCACAGGCTGGCGCGATGAACTTTATCCCTTATCAAAAAATTATTTAAGCCCGCCAAAAGCACTGATAGAACGGGCAGCAGTTCCGCTATTCGGTGCAACTGGCTTTGGAATTCACTTAAATGGTTTAGTTAGAGCCGACGATGAAATTTATATGTGGCTAGGAAAACGCTCACTAAATAAGCAAACTTCACCGGGAAAATGGGATCAAATCGCGGCTGGCGGCTTGCCTTACGGTATTTCCGCATTTGAAAATATGCAAAAAGAATGCGCAGAAGAAGCTGGCATCAGCACAGAATTAAGCCGCAATGCTTACAGCGTCGGTATTTGCAATTATTTCCGCCGTATCAAACTCGGTATCCGCGCCGATCAAATGTTTATTTACGACTTGTGGCTCGACGAAAACTTTGTGCCGCAAAACATCGATGGTGAAGTAGAAAAATTCGAATTAAGACCGTTACGCCAAATTATCGAAGAATTGCGCAAAAACACGGAAGAAATTAAATACAACTCCGCGATTGTGATTGTCGATTGCGCTCTCCGACACGGAATTATTCCCCCAGAAGATGCCGAATATGCAGAACTTTGCGCTGCCCGCTATGCCAGAAATTTTTGGCTAAAAGATTTTTCCGTTTTTTATTAGGGTGTATCTAAAACTTCATTTTTTAGTCGGCAAAATCTGCCGTAAAACATTGCGAAAATTTCTAAAAATTAGGCAGTTTTGCAATAAATAAAAAATATTTTTTCAATAAAATCAAAGAGATAAGAAAATAAATAAAAAAAATGCTTGCATTAAAAAATATCAGAAATAGAATGCGCGCTTCTTTTTTTCACGGGTCGTTAGCTCAGTGGTAGAGCAGTTGGCTTTTAACCAATTGGTCGAGCGTTCGAGTCGCTCACGACCCACCAATTTTCTCCTTTATTTTTGTTTGTTGATATTCGGGTCGTTAGCTCAGTTGGTAGAGCAGTTGACTCTTAATCAATCGGTCGAGCGTTCGAGTCGCTCACGACCCACCAAGTTTGCATATTCTCTCCTTTGTTTCAAACACCGAAATTTCGGTGTTTTTTTATATTCATATTCAGCAAACCGCTAAAATCGCGATCTCTTTTTGGATAGCAATAAGCCGCAATGAACAAAAATCAAACGAGCGTTCTCAATCAAGAACTTCAAGAACTCAACAATATTGCCGCAGACACGGTCGGCAAATTTATTTCTTCACAAATTCAAAACTGCCAAATTTCCGCTGAACTGATTGCCAATGAGAGAAAAATTATTCTTCGTGGTTTCGTTACTGATAACGCCGCAATACAATCAGCAAGCGACATCGCAGCGAATATCAAAGGAATTGCACAAATCGAAAATCTGCTGGCAATCAAAGCACCACAGGAAATTGAAACCGAACAAAATCACATTGTCAAAAACGGTGAAACTCTCTCGGATATTGCCAAAGAGTATTACGGAAATCCGCAGGAAATCGAAAAAATTATTTCCGCCAACCCAGAACTATTCACGGATATCGAAGCAAAATTATTCATCGGTCAAAAAATCCGTATTCCCGCCTAAATAACCGTAAATAAAAAACCGCCGCCGTTAATAGAAATGTTCTTCATACGGCGGCGGTTTTTTATGCAGGTTTATTAGGTGTTATTTTGCAAATTCCTTATCGATTTCCGAGCAGAAATAATGGATCGCAAAAATATGAGCCTCCTGAATATGCGCGGTAATATCAGACGGCACAACGAGTGATATATCAGCAATTTTGGCTAATTTTCCACCGTCTCGTCCAGTAAGTCCGACCGTTTTAATTCCGCGATCTTTCGCGATTTTGACCGCATTCAAAATATTTTTTGAGTTACCAGAAGTGGTAATTCCGAAGAACAAATCTCCTTCTCTACCGAGGGCAGCAAGTTGGCGAGCAAAAACTTCGTCATAACCGTAATCGTTGGCAATTGCGGTAAGCGCGGAAGTATCGACAGATAGCGCAATTCCAGACAGCGGTTTTCTCTCGGCTAAAAATCTTCCTGAAAGTTCGGCTGCGAAGTGTTGTGCATCTGCTGCCGAACCACCGTTACCAGCGGTAAAAATACTCCCGCCGTTTTTTAGCGTCTCAATTGAGAGAGTGGCAATTTTTTGCACAATTTCTTCTTGACTTTTCAATTTATTAAAAACTTCGCTATGTCTTGCAATTAACTCTTGCCAATTCATTTTTACTCCTGTTTTTGAATAACTTTCTAGCTGTATAGTAATTTCTTATCAAAATATCTCAAAAGTGCAGAAAATTTAGAACTAGAAATTATTTAAGATATAAAAAAATAAGTATGAAGATATAGATTTTTTTAGCACGATAGATTATTATTTTTTACCAGCAGACTTTAATGAGTTATAAATTTCGCAGGCATCTTCATCTTTTAATTTACACCCCTTCGATGAATAAAGCATAGCTATCTCATCATTTTTTTGCACATCTTTACCGTTAAAATATATATCAGCAAGAAAATAACAACTTGCACCATCACTACCATTACAAGCTAGCCTAAAGAACGGAACCGATTGCGCATATTTTTGCTTTAAGTAACTCACTACACCGAGCGTTGAACAGTAGCCAATCGAACCGTTATGACAAAGTTGTTCAAACATTGGATCAGGAGTTGTGAGCAGGCTCTTCATACGGGTAGAACATAATCTATACCCTGTTTCCTGACTAGAACTAACAAAATCCTTAAATTTTTTGCTGCGCATTTCAACTTGACGCTTTTGATAGTCGTAATCCCGATAAAAACCTTCTGCCATTTGTTCAACTGGCAAAAGCATTTCGTCGATATCGCTATCTTCCAATTCCCATTCTTTTACCATTTTTTGACTTTTAATTTTTTTAACTATTTCTTGCCGCACATTTGCAAATTCTCTTTTATCTTTTGCCGCGATTAAACTTGAAAAATATTCAAGCAGAGTCCCCGTGATTTCTTTGCAGTATTTATCAAAATATTTTTCGACACCTTGACAAGCTGTTTCATCATTATTACGCAAGCAATTTCCTAAATCTTCCTCATAATCAGCCCGCGTATAAGCCGAAAATAATAAAGTAAGCGTTATAACAACGGCGGAAAAAATCTTCAATAATTTCATTTTATTCATAATCTATAATTTATATTTAATCTCATATTTAATGTTCAGGTTTATCGCGGTAATCGATATTTAAGTTTTTCAATTTACGGTAAAGATTGGTTCTATCCATTCCAACTCTTTCCGCAAGTTTTGCGATGCTTCCCGCACACAGTCTGTATTGCGCATTCAAATATTGCCGTTCAAATTCTTCTCTGGCATCACGCAAAGATAAATTCTTCGACACTAATTGCAACAAAATTGCACTTTGTTCTTCTTCCGATGTTTCAACTGGAACGACAGCTTCTAATGCTTCTTGCATTCCAATTTCAGCTGCATCGTTTTGAATTAACAGTCTTTGCACTAAATTTTTCAGCTCTTGCACATTTCCCTGCCAATTATGATTTCTTAAAGCATTCTGTGCAGGCATATCAAAATGCCGATAAGGGAGTTGTTCATAGTCTGAAAAATAACGGCAAAAGTATTCTAATAATTGCGGTAAGTCAGCAATTCTTTCTTTTAGTGTCGGAATTTCTACCGTCGCGATGGTTAGATAATCAAAAATTTCCTGCCGTAAATTCGTCCGCATTATGCTTTTGCCAGAATCATCATTTGAAATTGTCCCCGTAATAATCCGCAAACCCGAACAATCAATTTCCTGACCGTTGTGCATAAATTTTCTTTTATTCAGCACTTCCAAAAAGAACTCTTGGCTCTTTTGGCTTAATTTTGCGATATCAAAAAAGTAAATACAGCCGTAAGGATTTTTTTCGATAGTGTTTCTTATATTTTCAACCTGATTTTTATCGGTATAAGACAAATTCAGAACTTGAAACGGTTCATCACTATTTTCACTCAAAGAATGCACATATCTTGCAAAATGTTCCCGACCTGTTCCATTTTTTCCCATTATCAAAAAAGGACTACTCTGCTTGGATAATTTTTGCGCCATTTGGCGTAATTTTTCTACCTGTTCGCTATTTCCGATTAAATCAACCTTCGGATTTATCTTTTCTTGCAAAAGTAAGTTTTTCTTTTGCATTTTTTTCAGTTCTAATGCCCTTTCGACGGTTAGCAATAATTTTGCGGTTGCAAGCGGTTTTTCTAGAAAATAAAACGCGCCTAATTTTGTCGCTTCTACCGCCATTTCGATGTTGCCGTGCCCGCTCATCATTATTATCGGAGCAATATTTTTACCGTATTCCTGCTGCCAAGCCGAAAGCAAAGTTATGCCATCAACATCAGGCATCCAAATATCTAAAAGGATTAAATCAGGGCTAATTTCAACATATTGATTTTTGGCCTCTTCTGCATTACTAGCCGTAAAAATTTTATACCCTTCATCTTCTAAAATATCCCCAACTACTTCGCGAATATCCGCTTCATCATCAACAATCAATATTTTTATTCTTTGCTTATTTTTTATAGCCATTAGAAATTCTCCGAATAAGTTTATGTATTGCTTTAATTATTCACTATATGAAATAAAAACGCCTGCAAAAACAAGCGTTTTTATTACTAATATTAAATCAATGACGGAAATGGCGAATTCCCGTAAAAATCATCGCGATATTGTGTTCGTTAGCACAATTGATAACTTCCTCATCACGAATTGAACCGCCTGGATGAATTATTGCGGTTACACCGTTTTTCGCCGCAACTTCTACACCGTCCTTAAATGGGAAAAATGCGTCTCCCGCCAAAACCGAACCTGTTAAATCCAAATTTTCGTCCTGTGCTTTCAGAGCAGCAATACGAGCGGCAAAAACACGGCTAGTTTGACCACCGCCGATACCAAGCGTCGCACCGTCTTTGGCAAAAACTATTGCGTTGGATTTCACGCTTTGCACCACCCGCCAAGCAAATAGCAAATCTTTTAATTCATCGCTAGTCGGTTCGCGTGCGGATACGGTTTTGAAGTCGCTTTCTTGGTGTGAGAGGGATTTATTGTCTTTTTCCTGCAACAAAATTCCACCGTGAATTGACTGAATTTGCAAATCAACTTTTTCTACATCAGCGGCGAGTTTGAGTTCTAGAACACGGATATTCGGTTTGTTTTGCAAAACTTGCAGAGCCTCGGCGGAATAATCAGGTGCCGCGATAACTTCCACAAATTGCCGCGAAATAATTTCTCTGGCGCAATCGGCATTAACCGCACGGTTAAACGCAATAATTCCACCAAAAGCCGAAGTCGGATCGCAGCGGTAAGCTTTTTCATAGGCTTCCAGAACATTTTCCCCGACCGCAACTCCGCAAGGATTAGCGTGTTTCACAATCACACAGGCAGCTTGACTAAAACGCATTACCGCCGTCAAAGCCGTATCTGCATCCGCATAATTATTGAAGGAAAGTTCTTTCCCCTGATGCTTACGAACCGTTGCCAAAGATGGTGAATCGCTATCAATATTGCGGTAAATCGCCGCTTTTTGCTGCGGATTTTCGCCGTAACGCAGAGTTTCTACTCGTTTGAAATCTAAACTCAAATCCGTCGGAAACAGTGAGTTTTCTTCGTCGGATAAATATTGTTCTTGCAGATATTGTGAAATTGCACGGTCATAAGTTGCGGTATGACGGAAAGCTTTTGCCGCCAAGCGTTGCCGAGTAGAAAGCGCGATACCGCCAGATTTTTCGATTTCCGCCGCAATTTTCGGGTAGTCCGAGTTATCAACAACCACCGCAACCGCAATGTGATTTTTCGCAGCCGAGCGCAGCATTGCAGGTCCGCCGATATCGATATTTTCAATTGCAAGTTCCAAGCTGCAATCTGGACGGGAAATCGTCTCGCGGAAGGGATACAAATTAACCACCAGCAAATCAATCGGCAAAATTCCTTGTTCTTGCATTACCGCTTCATCTTCGCCGCGCCGTCCGAGTAATCCGCCGTGAATTTTCGGGTGCAAGGTTTTCACTCTTCCGCCCATAATTTCAGGAAATCCCGTGAAATCCGCAACTTCCTGCACTTTAATTCCGTTTTCTTGCAAGAGTTTTGCTGTGCCGCCCGTCGAGAGAATTTCGATATTTTGCGCCGCCAAAGTTTTGGCAAATTCAACAATTCCCGTTTTATCTGAAACGCTCAACAAAGCTCGACGAGGAGTGATTTTTTCTAATGTGTCCTTCATTTATTTTTCCTTTAATTTCAATACGGTAAATCTTAAATCTTCAATCGCGGCGGCAAAATGACAATTTTTGTCGCATTTGCTAATATTTTAGAAGTTAAGCAGAAATCACAATTTTGAGTCCAACAATGACTATTTTTACAACCAAAGGTCTTGCCCTAAAACTAACCCTAGCAAGAATTTATTGCATACCGCTTTTCGTTATTTTTTATTTCTTTCACCCAGAATCTTGGGGACAATGGCTGGCTCTCGGTATTTATACCTTCGCCTCGATAAGCGATTATCTCGACGGTTATCTCGCCCGTAAAAATAATGAAGTAAGCAGATTTGGGGCATTTCTCGACCCCGTTGCGGATAAATTGATGGTTTGCACGGTTTTAATCACCGTCCTTGCCAATAACGCGGAGGAATATCTCGTATTTATCTGCGCGCTCATCATCATCTCACGCGAAATTTGGGTTTCTGCATTGCGTGAATGGCTCGCCACCGTCGGAAAACGCGAAGTAGTCGCCGTCAGCAAAGCTGGAAAATACAAAACCGCCTGCCAAATGTTCGCGCTGGGATTTTTAATTTACCGCGAAAAATTCATCGGTCTGCCAATCTGGCAAATCGGACAAGTTTTAATCGTCATCGCCACAATTTTGACTATTTACTCGCTTATCGGATATACAAAATCCGCCTTTGATGCAATGCGGGAGACAAAAAAATGAGCAGTATTAGTCAGCGTTTTCGGCAATTTTTACCTGTCGTGATTGATGTCGAAACTGGCGGATTTAATGTCGAAAAAGATGCGCTACTGGAAGTTGCGGCGGTTTTGGTTAATTTCGATGCGCAGGGAAAACTCGTCCCAGTCGAAACAATTTATTACCCCGTCAAACCATTTCCTAATTCAAATGTCGATCCCGAAAGCTTAAAAATCACCAAAATTGATTTGTATCACCCATTGCGCATCGCTTATGAAGAAAAGCAAGTTGCGGAAAAATTATTCGGCACAATCCGTGAATATCAAAAAAACGCCGACTGCAAACGCGCGATTTTGGTCGGACATAATGCGACATTCGATTTAGGCGTAATCAATGCCTTGGCGGCAAGAACAAAATATAAACACAATCCATTTCACCCGTTTTCGGTGCTGGATACGGTAAGTTTGGGGGGATTGATTTACGGTCAAACCGTGCTTTCACGGATAGCGGAAAAAATCGGCATAACTTACGATACCGAAAAAGCACACGGGGCAAAATACGATGCCGAACTCACCGCCGATATTTTTTGTCATATCGTCAATTTGTGGGAAGAGAGAAAACCGCAATAACAAGCAATAACTAAATTTAACGGCAACTTATTTATTAACTTGAAGATATAAATCAAAGCAGGGAGAAACTAATGGCAATAGCGCAACTTATTCCACCTAGTAATTGGCAAATATTGAACGGCGGCGATCTTGCAAAATTTATCTCCGAAGAATTCGATGTTAGCCGCAATATTCTCTCTGCCGCCAAACCGTCTTTTCCGTCCAATGCTTTTGCGGTTCTGGAATATCGTCCTGTCGGTTATGTTGATGTATCAGCGAAAGCGAATATCGATAGCAATGCGGTTGCCGCGCAAATTAAAGAAGATTTGCAAATTCTTTCAAATGAAATGCAACTTTCCGCACAAGAAGCTCTCCGCTGGCAAGGATTTGTTTTGCAACCGCAATTTCGTATGCAAGAAAAAACTCTTGATTACGGCATTGCCGTGTATTTCGGGCAAGATTTGGCAATAAATTTTTACCGCACGGTTTTGGTTAAAAACGGAGTTGTAGTGCTGACAATTGTTTGTTCGGATAAAGATGCGGTGCAACTTGATGCTTCTTGGAAAATCCAAATTGCCAGTGAAATGAACTATCAAAACTACCGTCCAGGTGTCGATATGAAAGCCGAAGGGAATTTAGATAATGTGGTTTTGATGAATGAAATTATGTAAGTTTTATAGTCGTTTCAGTTCAAAATAAGACAAGGCAGCGAGCTTAAAGACTGTATCTAGAATACGGCGAGGAAGCTCCCGCAGTATTATTTTGAAATGGAACGACTATACAAAATTCCTGTGTGTTTGCCAAAAGTAAAGACTTAAATGGCAAATATTTATCCTCCGCTTGCGGGGGATTTTTTTTACATTCTGCTTGCTGTCTAATTCTGACGGCTCTTCGCAGATCCTAATTTTGAGCAGAAAAATAAATAAACCGTTTTTTTTTTTTTTTTTTGTGAAAGCTAAATATTTGCTAAAAAATATATAAAATCTTTTTCAGAAAAAATTATTAAATCTTTATCTCTCAACCCTCACATAGGAGCACGCTATGAAACTTCCAGTAATCAGCGCACTTTGCGCATCAGTAATTCTCGCTAGCAATTCTTTCGCCCAAGAAAATAAAGATATCACCATCGGTATTGCGGCTTGTTGCGTTGTTGGTCAAACTCAAACAATGGACACCGCCGCCGAAAGATGGAAAGAAATGGCAGAAAAACAAGGAATAAAGGTTATTTACGAAAACGCCGATGAAGCAAATAATCCAGATAAAACCGCACAAATTAAACAAATGCGGGAAATGGTTGATAAAGGTGCAAAAGCGATTTTGGTGATGCTTGTGCAGAACAAGTCGGATTTAAGCAAAGAACAAGACGAATTTTTTAAATATGCCAAAGAAAAAGGCACAACCGTAATCGCCTACAACCGCGAACCTGGAAAAGCTCTGCTAGGTCGCAACGACAATCTTTATTATGTCGGTTCGGCAGCACGGCAAGGCGGAATGTATCACGCGGATATGATTAAAGCATTGGTAGAAAAAAATGCCGATTGGGATAAAAATAAAGACGGAAAAATTCAATATCTGCTTATCCAAGGCACGGAAGGAGCATCTAACGAAACCGCTCGCACCAAGGGCTTGACTAGCACGCTCTCAAAAGACGAAAAAATGAAACAAGTTAAAGCCGAAAGAGCTAATTGGAATAATGCAAAAGCAAAAGAAATCACCGCTGGTTATATTTCAAGCGGTGAAATTGAGCAATTCGAGTTGATTGCTTGTAATTCTGATGATATGGCTTTGGGAGTTTTAGCAGCGTTCAAAGAAGCAGGGAAAGAACCGCTGCCGATTACTTCCATCAATGCTCTTCCAGAAGTGCAACAAGCTATAAAAGAAGGGGAAATTCAAGGTTCGGTTTATCAAAATATCACCACGCAACAAGATATTGCCTTCCAATTAGCATTGAATTTGATTAACAAAAAACCAGCAGGTGAGGGATTAAGTCAAGAACACCGCGTAATTAACAATATCGTCAATGTGCCTTGGGAAATTGTTACCAAAGATAATGTGGATAAATATCTAAATAAAAAATCCGCTGAATAATTTAAGTTAAGAACTCCTATAAAGTTTTCGGCCGCTTTTTAAGCGGTTTTTTTTTTTTTTTTGTGCGCCGCACAGAAATTAGCTATTTTGTTATGGGATGACTATATAGTCGTTTCAATTCAAAATAAGACAAGGCAGCGAGCTTAAAGACTGTATCTAGAATACGGCGATGAAGCTCCCGCAGTATTATTTTGAAGTGAAACGACTATAAATCGAAGAAAATCAGATTGCCTGTGCGGCACGCACAAAAAAACCGCTGCAAAAAACAGCGGTTTTGTTAGTTAAAGCAAAAGTTACAAACTTATTCTGCTTCTACAACACGCAAGGTAATTTGTGCTTTGATGTCGCTGTAAAGTTTGATGTCGATTTGATATTCACCGATTTCGCGGATTGTGCCGTGCGGCATCAAAATTTCCTGACGCGCGAGTTCTAAACCTTGTTGCTCTGCTGCAGCTGCAATTTGCTGCGTGCCAATTGAACCAAAAAGTTTGCCTTCATCACCAGATTTAGCAAATACGGTCAAAACTTTACCGTTTAATTGTGCGGCGCGAGCTTCGGTATCAGCAACTTTCTGTTTTTGCTCTTTTTCGAGTTCAGCGCGACGAGCTTCGAATTCAGCGATTTTTTCCTTGCTAGCAATTGTTGCTTTGCCAGTAGGGAATAAAAAATTGCGGGCATAACCAGCTTTAACGCTAACTTTATCGCCGAGATTTCCCAAACCAGTAACACGATCTAACAAAATAATTTCCATTGCATAGCCCTCGATTAGTGTTGATCGGTGTATGGCAATAAAGCTAAAAAGCGAGCGCGTTTGATTGCGGTAGCTAATTGCCGTTGATAGTAAGCACCAGTTCCAGTAACCCGAGCAGGGACGATTTTTCCGACTTCGGTGATGTAACTTTTCAAAGTTTCTAAATCTTTGTAGTCGATTTCTTTCACACCTTCGTTGGTGAAACGACAAGTTTTACGGCGTGCCATTAGTTATCCCCCTGTTTTTTGTTCGAATTAGCAAGTGGTGAAGCTTCGGTAATTGCTTCTTCACGGCGAATGATTAAATGCCGCAAAATTGCATCATTGAAACGGAAATTGTTTTCCAAGTCTGCAATAACTTCGCTTGTGCATTCAATATTGAGCAATAAATAGTGAGCTTTGACTAATTTTTGAATTGGATAAGCTAAAACTCTGCGTCCCCAATCTTCAAGACGGTGGATTTTTCCACCAGAAGTTTCGATTTGACCGCGGTAGCGTTCTAGCATTGCACCGACTTGTTCTGATTGGTCAGGGTGCACCAAAAAGACGATTTCGTAATGTCTCATTAAATGTTCCTTATGGATTAAAAAGCCGAAATAATTCGGCAAGGACAAAAATAAAAAGCCGCAAGTTTTTGCGGCGCGGTGATTTTAGCGATATTGCATAAATTCGCAAAACTATTTGATTTAGTAGCAATTTGTTGGTTTCAAAAATGAAGAAAAATCTTCCGAATATGTGCATTTCCAATAAGAAAAATTCGGTGGAGTTTCGTAAGTAACCCGTAACCATTTGTCTTGCAACATCGTGCTCGCATTGTTATTGAAATTAAGTTGAATTTCGCGCGCCAGCGGTTTGATGCTGATGGAAAAATAACTTTCGTTATCAAACTGCATTTTTACGGGAAATTGTTTTTCATTTTTGATGATGTTGTTGGCTTTATCTCTGGCTGCATAAAGCATTTGTTCAGCGGTCGCGAGTTGTTGTTTTCCCATTGCAAAATCGAGTGCAGGTTTAGAAGCAATCACAGCGATAACTGCCAAAATCACGATGAATATCAGATTACGCATTCCTTTACGCGATGAAAATCTCCGACCGAGTTTGCGTTGATTTTTCGCGCTCATTACCGAATTTTCGGACATTTCGCGGTATTGGTTATAGGAATTAGTTGTGGTGCGTTGTGTTTTGCGATGTTCAACGGTTTCTTGATTTACATCAACGAATTCAGCTTTGGAATTGGCTTTACGGAAGTTAGAAAGCCCTAATGATTTGTTGTATTCCGCCCGACGAATTGGGTGCAAAAGGGTAAATTCCATATTGTCGAGCACGAGTTTGTAAGTTTTATTACGGTCGGCGATGCGCATTTTTTCGATGGCTCGCCTGATTTCAGAATCTGTTGCATTCGGTTGCAATCTCAATATGTTGTAAAAATTTGACTGTTCCTTCTTACTCATAATCAATTCCAAATTCTTTGTATTAAATTCAATAAATTTTTGCTGCAAATTGCTGTTATTTCGTCTTCTTTATAGTTTAGTTTTGCGAGTTCTTCGTTTATTTTGCACAAATTTTCTGGCGAAATATATTTTCCACCCAAACCGTTTTCACCATATCCCGATTGCACAGGCCACCAAAAACCGCGGTTGCAATCGCTTGGAATATCGCTGATACCGTCGTCATAGCAATAATCTAAACCAATCGCGACTTTGTCCGTTCCGACTAATGCAACGCAGTGTTCGATATGTGGAATTAGTGCAAGCGGATTTAAGTCAGCACTACCGACAAATTTTGCCACTCCGTTGATAGCGATTATTCCGCCCGTTTTTGCGACTTCTTGAATTATTTCATCAGAAATATTTCTTTCGTGCTGGACAACTGCTCTTGGATTGGCGTGGCTGTATAGCACTGGCTTATTTAATGTGCGGCTTAAAGCGCAGATGTCGCGTGCGGTTTCTTCGCTGCTATGGCTTAAATCCATCAAAATTCCGAGGCGGTGAATTTCGCGGACGATTTCCTCCCCGAATTTGGTCAATCCCTGTTTTACGGGGTCGTGCGCACCGCCAGCAATTGCATTGTTGCGATTGTAGGCAAGGTGGATTTGCCGAAGTCCTAATTTTTTGTAAAGAGCGATGGTGTCTTTATTGTCCAAAAGTGGTAGAGAACCTTCTAAATCGAAGGACACGGCTAATTTTTCCTCACGGAAAGCTCGTTCGATATCGCTGAAATTTTCCGCCTGAATTAGAAAATCGCTCTCGCTAATTTGCCTGCGAAATGAAGCAATGGTGGAAAAAATCTGGGAGACGGGTTGTAAATCCATACCGACATTGATTGAAACATAACGGCAGCCAGCGTCGTAATGCAATTTCAGCATATTTACATCGGCATCTGGTCGCACGGGAAGGCAGCTATGACAATCGGCAAAACGGAAATTATTCATTTGCCTGCCTCGTATTTTGAGAGCGTTTTGGTGGTGGAAAATCCATCTACATACGACAAGGCGAGCACTTCTCCGCCGTAACTTTGCACGAATTTTCCCCCGACGATTGTCTCTGGATTGTTATCACCGCCTTTGACGAGAATATCGGGGCGGACGAATTCGATTAGTTTTTCAGGTGTATCTTCATCGAAGGCGATTACCCAATCGACGCTTTGCAAGGCGGCTAAAACCTGCGAACGGCTTTCTAAATTATTAGCGGGACGGTTTTCGCCTTTTAATCTTTTGACGGAAGCATCGGTATTTACCGCCACGACCAGACGGTCGCCCAAATGTTTTGCTTCTTGTAAATAAGTAATGTGTCCCGCGTGCAGGATGTCGAAGCAACCGTTAGTCATCACGATTTTTTGTCCTGCGGCGCGGGCGCGTTTGAGGTTTTCTGCTAATTCTTCTTTACTCACAACGCCGTGCGAACGGGCTCTTTCTGGTTCGAGTGCAACGGTTAATTCCAGAATATTTGCGGTTGCGGTGCCGAGTTTGCCGACGACGATACCAGCCGCCGCATTGGCAATTTCCAAAGATTCCAGAATGGAATAATTTGCGGTAAGCGCGATTGCCAGAGCAGCAATAACCGTATCTCCCGCGCCTGTTACATCAAAAACTTCTCGCGCGCGAGTTGGTAAGTGAATATCTTCATCGGCACTGATGTAGCGCATACCTTGCTCGCTCAAAGTTACCAAAATCGCGCCGATTTGATTGTCAAGCAGGCATTTGCGAGTTTTTTCGAGAATATTTGTATCGTCGAATTCACCGATGGCAGCGGAGAGTTCGCCGCGGTTGGGAGTAAGTAAATCCGCGTTGCGGTAAATCGAAAAATCATCGGATTTGGGATCGACGAGAACTCTTTTTCCTGCGCGTTTGGCAACTTTGATGAGCTCGGGAATTTCGTTGAGCGCGCCTTTTTTGTAGTCCGAAAAAATCACGGTATCGAAATTGTCAATTTCTTCTTCCAATTTTTTGCGGATTAAATTGCAGTATTCGGAAGAATTTGTATCTTCAAAATCGAGGCGGATTAGTTGCTGATTACGGGAAAAAATCCGTAATTTCGTGATGGTCGGTAGCGGTGATGAACATAAAAAATCCGCGATTTGGGCTTTTTGTATTTCCGATTTGAGGATTTTTGCCGCTTCATCTTCACCGCAAAGTCCGATTAAGGCTGATTTTGCGCCGAGTGCGGTGATATTTACCGCGACATTTGCTGCGCCGCCTGCGGAAAATTTTTCATCTTGAATATTGACAACGGGAACTGGTGCTTCGGGGGAAATTCGTTTTGTTTGTCCGCTCCAAGCGCGGTCGAGCATTGCGTCTCCGACTACCAATATTTTTGCCGATGAAAAACCAGAGAATTTATCGTTTTGGAACATCAGAAAATTAGAAAAAAATTGCAAATAAAATGAAAAACAAGTTTAGAGGATAGCAACTGATAAATGAAGAACAAACCGAATCAAGAAAACATCGTTGAAAAGAAAGAAAAAACGCCGAACAACAAAACGGCGTTTTTTTCGGCTGACGATAGAACGAGATATGTCCGACTTTTGCAATACATAAAACCACTTTGGAAACTTGTCGCTTTGATGCTTGCTGCGACGGTTATTTATGGCTTAACCGAACCGCTAATTCCTTGGATTATGGGGCGGATTATTGATGACGGTTTTGCTTCTTCCAACGGTCAAAGTCCGCATTTTCGTTTGATTGTTTTATTTGTTCTTCTTCTTAATTTCGGTTTTTTAATCCGTGGCGGTGCGAATTTTGTTTCCGCTTATGCCAATTTGAAACTAACTCAAAAAGTCATTTCCGTAATGCGTTGTGAGATGTTTGCCGCACTTTTGCATTTACCGATGGAATATTTTCATAAGCGCAGTCAAGGTGAGGTTGTCGCGAAATTTACCTACGATGTAAATCAATTGACGGCGGCGGTATCGGATTCGGTTATCAATTTGCTGCGGGATTTAGTAACGATTTTTGCTCTTCTTCTTTATGTTTTCATCACCGACTGGCAGATGACTTTAATGCTGATGGCGGCGGTGCCGTTTGTCGCTTGGGTGATTGTTACGCTTTCACGCAAACTCCGCCGACTTTCGCGTGAATTGCAAGCGGATATGGGCGGAATAAATCATTTGTTGGATGAGGCTATCCGCGGTCGCACGGTTATCCGTATTCATAACGCTTATGAGCAGGAATATTCCCGTTTTGTCAAGCAAAGTGAAGATGTTTTGCAGCATTCTTTGGCATCGGGTTTGACTAATGCGACGATTTCACCGATTTTGGAAATAATCATTGTGCTGTCGCTTTCGGCGGTGATTTTGCTGGCGGGAAGCGCGAGTTTCGGTTCGGTGATGACTGACGGTAAATTCGTTTCGTTTTTGGGTGCGATTGCTTTGTTATTTCCACCGATTAAGCGGATTGGACGCGTCAATGAACCGATACAACGCGGACTTGCGGCGATGGAAAGTGTTTTTAACTTTTTAGATATTCCCCGTGAAACCGATACGGCAAATCGCGGAGTGAAAATTTCTCGCGGTGCGGTGCATTTTTCTGATGTTTCTTTCCGTTACGGCGACCGTTTTGTGTTGGAGAATTTCAATTTAGAGATTAAAGCTGGCGAGACGGTGGCTTTGGTCGGTGAATCAGGTGCAGGAAAAAGCACTATTGCCGCGATGCTCGCTGGTTTTTATATGCCAGAGAGCGGTCATATTTATATCGACGGATTTGATGCTGCCGAAATTAGCCTTGCCGAACGCCGTCAAGCTCTGGCTTATGTAACTCAAGATACGGTTTTATTTGCCGATACAGTCGCGAAAAATATCGCTTATCCCGCAGAAAATCCCGATATCGAACGGGTTAAAAATGCTGCGGAAAACGCCAATGCCGCGGAGTTTATTAACGCGCTGGAAAAAAATTATGAAGCCGAAATCGGTGAGCAGGGCAGTTTGCTTTCTGGCGGTCAAAAACAACGCTTGGCAATTGCTCGTGCGCTTTACAAAGATGCTCCGATTTTGATTTTGGATGAAGCAACCGCCGCGCTTGATAACCGTAGCGAGCGGAAAGTGCAGGAAGCAATCGAAAGATTGCAGAAAAACCGCACGGCAATCATCATCGCCCACCGTCTTTCAACTATCGAAAACGCTGACCGTATCGTGGTTTTGGAACGGGGACAAATCGTCGAAGAGGGCACACATCAGCAATTGATGGAAAAACGCGGTTATTACGCATCACTAGTCGAACGGAATCAGAAGTAAGTGGAATTTTTTATGAATTCATACATCGAACAAGCCCGCAAAGTTTTAGAAATTGAAGCGCTGGCGGTAAAAAAGCAAATTGACGGTCTCGGTGAGGAATTTAACCGTGCTTGCGAAATTATTCAAAACTGCAAAGGGCATCTGATTGTTACGGGATTGGGTAAATCTGGGCATATCGGAGCAAAAATCGCGGCAACATTTGCTAGCACTGGCACGCCGAGTTTTTTCGTCCATCCGACCGAAGCAGGACACGGCGATATCGGAATGATTACCGCAGATGATTGCGTTTTGGGTTTGTCGTATTCGGGAAGCGCGCGGGAAATTCTCACAATGTTCAATGTCGTGAAAAAAATGGGCGTAAAAACCATTGCGGTAACGGGCGGTGAAAATTCTCCGATGGCAAAAACTGCCGATGTCCATTTGCATCTCAAAATCGAAAAAGAAGCTTGTCCTTTGCAGCTTGCACCGACTTCTTCTTCAACCGCAACTTTGGCTCTCTGCGATGCGATGGCGATTTCTTTGATGATTGCGAAAGGTTTTACGGAAAACGATTTTGCTCGTTCGCATCCGTTTGGTCGTCTCGGTAAAAGACTTCTGACATCGGTAGCTGATTTGATGGTCAAAGGTGCTGATATTCCGATGGTGCGACCAGAAGTAATTGTGCAGCAGGCGATATTTCAAATTACCGATAAACGCCTTGGAATGACAACTGTTGTTGATGAAAACAACCGTCTTATCGGGATTTATACCGATGGCGACTTGCGCCGTTCAATAAAAAATAGTGTTGATTGCTTATCCAAGCCGATTTCCTCCGTGATGAACCGTAATTACACAACGGTAAAACCAGATTTACAGGCGACACAAGCACTTTCTTTGATGCAAAACAAAAAGATAACTTCTCTGCCCGTGATTGATGATGCGGGGAAAATCGTCGGGATTTTGCATTTGCATTCTTTGCTTGAATATGGAATTTGACCGTGTCTAGTAGCTCTACGGATAAAAAACAATCATTGCTTACCGCTTTGCTGCTATTTGGAGTAGCGATTGTTGCTGCCGTTATTTGGTTGAAAAACAATGCTTTCGAAGAGCGAAAAACCGATACGGAAAACAAGCCAGCATTTTTGGAACTCAACCGCGCCACGCTCCACCGCTTCGATGAAACGGGAAAGGAAAAAATAACTCTCACGGCGAAGAAGGTTTTTGATTATCAGGACGAGCGCGGACGGGAATTTTTCTCTCCCGTTTTGGTTCGGAAAAATGCGGCGAATAAAAATCAATTGGAAGCAGATTTTGCACGGGAAAACGAAGCTGAAACGGAACTTGATTTGGAAAAAGTTCGGGCAAAGTCGATAAATCAAAAAGGCGAGGAAAATCTGATTACAACCGATACGGCAAAATATTTCATCGCCGAAAACCGCGTCGAAACCGATAAATATCTTGAAATTCAAACTCCGAAATCCAAAACTACGGCGACAGGCGGCGAGTGGCTGGTCGGGGATAATATGTTCATATTGAAGAAGAATATACGGAGTGCTTATGCGCAAAAAACTAAATAATTTTTTCTGTGGCATACAAAAAATCCGAGGCATATTCCTGATTGCCGCGCTTGCTTTGCCATATTCACAAAGTTTTGCGCAAGATACGGGCGGTTTGCCGATAAACCTTACCGCCGACAGCGGTGAATATGACGCAAACAAAGGCATCGCGACTTACACGGGAAATGTGGTTATCAGCCAAGGAGAAATGCGAGTTTCTGGCGACAAAGTCGTGGTACATATTGATAAAGGTCAGGTGAGTGTTATCGAAGCTTGGGGAAAACCAGCGTCTTTTCACTATGTTCCGAAAGGTGAGCCTGCAATCGACGGTTGGGGAAGTTATATGAAATATTCGGTAGTTCCTTCAACGGTGTATATGGAAGGTAATGCAAAAGTCCGACAAGAACAAAACGAAACCAAAGCACAAACTCTTACTTACGACCTGAAACGGGAAAAAGTTAGCGGTAAAAGAGTGAATATGACTTTGATACCGAAATCGAAATAAATAGACCGAACAAAAAATAAATAAATACCAATTCAATGAGCCAAACAAATCAAGCGCAAACTCTTATTCAAACCGCGCCGCAAGCGGAAATTAAGCCGACGGAAAATGCCGTAAAAACAGCTGAAAAAGGCTTGCTTGCCGCGCAATCTTTGAAGAAAAGTTATAAACAACGGGTTGTATTAAAAGACTTTTCGCTCTCTTTGCGTGAAGAAGAAGTCGTGGGCTTGCTCGGACCAAACGGTGCAGGAAAAACTACGGGCTTTTATATGATTGTTGGGCTTATCCGTCCCGATGCAGGCAAAATTGTGTTAGATGGTGAAGATATCAGCGGCTTGCCAATTCACCGACGGGCGCGGCTCGGAATTTCATATTTACCGCAAGAGGCGAGCGTTTTTCGTAAATTAACTGTGCGCGACAACATTTTGGCGGTGTTGGAACTAAATAAAAAACTCAGCAAAAAAGAGCGACTTCTTCGCGCAAATCAGCTGATGGAAGAACTCAAAATCACGCATATCGCCGATAGCAAGGGAATTGCTCTTTCTGGCGGTGAACGGCGTAGATGCGAAATAGCTCGTGCCTTGGCGACTAATCCGCGTTTTATTCTGCTCGACGAACCGTTTGCGGGAGTTGATCCGATTGCGGTAGGCGAAATTCGCGCGATTATTCATTCGCTCAAAGCGCGCAAAATCGGAGTGCTGATTACCGATCACAATGTGCGCGAAACTCTCAAAAGCTGCGACCGTGCTTATATTCTGAATGACGGTAAGCTGCTTGCAGAAGGTAGTCCAGATGAAATTGTGCGCAATGAAAACGCGCGCAAAATTTATCTCGGCGGTGATTTTTCTTTGTCTTGATTTGTATTGCGATGTTGTAAAAGTATGGTCGGTGTTGGTGCTAGCGTTCAGGTAAGTCAGAAGCAAACTCTCGGAATAACTCCGAAAATGCAGATGGCGTTCAAAATTTTGCAGATGTCCTCTTTGGAATTGTCTGCGGAAATAAATGAGCAGCTGTGCGCTAATGTTTTACTCAAACTCGATGACGGCATAACTTTTGAAAGAAATTCCAGTAGCGATGAAATAAGCGATGAAAATTCATATTTAGACGATATTCCCGATAAATTGGATTTTGATAGCGGCTGGGAAGAGGTTTATAACGACGGCACCGAATGGCAGGAATATCAAAGTAAGCAAAATAACGATAGCGACGGTGAGGAAGAAAGCTTTGAAAGTTTTGCATCGGCTGAAATCTCTTTCGGTGAATATTTAGAGGAACAAATCAAGCAAATGCCGCTGCCCGAAGATGTGTCAGAAATCGCACAACAGTTGGTTTATGAATTAGACGAAAAAGGTTTTTTGCAAATTGATTTAGAGGAAATTATTAAGCGCTATAAGGTCAAGAGATTTATTGTTGAGCAGGCAATTTCTGCTTTGCAAAATTGCGATCCGACGGGAGTTGGTGCGGCGAATGTTGAAGAATGTTTGAAATTGCAAATCGCGGCACTTGATAGAGATACACCGTATCTACCGTTTTTACAAAAAATTATGAACCGTCATTTCACGGAACTTAAAAATCCCAAACTAGTCTGCAAGGCATTAGCAATTGACGAAGATATGTTTCAAGCGGCGATGAACTTGCTGCGCAAATTAAAACCTTATCCGCGAGAAAGTTACACAGATAGCAAAAATACCATCAAAATCACCGTTCCCGACATCATCGTGAAAGATAAAAACGGTATTGCATATATCGATGACCGAGAACAAATTAGAACCACTCCGCATTTGCAAATCAATGAAGATTACTTACGGTTTATGAATCAAGCTAGCCGTTTGGACAAAATTAACTTGAAGCATAAATTAAATGAAGCGAAATGGTTGATGAATTGCATCGACCGTAGAAATGACACGGTTCGTCGGGTAGCAGGAGTTATCGTCGCCTTGCAGCAGGAATTTTTTATGGAAGGCGAAAAAGCTTTGCAACCGCTTTCTCGTCAGCAAGTCGCGCAAATGTTAGATGTATCGGATACGACAATTTCACGGGCGGTGAGAAATAAATATTTGCAATGTCGAAGAGGAATGTTCGAATTTTCTTATTTTTTCTCCGATGCGATTGGTCAAACGGACGGTGAAGCAACCGAACAGCTTTCACACAGGGCAATTAAAGAGGAAATAAAAGCAATAATTAAGCAAGAAGACCCCAAAAAACCGTATTCAGATTTGCAAATTGCTGAACTTATTGAAAAGAATAAAAACTGCAAAATTGCTCGTCGAACAGTGGCAAAATATCGTCAAGAGATGAATATCGGTGGAACGGCGGAGAGGAGAATAAAATAAGCTTAACAGTGTAAATTTTTAGATAAAACAGCTGTAAAAATTAACTTTATAAATTCCGTTTAATGAAGAAATAAATATGTATCAAATCGAAGCTTTTGCAATAAAAAATCCCTGTCGCGGTGTTTGTGAAAGTAACAATGCAGGGTTTTGCAAAGGTTGCGGTAGAAATCGTGATGAAAGGTTCTATTGGGGACAACTGCCTGAATATAAAAAGCGGCGAATACTTGAATTATGTTCTCTTCGGCTGCATAAGTGGCAATTGTTACAAAATCGGGCGGCAAGGGCTTTGCAGCTGCGAAAATCACAAAATCAAGTCGAAGAATTGTTGGCGGTTCAGCAAAATTTGCTTGATGAACAAGGCAGCCCGACCACCGACCAATCGCAACGAAGCATATTTTCCTTGCCGCAGATTGCGCCTGAAAATATGGAATAGACAGTTTTTCTGCGGCTTTACCGTCGCAAGTTTTGCCTCAATGGCTCTCTTTTAACAAAGGACAACTAGATGACTGACCAAATTATCTACACCATCACTGATGAATCGCCAGCTCTGGCTACTCGTTCATTTCTTCCGATAATCAAAGCATTCACCAAAAGTTCTGGAATAAATATCGTTGCTTCGGATATTTCTTTGGCAGCCAGAATTATTTCTTCGTTTCCAGAACGCTTGTCCAAAGAGCAGCAATTGCCTGATGCTTTAAGCGAACTCGGTCAAAAAGTGCAGGAAAAAGATGCCAATATCATCAAATTACCGAACATTAGTGCTTCTTTGCCACAACTTTTAGCTGCGATTAAAGAGTTGCAAGATCAAGGTTATGCAGTTCCTGATTATCCAGCTGAACCGAAAAATGAAGAGGAAAAAGAAATCCGTGCTCGTTATGACAAGGTTAAAGGTTCGGCGGTAAATCCAGTGTTGCGGGAAGGAAACTCTGACCGTCGTGCGCCGAAAGCGGTGAAAAATTATGCTCGCAAGCATCCGCATTCGATGGGAGCTTGGTCGCACGACAGTAAAACCAATGTCGCGACGATGACGGAAGGCGATTTTTATGGTAATGAAGTTTCTACGACGGTAAAAGATGCTTGCAAAGTCAATATTGAATTGCACGCTTATGACGGCACGGTTACTTCTTTCCGTGAGCTCAATTTGCAACCGTTTGAAGTAATCGATGCAACGGTTATGAGTAGCCGTGCGCTGACTGCGTTTTTGAAAAAACAAATGCGCCGTGCAAAACAAGAAAATATTTTGTTCTCATTGCACTTGAAAGCGACAATGATGAAAGTTTCCGACCCTGTAATGTTCGGTTATGCGGAAAAAGCTTACTTTGCGCCTGTGTTTGAAAAATACGGTGCGGAGTTGGAAGCTTTGGGAATTAACGCGAATAACGGTCTCGGTAGCCTGATGGCGCGTTTGGATGAATTAGAGCCGAAAACCCGTGATGCCTTGAAACAAGCGATTACCGATAGCTATGCGCAAAATCCAGATTTGGCGATGGTCGATAGCGATAAAGGTATTACAAATTTGCATGTTCCGAGCGATGTGATTATTGATGCCTCAATGCCAGCGATGATTCGCGCAGGCGGAAAAATGTGGGATAAAAACGGTGAAATGCGCGACACTTTGGCGGTTATTCCTGATCGCACTTACGCTGGTGTTTATCAAACCGTTATTGATTTCTGCCGTGAGCACGGTGCATTAAATCCAGCGGAACTCGGAAGTGTGGCGAATGTCGGTTTGATGGCGCAAAAAGCAGAAGAATACGGCTCTCACAACAAAACTTTCATCATCGATAAAAACGGCGTTGTCGTAGTTAAAAAAGAAGACGGCACGATTTTGATGCGTCATAAAGTTGAAAAAGGTGATATTTGGAGAATGTGCCGTGCCAAAGATCCTGCAATCAAAGATTGGGTGCAACTTGCGGTTCGCCGTGCCAGAGCCTCCAATACTCCGATGATTTTCTGGCTCGATCCAAAACGCGCTCACGACCGTGAAATCGAACGCAAGGTCGAAAAATATCTTGCCGAATGCGACACTTCTGGATTAGATATTTCGATTTTGTCGCCAGAAGATGCAACTTTGGAAAGTTTGCGCTTAATCACGGCGGGTAAAGATGTAATTTCGGTTACGGGCAATGTTATGCGCGATTATTTAACCGACTTATTCCCGATTTTGGAAGTCGGAACTTCGGCAAAAATGCTCTCAATCGTGCCATTGCTCGCAGGCGGCGGACTTTATGAAACTGGCGCTGGCGGCTCTGCTCCAAAACATACCAGAATTTTCTTGGATAAAAACCGCTTAAATTGGGATTCTCTCGGTGAATTTTTAGCTTTAACCGTATCTCTGGAACAATTTGCGGAAAACGCAGGCAATGCCAGAGCGCAAATTTTGGCGGATACGCTTGATAAAGCGGTTGAACAAATGCTTAATAACGGTAAAAGTCCGCAAAAAACCGTCGGCACTCCTGATAACCGCACCGAACAGTTCTATATTGCAATGTATTGGGCACAAGCTCTGGCGTTGCAAAGTAAAGATGCGGCACTGGCAGCAGAATTTAAGCCGATTGCGGAAAAATTAAGCAATGTTGAAAGTCAAGTAATTGAAGAAATGATGAAAGTGCAGGGACAAAGCATCGATATCGGTGGTTACTACCATCCGAATGACGCAAAAGCCGACGCAGCAATGCGCCCATCGGCAACCTTCAATGCCATCATTGACGCAATTTAATTGCAAACATTTGTAAGACAAATAAAACGGCGGAAAAATATTCCGCCGTTTTTATTTATGCATATTTTTTTTACTCGGCAACAACCCAATCTTTCAGCGTTCTTAATTCTTCATCAAAGCAAGCACCGATTTTGTAAAGCTTCTTTGAGCCGTTTTCGTATTGAATTGCATAGCCTTTTTCATCGATTTGCCGTAAAGCTTCTTCTGCCGTGCCGTGGAGTTTGAATTCGAAGAGAAATACCGCATCGCGAGTTTCAACCAGCAAATCAATTCGACCGTTAGCGGTGCATTGTTCGGTTTGGACATTAAAGTCGGTAATCAGTGTAAAAACGAGATAGAACACGGTTTTGTAGTGGTTTTCGTCCTGCTTTTCGGCGTTGTAAGGAATTTTGGCAAAAAACTTTTTCATTTCTTGCATCGCCGCATCAATATCGTGATTTTTCAATGCACGGCTGATTTTTCTAATAAAAGTGCGATTTTCCTCGCAGCCGATGTGGGTGTAATAAGGAATTAAGCCGTCCAAAAATCCAACTCGCACTTCTTCATTGGGAAAACCGAGTAAATATTCGCCGTCGTCGTAATCTTTT
>JAGBJT010000010.1 GCA_017934275.1 Cardiobacteriaceae bacterium | reverse complement strand
TCTCGGCGACAGTGCAGAATTAGTCTTCGAAGGGTTGGGAAATTTATACGATGAAGGTAAAGATTTTGTCGCTCATCCGATAGTTTATACAACTTCCGCTTACGATAATGCAAGTTATGTCGCCTCTAACATTTGGCAAGCAGAAAATAAATTAGAAAATACACTTGATTTTGGTATAAGATTGTATGATAATACAATTGAGAGTGGTAAAAATTATCTTGACAAAAAATCAGAACAGTATAATAATTGTGAAACTAACTTTTGCCGCGGTTTTGTAGCAGGAGAATTCGGCGGAGAGGTAAGTTTTACCGTCGGAACAGCCTTCGTAGGAACAGAAGCAACAGTAGGAAAAACGCTTACCAAGAGTGCAGATAATTTTGTGGAAGGAGTGGGAAAATCTTCCACCAATTACACCAGTAAATTCGGTGAAATGTCGGAAACTGACGCAATCCGTTATGATGGCTGGTGGAAGCATCAAGAGGCAATAAATTCAGGAGTAACAGATATGCCTTCAATTTATGATAATTGGTATAAACCAAATACTTCTGCTGACGGTTATGTCGCAACTGCGAAAGATATGAATTTTCCACAACACGGTGGGGCAATTCCAAATACACAAACCATGACTACATTAGAGCCTGGAATGGAAGTCGGACGGTATGGAAAACCAAGACAAGGTAGTGTGTATGTTACCGAGACTGGTGTTCCTCCCGAAAGACTTTCATTACCTCCTATCACAAATCAAAATGAATATTTAATCTATGATGTTGCTAAACCAATTCCAAATGTGGAAAGGTCAGTCGCTGCACCGTATATTGGTGATCCTGGTTTAGGTATTCAATATGTATTACCTAAACCAATAGAAGAATTAAAAACAGATGGCTTTCTTATTCAAAAGGATTAAGCTGTGTATTCTTCCAAAAACCTAATAACTTACGCACAAGAAAAATTTGGCTGCAAAGATGTGTCAAATATTATCATGTGTGAAGCTATCAAATTGCTCGTCGGTGAATGCATAGAAGATTTCCTACCACAAAATCTAACACCAGAAACTTTCTTTAATAAATCTTATATTTATTTTTGTAAAGTAAACTACCCATCTAGCCATTTTGTTGTCTTTGAAAATGGAGAATATTCTCTAACAGCAATAGGTGATAGAGGGGATAATTATTCAGTGTTAAAAACAATAAAGTCAAAATATCTCGATGATATTTTGTTCGATTTATTCTGGGTAATTGCAGACAATATCGTCTATCGGGCAAATCCAGCTAAATATAATTTGCTAGATGAGCAAATATTGAATAATAGATTTCAATTATTTCGATTTTTGCTTAAAAAAGCAAAAATATATTGATGATATAAAAGCGGAAGAGTTAAATCTTCCGCTTTTTATTTTTTTTATGGATTATTCGCAGCTTGTGTATTTTTGTAATGACGGTAGCCGAAAAGTCCGACAATCAAAAGCGTAATCACCACAAGTGTCAGTGAAATGATTTTTGTGATACTGATTTTGCCGCTGGTATGAATTTCTTCGACGGAATTTTCTTTGACTAAATAGACATCGTCATTGACTTTGCTATTGCCGAGCATTTTGCCCGTTCCTTTACCGACTGCGCGAGTAGCATCATTTTCAGCGCGAATGCTGTCGTTTTCGGCATAAATAGTGTCTCGTTTTGCATCACGGTCTTTTAAGTCTTTTTTGGCAAATTTATCGGCATTTTTTGCTCTTGCTGCCGACATTGCTTTTTCTTCATCCAAAGCGACTTCGCGCACACGGTCTTCATAATTACGATCAGAGCGGCTACCTGCAAGTTTGTCGCGCATGCTTTCTAATTCCACTTGCCGCACCTGATCTTCATAATTTTGATTTCGTTCCAAATCTTTGAGTTTGCTACGCATTTCGGCAATTTCAATTTCGCGTTTTAAGTCTTCGTATTCTTGGTCGCGGCGTTTATCACGCATTGCTTCCTGATAATCCCGTTCTTCTTTTTCTTCTCGTTTAGCGCGCTCGATTGCGAGCTGTTCCTGTCTTGCTCTTTCCCGTTCAGCTGCGATAGCCCGTTGCCGTGCGGCGGCTTCTTGTTGCGCTTTACGGCGAGCAGCAGCTTGGGCTTGTGCTCTTTGCTGTGCGGCTCGTTGCTGACTTTGGATATTGTTTTCCGCTCTTCTTATGCTTTCCAAATCCGCATAAGAATAACTTGCAAAGCATATTAAAAGCAATAAAACTGATTTTTTCATTGCCTACTCCTTACCGAGCCGTGCAAGTGGCGTTCGGTTGAATTCTGGTTTCGCCTTTTTGTGTGATAACCATCAAAGCCGTTCCCTCTTTGAATTGACAGGTTTTACCGACTTGCGTAGTTGAAAGTAGTTGCGAACCTTCTTGATATGTAATCGTTACACCATCAACCGTGGTAGAAGAAGCAATTGCACCGCCTGCATATCCGCCAACGCCACCTACTCCCGCACCGACCACCGTGCCGCTTAATTTGCTATCCACACCGCTCATCTTGTTACCGAGCAATCCACCGACAACCGCACCAATCCCCGTGCCAATTGCTTTTGCTTCATTGCTGTTTTGCTTAATTTTGGCAGGTGAGACATTCAAAATCTGCACGGTGCGCGAACCTTGCGTGGTGTTGATATCGTCTGCGTCATAAACATCACCGCCAGCCACACAGCCAGTAAGCACAAATGTAAAACAAATAGTTGAACTCAAAGCCAGTTTTTTCATCAGATTGCTCCATAAGTTGATTAAGACGAACAAGTCCGCTTTGTCAAGCGGACTTGCAAGAGTACTCTTGCAATCTGGCAAAAAAAAAAAAAAAAACACTCATCAACCAGATGAGTGTTTCACTGCACAGTAAAAAATAATTGGGATTTATTGCAATTGGGCACTAGCAAGATTTTCACTATCTTCGGCACTTTCCAGACTTGGAATTGCCTCATTTGCTGGACTATTTGGCGCGTTTTCTTGCATCGGAGAATTTTCCGCAGGAGCACTAACACCCGTGCTATACGAAACCGCAACTGGCATACCGCTTGCCTCATTAACTACCGCACGGATTAAATCTTCCTCAACCGTCCAACCGTGTTTTGCGGCTTCCTGATGCACTTTTTCAATTGCGCGGTGCATTGCGGTTTCAGGCGAGATATTGTCTTCGGAAATCGGTGGGTGATATTCCAAATAAAGCTCATCGCCATACATTCCGATTTTCATTTCCTGCTTGATGATGGTTACCTTCGTGCCGACCGTCGCCATTTGGAATAATTCTTCGATACCTTCGGGATACATACGAATACAACCGTGCGACACACGCATACCAACACCATCAGGTTTATTCGTTCCGTGTAATAAATAACCTTGTGCCGAAAGCCGCATCGCAAATAATCCCAAGGGATTATCAGGACCTGCTGGCACTACCGCAGGAAGAATATCGCCTTGTGCCGCGTGTTCTCTTCGAATTGAAGCTGGCGGTGTCCAAGTTGGATTAGGCGTTTTCGCGGTAATTTTGTGCACACCGACTGGCGATGCCCAATCTTCCCGACCGATACCGACGGCAAAAACATAAACCGATTGCTTATCAGGTGGGAAGTAATAAAGCCGCATTTCAGGGAGATTTATCACGATACCGTCGCGAGGAACATTATTCGGCAGAATGTAACGCGTCGGCACTAGAACTTTGACATCCGAACCGTCAGGATTTGGCAGCTGCATATCGACATTCGGATTAGCATTTTTCATTGCCTCGTAACCGACACCGTACTCCCGTCCAATGTCATACAAAGTCTTTTCCTGCGGAGCGGGAACTTGCCTAACCATTCCAATTAAATCGACATCTGCTGGCGGCAGCTGAAATTTTTCCGAATAAGCAGTCAGGTTTAATCCCGCAAAAATTAAAGCTATCAAGAAGGATTTTTTGAATTTATTCATTGTTTTATTTCTCCGTTAAAAATGTTTGCACTGCTAAAAATCCAATTGTTCGGCATTGATATTTAATATTTCCGCCAATTGAACTCTCTGCTCAATATTTAGTGTTTCTTTCGCCTCTAACAATTCATATTTAGTTATATCTAATTGCAACCGCTGGGCGATTTCATTTTTATCTATTCCCAAATACTTCCGCCAAGCTAGCAAAGCAGAACAATTGTTATCCAAAGCAAAATCAACTACTTCAGAAGGAATGGCAGTTTCTAGATTTACTCTATTAACAAATCTATTAAATTCCTCATAAGGAATAACAACAAATTCTGGATAGCCTTGTGCATTGTTTATTACTTGATAATTAGTAAGTCCGCTCATTTCTTCTTCCCACTTCTTCAATACTCACAATGTTGATGCAACCGTCAAAATTAAACAATACGCGGTAATTACCTACTCTGAATCTGTAATCGTATTCACTGCTATAGTCGTTCCACTTCAAAATAATACTGCGTTAGCTTCGCCTCGCCGTATTAGGCATACTGTCTTCGGCTCGCTGCCTTGTCTTATTTTGAATTGAAACGACTATAACTAATGACTTGACATTTCGGCAATTTGGAAATTCTTTCAATTCTTCTATCTTGCGGCGAATTAAGCTATTTTCAGGTATTTTTCGCAGTTGTTTAACTGCCTTCGGTTGATAAATAATCTTGTTACTCATTAGTTAAATATTCTTGATTATTCAACACTCATACACAAATTTTTACCGATAGCGTTTAATGCTTTTCCGACTACATCAATTTTGGTTAATTGACGAACATCCAATATTCCCTGAATTTCAAAAGAACTCGCACCGATTGCATTTGCAAGCTGCACTTCACTGATATTTTTTTCCAATAAAGCATTGTGTAGAAGCACTTTTGAATAAGCACCATCAGGAAAATAAACCGCAATTTCGCCTTCATGCGGTTGAGATGGAGAGGGAATAAATTTATTGTCTTCAAAGTAAAACTCAATTGCGGTCAGAAGTGCATCTTCTGCCATAAATTTTGCTTCTTCTAGTGTTTGTCCGCAGGTAATTGCTTCTGGAATATCGCGAAACGATACCGTTATTCCATCAGTATCTTTTTCCATTTTTGCAAAGTAATACATAAATTTACCCTCTTCTTCTTTTTTTATTTCAACCCTAGCTGCTTTTTTACCGCTTCAACCGTTCCTTTTGGAAGTTCTTGATTTGGATGTCTTGGTAAAACGCTTCGCCTATCTTGGTAATAAAGTTTCAGGTGATTTGCACCTTCTTTTGTGCTTACTCCTTGACTTTTTAGCCAGCGTAAAAATTCACTTTGTTTCATATCAACCTTTCATAAGCACAACTATTACCGTCATTTCTCCGCAATATTTTTCAGTTGTGGGAAAAGCAGCACATCGCGGATTGATGCTGAATTAGACAAAAGCATAATCAGACGGTCGATACCGATACCCTCGCCTGCCGTCGGTGGCATTGCGTATTCCAAAGCGCGGATAAAGTCAGCGTCATAGAACATTGCTTCATCGTCGCCAGCTTCTTTTTCCATAACTTGCGCTTGGAAGCGTTCTGCTTGATCTTCGGCATCGTTTAATTCCGAGAAACCGTTAGCAATTTCACGCCCTGCAATGAATAATTCAAAACGGTCGGTAATTTCAGGATTTTTGTCGCTACGACGAGAAAGCGGCGAAATAATCGACGGATATTCGGTAATAAAAGTCGGTTGAATTAGCTGCCCTTCCACTCCTTCCTCGAAAAGAATGTTGAGCAGTTTTCCGCAATTAGTTTCTTGTCCGCAATTGATTTTGTATTTTTCACCGATGAATTCCCGCATTGCCGCGGCATCATTCAAAATTTCTGCGGCATCTGGAATGTATTTTTTAACCGCCTCCAGCATTGAAATCCGCGTAAATTTCTCCGCAAAATTGATTTTCACTCCCTGATATTCAATTTCTGTATTACCGAGCACTTCAATTGCACATTTTTGTAATAAATCTTCGGTCAAATCCATCAAATCCTGATAGTTCGCATAGGCTTGATAAAACTCCAAAGAGGTGAATTCTGGATTGTGTCTGGTATCAATTCCCTCGTTACGGAAATTGCGGTTAATTTCAAAAACTCTCTCTAATCCGCCGACGACAAGCCGTTTCAAATAAAGTTCTGGGGCGATGCGTAGATATAAATCGTTATCAAGCGCGTTGTGATGGGTGATAAACGGTTTTGCGTTCGCGCCACCTGGAATTGGGTGCATCATCGGAGTTTCGACTTCCAAAAAATCCAAGTTTTCGAAATAACGGCGGATAAACGCCACAATCTTGCTTCGTAAGACAAACACATTACGGCTGTCTTTATTCATAATTAAATCCACATAGCGTTGCCGATAACGGGTTTCTTGGTCGGTTAAGCCGTGGAATTTTTCGGGAAGCGGTCGCAATGATTTAGTCAGAAGACGGATATTTTTCGCGTGAATGGAAAGTTCGCCCGTTTTGGTGCGGAATAAATAACCGCTAACCGCCACGATATCGCCAATATCAAAGGTTTTGAATTTGGCATATGCGCCTTCGGGAAGTTCATCACGGGCGATATAAGCCTGCAATCTTTCACCGCTACCGTCTTGAATATGCGTAAATGAAGCTTTTCCCATAACCCGTTTTGCCATCATTCTTCCGCATAAAGTGAAATCGCCCGCACCTTTTAGTTCATCGTTATCGGTAATTTCCTGAAATTTTTCCAGAATTGCTTGGCAGTTTGCCGTTGGTTTAATGTCATTAGGAAAAGCGACTGTGCCGTTTTCCTGCGCCTCAATACGGATTTGAGCTAATTTCTGCCGTCTTTCCGCGATGAGATGATTTTCTTGTTTTGCGTCTTGCCCAGTGGATTGATTTTGTTCGTTGTTGATATTTGTCATTGTTCTAACCTTGTTTTTATTCGTTTTACGGCTCTTAAACCGCCTGCTTCAAACTTTCTTTAATAAATTCGTTCAAGCCGCCGTCGAGTACCGCTTGCGTATTGGAAGTTTCGTAACCCGTGCGTAAATCTTTAATTCTTTGGCTATCCAAAACATAGGAACGGATTTGGCTTCCCCAACCGATATCGGATTTGGAATCTTCTACCGCCTGATTTGCCGCATTTCGTTTTTGCAATTCCATTTCATAGAGTTTGGCGCGCAGTTGTTTCATACAGGTATCTTTATTTTGATGCTGACTGCGCTGGCTCTGCGATTGCACCACAATTCCCGACGGCATATGAGTTATCCGCACCGCTGATTCAGTTCTATTTACATGCTGACCGCCTGCGCCCGATGCACGATACACATCGATACGCAAATCGGCAGGATTGATTTCTACTTCGATGTTGTCGTCGATTTCAGGTGATACAAAAACAGCGGCAAAGCTGGTATGACGGCGATTTCCGCTATCGAACGGTGATTTTCTTACCAAGCGATGCACCCCAGTTTCCGTGCGCAACCAGCCGTAAGCGTAAGGACCAGTAAATTGAATCGTGGCGGATTTAATTCCCGCGACATCGCCTGCGGATTCTTCGATAAGTTCAGTTTTGAAGCCCTGTGCTTCGCCCCAGCGCAAATACATTCGCAGCAACATCGAAGCCCAATCTTGCGCTTCCGTGCCGCCAGAACCAGCTTGAATATCCAAAAATGCGTTATTTGCATCGAGTTCGCCTGAAAACATTCGGCGAAATTCCAAATCTTCGACTTTTTTCTGGGTATTAGATAAATCTTCGATAACCGAATTAACCGTCGCTTCATCGTTTTCGCTTTCGGCGAGTTCGAGCAAATCACGGCTATCGGCGAGACTTTGCGCGATGCTGTCTAAATTTCCAACCACTTCTTCCAAAAGAGTTTTTTCCTGATTCAATTTGGCAGCGGCGGCGGCATCGTTCCAAATTCCGTCTTGAGCGAGTTCGCGAGTAATTTCTTCGAGCTTTTCCCTTTTCAGGTCGTAGTCAAAGATACCTCCGCAATGCCTGCTCTCTTTCTGCTAAATCATCAATTAGGGAATATTGAGCTTGTAATTCCATTGTTTTATTTCCTTAAAAAATCTCTAAATAAATATGTAACTATCGGTAAAGCAATTGTATTCACCGCATTATTCGCTAATAAATATTTCCAAAACACTTGTAAATTTTATCAAAGAGTATAAAAATTAAAAAGCAAGATATATATTTTTTACCATCAACAGTTTAGGAATTTAATTCAAGCACTTGACAATAAATGCTTTGTTTTTGCTGCATTGTGATGGTTAAAAATTCACCGACTTCGGTATCCGTTGCTTTTTTGATGACTTTACCGCCAGCGTTTTGCACAATTGAATAACCGCGAGTAAGCACTTTGAGCGGACTTAAAGCTTCCAAGCGTTCGGCATTTGCCGTAAAAATCCGCTCTTGTAGTTGCAAATGATTAGTCATAGAAAAATCAAGGCGGCGAGCGGTTTGCCTAATTTTTTCCTGCTCCTGTTTTACCGTCGCCTGCAATTTTTCCAAATCCAAACGCCCTGCAATGTAATTCAACTGCATTCTTTTTTCTGACATTTGACTAGAAATTGTCATATTCAGCCGCCGTTCCAAATCGTCGAGTTTTTGCCGTAAATGCGCGAAGTTTTTTTGCGGGCTAAACCGTTCAATATCTTGTTTGATACGGGATAAATTCTGCCGTTCTGCCAAGAGAAAATCGGCAAATTCTTCCAATAATTCCTGATGTTTGGCATCAAATATTTGCAATTGCCGAAATAAATCTGGGCTTACTTTTTCCGCCGCCGCGGTAGGCGTTGCTGCACGGTAATCAACCGCAAAATCAATCAGAGTTACATCAATTTCGTGCCCGACACCAGAGACGGTAGGAATATCGCTTGCGGCTATGGCTCTCGCGAGTTTTTCATCGTTAAACGCCCATAAATCTTCCAAGCTACCGCCGCCGCGCACGAGAAGTAAAACATCGCATTCCCGACGGCGATTTGCCCGTGCCAAAGCTTGCAGAATTTGTTCAGGAGCGGTTTTTCCCTGCACTAAACAGGGATACAAAATAACTTCCGCGCTCGGATTACGGCGTTTTAAGGTAATGAGCACATCGCGCACCGCAGCCGCCGTCGGAGAGGAAATTAAACCGATTTTGGCTGGCATTTCGGGAATATTTCTTTTGCGATTGGGATTGGTGATGCCGTCTTTATGTAGTCGTTCGAGGCGCGCACGGAATTCGCGCTCCAAAGCACCTTGTCCGACTTCGAACAATTTTGCAACTTGCAACTGAAAACTGCCGCGCGGTGCGTAAATATCGCAATTTGCACTGACTACCACCTTCAAACCGTTTTCTAATTTGCCGTTTTCTAATTGACAATTTGCCGCCGCCATACGGAAAAATACGCAGGCAACCGCCGAATGCTCATCTTTTATCGTGAAATAAAAATGCCCTGCCGCGGATTGATATAAATTCGAGATTTCCCCTTCAACCAAAAATTGCCGCAAACCAGTTTTGAGAACTTCTCCCGCCAAGGAATTTATTTCCGTAACCGTGAAAATATGTTGCTGTTCTTCCATTTTTTTGAATTTAGAAAAATACTAATACTGTATAAATTTACAATACAAAAATAATATAAATACATACAAATCAATACAGCATAAAAATAAAAACTACAAAAATCCGACATAATCACTACAAACAACCATAAAACAAGGACAAAAAATGTCAGAACAAGAAAAATCAATCGGCACAAGAAAAATCGAACATCTGGACGCTTTCACCAAAGACGCAGAAATTGAACGCTCTGGCGGCGGTTTTGCTGATATTCATCTCACTCACCGTGCGCTTCCTGAAATAAATTACGACGAAATCGATACAAGTTGCATCTTTTGTAATAAGCGGTTTAATTTTCCGCTCTTGATTGCTTCAATGACAGGCGGTGCAGACCAAGAAACTCAAAGAATTAACAAAAACCTTGCCATCGCCTGCGAAGAACACGGTATCGGCTTTGCCGTTGGCTCACAAAGAATTGCATTCGAAAACGAGGCGGCATTGCCGTCTTTTTCTTTGCGTGAATATGCCCCGAATGCTTTCATCGCCGCAAATCTCGGAGCGGTGCAGCTTAATTACGGTTTCGGTTTAGATGAGTGCTTACGGGCAATTGAAATCGCCGATGCCAATGCTTTATTTCTGCACTTAAACCCCTTGCAAGAAGCGGTGCAAACCGAAGGTAACCGTGATTTTTCAGGTTTAATTACAAAAATCGGAGAAATTGCCAAGGAACTCAAAAAAATCGGCAAACCTTTAATCTTGAAAGAAACAGGTTGCGGAATGTCGCATAAGGATATTGAAATCGCCAACAATTACGGAGTGGAGATGTTTGATATTGCAGGACGCGGTGGCACTTCTTGGTCGCGCGTTGAATATAACCGCCGTAAAGATCCGCAAGACAATATCGGTATCGTCTTCCAAGATTGGGGTATTCCGACCGTGCAAGCATTAAAACACGCCTGCCGCGAATTTCCGTTTTGTTCATTTATCGCAAGCGGCGGTATCCGTTCGGGAATTGATATCGTCAAAGCGATAATTTTGGGAGCGGAGATTTGCTCTTCTGCCGCACCATTTCTCGCCGCCGCACGGGTATCGCATAAAGCGGTATCGGCAAAAATCCGCCGCTGGAAACGGGAATATCAAACCGCGATGTTTTTACTCGGCTGCCAAAATTTCAATGAGCTCCGCGGCAATGTCGGATTGATTTTGAATAGACAGGAATTTCTTTAATTTGCAATTGGGCGGCAATTTCGCTTATACATTAAATAAAGGCTTTATCGAAAACCGTGTTTTTAGGAAAGACTGCTAACAAATCGAAAGCTACAAAAGCGGAGATTGGGGCAGCTACCCCTGCGAGCCCCCTCCCAGTTTTTCTCGAAGAATGAAAGAAATGAATTTCGTAGATACAACTATGTATCCCACAAAAAACAGTTAATCAACCTTAAAAGGCAACTTATGAGCAAAAATTTACTAATCGTCGAATCACCAGCTAAAGCTAAAACACTCGAAAAATATCTTGGCTCTGACTACAAAGTTCTTGCTTCTTACGGTCATATCCGCGATTTGAAAGCGAAAGATAAAGCCGTTGTACCAGAAGAAAATTTCAAAATGCACTATGTCATCAATGAGCGCAGCAGAAAACATATCGACGAGATAGAAAAAAAGCTCAAAGAAGCTGACAACTTATGGCTCGCAACTGACCCTGACCGTGAAGGTGAGGCAATTTCTTGGCATTTGTATGAACTATTGAACGAAAAGGGAAAACTCAAAGATAAAACCGTCCGCCGTGTCGCTTTCCACGAAATTACTAAACGAGCGGTGCAAGCGGCAATTGCAGAGCCGCGCGATATTGCGATGGATTTAGTCAATGCTCAACAAGCGCGCCGTGCCTTGGATTATTTAGTCGGTTTTAATCTCTCACCGCTACTGTGGCGCAAAGTCCGTCCGAATTTATCCGCAGGACGAGTGCAGTCGCCAGCTCTACGAATGATTGTCGAACGAGAAGCAGAAATCGAAGCTTTCGTAAAAGAAGAATATTGGACGGTTTCCGCTCTCGCCGCTAAAAACACGCAATTTCCTGCCACGCTTTATCAATATCAAGGCAACAAAGTTGAGCAATTTTCTTTCCGTAATCAAGAACAGGCAGATGCGGCACTTTCCGCAATTCAAACTGCCGCAGAAGGCAAACTTACCGTATCCGAGGTTGTAACCAAAGAACGCCGTAGAAATCCCGCACCGCCATTCACCACTTCAACTTTGCAACAAGAAGCCGCGCGCAAACTGTATTTCACCACGCAACGCACAATGCGCACCGCACAAAAGCTTTACGAACAAGGCTATATCTCGTATATGCGAACCGACTCGGTGAATTTGTCGCAGGAAGCAATCGCCGATATCCGTAAATTTATTTCAGAGAGTTACGGCGCAAACTTCTTACCGCAAGCCCCCCGCGCATACACCACCAAAGCAAAAAATGCCCAAGAAGCACACGAAGCAATTCGCCCTACTTCCGTCGCCGTCGCACCAGAAGATTTATCCGCACAGATGGGAGCGGATGAACGCAAGCTTTACGACTTAATCCGTAAAAGAGCTATCGCCTGCCAAATGGAAAACGCGGTTTTAGAGCAAGTTATCGTTACGCTAAACGCTGATGACAACGGTGCGCATCAATTTCGAGCTACGGGCTCAACGATTAAATTTGCAGGATTTATGAGCGTTTATCTTGAAGATAAAGATGAAAAATCCGCCGAAGACGATGACGAAGGTCGCATTCTTCCCGCATTAAGCAAAGGTGATACCGTCGAAATCATCAAAATCGAAAACGAACAACATTTCACCCAACCGCCACCGCGCTACTCCGAAGCAAGTTTGGTGAAATCATTAGAAGAACGCGGTATCGGTCGCCCTTCAACTTATGCCTCGATTATTTCTACCCTCATCGACCGCGAATACATCGAACTCGAAAACCGCCGCTTTATTCCGACTTCAACGGGAAAAATCGTCAATGGATTTTTGACTTCGCATTTCGATAAATATGTGGAATACGACTTCACCGCCAAAATGGAAGACGATTTAGATGCCGTCTCTCGCGGTGAAAAAGATTGGAAAAACCTGCTTGGCGAATTTTGGGATAACTTCTCCAAACAACTTGCCGAAAAACAAGATATTCCGCGCGCCGAAGTTATGCAGGCTCGTGAATTAGGAACAGATCCAAAATCAGGCAAACCAATTTCCGTGCGCATCGGTAGGTTCGGACCATTCGTGCAGCGCGGTAGCAAAGAAGATGAGAAAAAACCAGAATTTGCAAGCATTCCAAAAGAAATCAATTGGGAAAAAATAACTCTCGAACAAGCACTCGAATTGTTCAAATTACCGCGAATGCTCGGAAATACCGCCGACGGTGAAGAAGTAGCCGCAAGTTTGGGACGATTTGGACCGTATGTCCGTTACGGTAAAAAATTCGTCTCTATTCCCAAAGATGAATCACCGTATGACATCACACTGGAAAGAGCTTTGGAACTCATCGCTGCCAAAATTGAAGAAGATAAAAAGAAATATATAAAAGAGATAAAAACAGAAAATGAGATATTACAAATACTAGATGGTAGATTTGGTATATATGTAACAAATGGTAGTATTAACGCTTCGATACCAAAAAATACCGATCCAATGACTTTAACTGCTGAACAAGCTCTGGAACTTTTGGATAAAGCGGCAAAACGCAAAGCAGCAAAAGGCGGAAAAACTGCAAAAAAAACAGCAAAATCCGCTAAATCTGCAAGCAAAAAATCAACCGCGGAAGAAAAATCTACATATTCCAAAGACAAAACAACTTCGGCAATTCAGAAAAGATTGGCAGCTAAAAGAGCTAAAAACTCCGACGGCGAAGAATAGTTTTTGTATTCAGGTCATTGGTTTTTGTATCTAATTTGTTTGACATATTCAAACTTGAAGATAACTTTTTGAAATAAATTTGCAACAAAAAGGAAAAAACAATGAGCGAAGAAATCGATGACCTGCGCCACGGATTTGCCTTCCTAATCCACGATTCAACCCGTCTTTTGAACCGTTATTACGACCGTCGCGTCCGCACTTACGGCATAACTCGCACGCAATGGACACTGCTGACATATCTTTCCCGTTATGAAGGAATTTCTCAAACTAAACTCGCGGAATATATGGATTTAGCACCGATGACGCTTACCCGTCAAATCGACAAACTCGAAGAAGACGGTCTTTTAATCCGCAAACAAGATCCTCGCGACCGCCGCACTAATTTGATTTATTTAAGCGAAAAATCTCTACCGCTAATGAACCATATGCACGAAATTGCGGTGGAAAGTAAGCGGATTGCTTTGAAGAATTTTTCCGATAGCGAGCAAGAGCAGCTTCGCCGTCTTCTGCTTCGGGTGCGGGAAAATTTGATGAATTCTTGATTTTTTCTACGGGCTTATCTGTTACGGATAAGCCCGAATTGTTTTTATTGCCAAAATGAACCGCACTCCCCTTTTATATCTCGCCTCTAATTCACCGCGTCGGGCATCACTTTTACGACAAGTCGGTTTTTCTTTTCAAATTGCGGCGAGCAATATTGCGGAAATTCCCCACGACCGTGAGACGGTAAAAGAAACCGTATTGAGATTTGCCCGTGAAAAGGCTCTGGCTACTGCGGAAAAAATATTGCTAAACGGTGAAAAAAATGCCGTCATTCTTGCTGCCGATACCGACGGTGAATTCGAAGGAAAAATTCTCGGCAAACCGAAAAATCAAGATGATGCGCTGGAAATGCTAAAAAAAATGGCAGGCAAAGAGCATCTAATCCACTCTGCTTTTGCAATTTGTGAGATTTGCAACGGAAAAATCGCTGAAATTGCCGCACAACTCATAACCGCTAGCGTCCGAATGATTGACTTCGAGGAAGATTTATTTCGGCAATATGTAGAAAGCGGTGAATGTTTAGATAAAGCAGGAAGTTACGCTCTGCAAGGTCGAGGTGCAGTTTTAGTTGCCGAAATGCAAGGCGATTTTTATTCCGTGGTCGGTCTGCCGTTATTTGCCGTCTGCCAAGAATTGCGCCGCTTGGGCATTAAACCGAATTTTGATATGGCAAAAATATAATCTCGTGCAGTTGTCAATTATTGGTTGCAAAGTCTTATGAATAACTTCCCACTACTTCTGGCATACAAACCAGTTACCGTTAAACCATCTATCGAAATTTTGGTTAATCACACTCTTTACGAAACCCGCGTTGCCATCTTGGAAAACGGAATTTTGCAAGACTTAATGCTGGAACGACAACGCCGTCGCGGACTAGTCGGAAATATTTATAAGGGAAAAGTGCAGCGGGTTTTACCAGGAATGGACGCAGCATTTATTGACATCGGTATCGAACGGGCAGGATTTTTGCATCTCAAAAACATCGTCTTAAACAGCGAAGGTCGCGAATTACACATTCAAGATATCTTGCACGAAGGTCAAATAATTATGGTGCAAGTTATCAAAGACCCAATCGGCACAAAAGGCGCACGCCTTACCACCGAAATTTCCATACCGTCTAGATTTTTGGTTTTCTTACCGAATTCCAACGATATCGGTGTGTCAGTAAAAATCTCCTGCGAAGAACAACGCAACGAACTACGCAGCTTACTCATCGATTTTCATAAAGGCAGACAAGGCGGATTTATCGTCCGCACGGCGATTAACAGTGCGGGAATTTGGGCGATGCGCGCCGATATGCAATATCTCTACCGCGTTTGGGAAAATATTCTCATCAACTATCAAATCGCCAAACCAGGAACATTGGTGTATCGCGATCTACCGCTGTATAAAAAAGTATTACGGGATTTTGTCTCGCCAGAGGTCGCCAAAGTTTATGTCGATGATGAGCAAACTTTCGAAGAAATGGCGGAATTTGACAGCAATTTTCTCCTCGAAATGGAAGGTCGGCTCGAACTTTACGAAGGCGATACTCCGATATTTGAACGCTACGGTATCAATAAAGAAATCGAAAAAGCACTAAATAAACGGGTAAATCTCAAATCTGGCGGCTATTTAATAATCGAACAAACCGAGGCGATGGCAACGATTGATGTAAATACTGGCGGATTTGTCGGCAAACATTCACAAGAAGACACAATTTTCAAAACTAATCTCGAAGCCGCAAAAGCAATCGCTTGGCAGCTTCGTCTGCGTAACCTCGGCGGAATGATTATGGTCGATTTCATCGATATGGTTGATGAAAATCACCGTCAAGTTGTCGTTGATTGTCTTGCACAAGCACTATGGAAAGATAAAGCGAAATACACAATTTCTTCGATAACTCCGCTCGGTATCGTCGAAATGACCCGTAAGCGCACGCGCGAAAGTTTGCGTCATACATTGTGCGAGCCTTGTCCAACTTGTAAAGGACACGGTTACATCAAAACCGCCGAAACCCAAGTTTATGACCTCTTCCGCGAACTAATCCACGAAACCCGTGAATACCGCCCGAAACAAATAGCAATCGTCGCTCACCCCAAACTCATCGAATATATCCGCGAAGAAGAAAGCGTAACTTTCAGCGATCTGCAAATCCTCATCAAAACACCAATCAGCTTGCAAGCAGTCGCCGAATACGATGAAGGTCAATACGAAATTATTTTTAATTAACCGCTAAAACAACGGGAGACCAAATGAAACAAATTATTTTTACCGCAGTTTTTTTCACTTTTTTTTCTACACTTTTAACCGCTTGCAGCGCAAAAAAAGCCAGTCAAAACGACTCCATCGCAGCACCACCAACTTTTACCGAAACAAATTCACAAAAATCCGAAACCGTCCTTTACGGCTCAATCGCGTACGATGCAAGCATAAGTCGCTAGCACCTACCCGCTGCGACCCGCGGCGCGCGGGGGGCGGTCGCGTGCCACGACGGGCAATCCTTATTTGCATCTACGAGTGCCGTTAATTTGTATTGATTTGCAAAACAAATCCGCTGTTTTTTACGGCGGATTTTTTGTGCGTGCCGCACGGGCTATCCGATTTTCTTCGATTTATTTTCAGTTGCTTGCGCCGTTTCCCGTTAATTCCGCCCTATTCCGTCATTTTGAGCGAAGCGAAAAATCTCTACCGTAAATCCTCTTGACAAATTTTTCTTCTTAATTATTATCGCTGATGCTTTATTTATAGAGCGTATTTTTTAATTTACTACAGGAAATTTATATGAGAAATTTATTGAC
>JAGBJT010000009.1 GCA_017934275.1 Cardiobacteriaceae bacterium | reverse complement strand
TTTCCTTGTGTAAATAAAAATAATGCTTTACGAATAAAGCAGGGCGATTATAAAAGTGAATAAGAATTTGTCAAGAGAAAATCACGGCAGAGATTTTTCGCCTACGGCTCAAAATGACGGTTACGGTGAGATTTTTCGCCTGATGCTCAAAATGACGGTGATTTACGGCAAGATTTTTCGCTTCGCTCAAAATGACGGAAGATACAGAAATTGACGGTGAAAACAAATCCGCCGTAAAGAACTGCGGATTTGTCTTGCAAATAAATACAAATAACGGCACTTGTAGGTGTAAATTAGGATTCGCCCCCGCTCGCAGCGGGCTAGGAATTGAATAATTCTTTTAAGTCGTTGAACATATCTTTTGCGCGTTGATTTTCTTTTTCGGTATTGATTTCGCGGCTGCCGTCGAGCCAATCGATGCCGTCGGTGGGGAGTTCTTGTAGGAAGCGGCTTGCCTCGCATTGTTCGAATGCGCCTGCTTTTTTGCGTTTTTTTACTCTGGTGATGACGAGATTTTCCCGCGCCCGCGTAATTCCGACATAAAAAAGCCGTCGTTCTTCTTCGATTCCTTGTTCGTTTACCGTGCTATTTGAATGCGGTAAGAGTTGTTCCTCCGCGCCGATGATGAAAACTTGCGGAAATTCCAGACCTTTTGCCGCGTGCAGGCTCATTAAATGCACGGCGTTTTTGTTGCCTTCGTCGTTGTCGAGAATGTCGAGTAGCATTAAGTGCTGCATTAGTCCGTCAAGTGTGTTACGCCGTTCGTCTTGTTCGAGCTTTTTTATCCAGGATTGCAATTGATTTATCCGTTCTTTGCGACGGTTGATTTGTGCTTCCGTGCTTATTTGTTCGACATATTCGATGTATTCACAATCATTTATCACTCGTTGTAATACTTCGCTCGGTAGAAGATTTAGCGTTTCGCGGTTGAGATTTTGTATCCAATTTGCAAACAGTTCTAATGCTTTGAATTCTTGCCGACCGAGTTCTTCTTCCAAACTCAAACTTCCAGCCGCCACGATTAGCGATGAATTACGGCGACGGGCGAATTCGCCTAATTTTTCCAAAGTTGTGATGCCGATACCGCGTTTTGGCGTATTCGAAATGCGTAAAAACGCGGTGTCATCTTCGGGATTGTTGGCAAGCCGTAAATATGAAATTAAGTCGCGGATTTCGCTATGTTCGAAAAATCCCGTTCCGCCGCTGATGGTGTAGGGAATATTGCGTTCGCGTAATGCTTGTTCGACGGGGCGGGATTGATAATTGCTGCGGTAAAGCACGGCAAAATCTTCGGGATTTGCGCGTTTTAATTGCAATTGCCAGCTGATTTCACTCACGATTAGAGCAGCTTCGTCATCTTCCGTGCTGGCTGCTTGAATACGGATATTTTCACCGCCTGTTTTATCCGACCAGAGTTCTTTTTCGAAAATGTGTTGATTGTGGCTGATGAGCGTATTTGCGGCGTTCAATATTTTTGGAGTTGAACGGTAATTTTGTTCAAGTTTGATGGTTTTTAAGTTAGGAAAATCGGCGACGAGGCGTTTGATGTTTTCCGTATTTGCGCCGCGCCAAGCATAAATTGACTGGTCATCGTCGCCGACCGCGGTAAGCATTCCCGTATTTCCGACTAAAAATTGCGTTAATTCATATTGGCAATCGTTGGTATCTTGATATTCATCGACGAGGGTGTAGCGGATTTTGTTCTGCCAGAAATTGCGGATTTTTTCTTTTTCCCGTAAAAGCTGTAAGGGCAGCAAAATCAAATCGTCGAAATCTACCGCGTTATAAGCTAGAAGTCGCTTGATATATTCCTTGTAGATTTTGGCAATCAGAGCATCATCTTCGTTTTTAGCAAATTCCAGCGCGACATCTGGGCTAATTCCTGCATTTTTGTAATTAGAAATACGGTTGGAAATTGCATTCAAATAGCTGTTGTCGTCGGATTTGGTGATATCGCGCAGGAGATTTCTACCGTCTTTTTGGTCAAAAATTGAAAATCCACGGCGTAGTCCGAGCGATTGTGCTTCCCGTTGCAAGATATCTAAACCGAGACGGTGAAAAGTGCAAACCCGCAAACCGTAAGAGGCGCGCCCCAAAATTTCGCGAACCCGTTCTTTCATTTCACCAGCGGCTTTATTGGTGAAGGTGAGTGCGGTTATTTCCTTTGCTTGATAGCCGCAATTTTTGATGAGATGCGCGATTTTTTGCGTGATGACACCAGTTTTGCCAGAACCAGCACCTGCGATAACGAGTAAAGGACCGTCAAGATATTGCACCGCCTGCAATTGTTCGGGATTGAGCTGCATTTTTATCCGTAAATGATTTGAAAGGGCGGGGATTTTATTTTTCCGATGGCGGAGAATTAAAGTGTTGCTTTTGATATTGGAGCTTTTATGACGATGACGCTATAGTCGTTTTAATTCAAAATAAGACAAGGCAGCAAGCCGAAGACAGTATCTAGAATACGGCGAGGCGAAGCTAACGCAGTATTATTTTGAAGTGGAACGACTATAGAAGAAAAAATTGCACAACTACCGCAAAATTTACGCGATAGTGCCGAGCTTTATATTGATTTTCTGCTTAGTCAAACGGTAAATAAGAGAGAGGCAAAAACTAGAAAAAAAAATTGATTTTTCTAAATATTCAACTGATACCAATTTGTGGGAACTAGATGCACAGGAATTTGTGCGGAAATTGAGAGATGAACGGTGAAAAATATAACCTTACATTTATCAGAACAAAAACATCAGCAATTACAAGAAATAGCCGAAGAGTAGAAAATAACCGTTAATGATTTGTTAAATGAAGCGATATCCTCGTTAATAACAGAACACGAAGCCTATGCAAAATTTTTATCGCGAAGAGAAAAGGGAAAAGGCAAAATAAACCGCGGTTTGGAATTGTTAAATAAAGCATCTGAAAACGGCTGATGTTTAGTTTATTCAGGCTGTTTTTTTCATAAAAATCAACGGTTTTTTTCTTTGTAAAGAACCGTTTTTTTTTTTTTTTTTGCTCAACTTGACAGAAATAAAAAATAAGAAAATTGCTTGACAGTGGCTTCTTAAATTAGTAAAAAATTAGCTATATTTTGATTTAGTCATAACTTGCAGCGATTTAGTTGCAATTTTTTATAGTCGTTTCAATTCAAAATAAGACAAGGCAGCGAGCCGAAGACAGTATGCTTAATACGGCGAGGCGAAGCTAACGCAGTATTATTTTGAAGTGGAACGACTATATTATCCGAAAAACCGCTTAAATTTAAGCAAAGGACGCTGAAATGAAAAAATATATTTACCCCCCCCCGAAACCTCTTTTTGTGCGAATAAACCGTGTTTTAATGTAAATAAAGGACGGTTTTTACTCACCTCCTCGATAGCCGCAATTTGCTCTGCAATTTCACTTTCAGTAAATGCGGTTGAAGTTCCCAAAGCATCACCGTTCTCCGCCGTTCCGAGTTATCTTGAAACTCTCACCACAAGCTCTACGACAACTACTTCTGGCTGGTCGCGCACCGATACAGAAACCACAATCAATCCCTCAAAAGTTCAGGAATATATTCACAGCGTTCCGCATAACCGTAAGCAGCAATATTTAAGGACTGTTTCGACTACATCATCTAATGTGAAGCCGCGGGTGATTTTGGCTCTTGATAGTTCTGGTTCGATGACTTATGCGAATAAAAAAGAACAATCTAACAAGGCAAATTCTGGCTGGGGAATATTGCTTAATACCGTGCAAAACATAACTACTAAATACGACGATAAAGTTGCTTGGAATTTAATTACTTTTCTAGATTCAAGACAAAACAACGGTGCTTATTACTACGGCAAAAACATCGCAAACTGCAAAAATACTGGTGTGCAACTATTTGAACCAATTTTTAGTGAATGGACTAACGGAAAAAATATCTACACAGAACTTGCCAAAATGTGTCCGCAGGGGCAAACTCCGACTGGCTCAATGTATTTAGCAGCGGTTGAATATGTAGCGAAAAGTATTAAGTATCACTGCCAAAAGAATTTCGTCATTGTGCTTGCTGACGGTGCGGTGAATTCAGATACGGGATATGCATTAAAAAATCAAAGTCAATATGCCGCCGCAATTCGAGAAACATTAACAAATCCAGCAAGACCGATTGATTCAAGTATTTTGGCTTACAAATCAGTGCTGAAAGATTTCTACGATTTGGTTGATAATCCAAGCAATGAATGGTCAGCTTTGCCGAGTCAATATATGTGGTACTTATCAACACAAAATGCGGCAGGTCGTTATATCTACTATTCATACGGCACATACAACTGCGGTGCAAAAGCAGCTTATCCGCATTGCGCTTTATCAAATTCCCCGCTTAAACACGCTTCTTACACTCTTGATGCTGACGGTAACAAGGTTTCATTAGGGCAGGTGAATTTGTTAAACGGTATGGAATACTTTTCCGACAAAATCTATAACAAGGACTTAAAACCAGACAATGTCGGCACGGATATCGAAGGTTCAAAATGGACGGGTAAGCAGAATATCCAAACATTCACTATCAGTTATGACACAGATGGTTCTCTTGATGCTCTGGATTTGAATTATTTGCGCGGTGCTAGCCGTGTTGATCCAGAACTTGCCAATACAGACGGAACGGGTTTTTATTCAGCAAGCGATACGGCATCATTAACTAATGCCTTCTCAAAAATCATTGACACAATAGTTAGCACTTCAACATCAAGCACATCTTCTGGTGGAACATCAGACGCAAGCATTGGCAAAACTGAAGATATATCTGACGGAGAACCTGAAACTGTTGCAGAAGGGGAAATAGAAACCATAGAAGGTTCAACTTCTACCGATACAGGCACACCTGAAAATAAACCTTCTGAAACCGTATCCAAACTCAAAACCACATCGATTGCCGCGCCGCAGAATATTTCCACTTCGGCGATTGATGTCAGCAAATATCCCGAACAAAAGCAAAATCAAATTACGGGTTATGACGGAGATGGCAATCCGATTTACGGTGCAGTGGCGATTGATTTATGCAAATCAGGAGCGAGTTGCGGCACAAATCAGGTTGGTTTGATGAATACGATTTCGCTCAATACGGGCAATTGGTCATCGCTTTTGAAATTCCATCAAATTTATACTTTAACCGCACCAATCGAGCAATTCGAGTTGATTGATAAAGATAAATACACCTGCACGCTGATCGAAACCGAGCAAAAACCATCAGGCGCAATCAATTCGCTCTCTGGCACATACACCACCCGCAAATGGGGACGCTGGCTTTGTAATAACAAAGACGACGATGCCAATAAAAATTACAACACTTCATCTTTCGCGACACCGTATAAGGTTTTAGTCCGTAATGCTGCCGACAGTGCTTGGACATTTGCTTCTAATAGCGATACAAATCTTGCTCAAGCTTTCGGATTTGTTGCTGCTGACGGTGGCGATGTGGAATTTCAATATGGATTTATGCCTTGGTTGAAACGCGAACTTGCAACGGATAAAGCAATTGAAGAGCAAGTCGCCGCAAAAGTTACGGACGGTGCAATTACCGCAAGGTTAGTAAATGAATACCGCAACCGCATTACTGATGAACCAGCGGAACGCTATATGGGCGATGTGATTGATTCTTCGCCAATCCGCATTGCAGGCGAGAATGACCCTGCGAAATATCTTCTGATGGGCGCAAATGACGGAATGCTCTACATCTATGAAAGAAATCCTTCGGTTACGCATCCGTATAGCCTGAAATTCACTTATCTGCCTTACAAAATGCCGCGCGAAGCAGGCGAAACTTTGGGCGATGCACTGCCGCGTTCGGTTGCCCGTGCCGATTACGGTGAAAACTTAAATCCGCATATTTACGGGGTAAATGGCGGAATGTTTAACTTCACCACTTCGGGATTTATTGCAAGTGGAGCAGACGGAAATAGCCGTAACAAAGAAACAATTGTCGTCGGCACAATGGGGCAAGGTGGTCGCGGAGCTTATTCCTTGTTCGCAAACGGTAAAAATCCCGCAGGCGGCGACGGAACCGTCGGTTTTGATACAGATGATTTAACTGCAAGCAAAATCGGTAACTGGGAAAGCCGTAATGGCGATAGTCAAATAAAACTCGGCTACACGATTTCCGAACCCGTGATTTATGAAACCGAAACCTCTTGGGAAGAAAAAGACGGAATAAAAATCGCCCAAAGCCAAGGCGGACTTTTGCGGGCAACGGCTTTTGTCGCTAACGGTTATCCGACAAATGAAAAATGCGTAAAAACCGAAGGCGCGAGTGCTTGTCAAACGGGTGCACGCGACAATCACGACACAGCTCCCGCGCTTTACATCTATGACACGGCAGGACTTAACTTCAACGCCGACGATGTTGCGGCAAGAAAAGCAACAACTAACTCTGGCGATTTAATCCGCAAAATCACCGTCCCTGACTATCAAGCAAACGCATTTGATATCGCGGCATTGGCGCAACCTGCGGTAGTCGATGTGGATTTTGATGGCGTTGCCGATATTGCTTATGCGGGCGATTACAACGGTGATTTGTATCGCTTCGATTTCCGCGGTAGCCCAAGCGAGTGGAAAGCGGTAAAAATCTTCGAAGCCGAGCGCACAAATGAAAACGGCAACAATATTTCAGGACATCAACCGATAACTTCCGCCCCCGATGTTTATCGCTATTACACCGAACACGGTAATAAATATGTCATCGCTTTCGGCACGGGCTCGGATATCTACGAAGAAGACCGTAAAACTACTCAGCCACAGCAACGCCTCTACGGCATCATCGATTATTTAGACGACCGTGGAACATATCCAATCAAGCCAGAAAATTTGGCAGAACGGAAGTTCTACTCTTGCGGTAGCGGAACAGACGGTAATCAAAATCGTTGTATGAAACCAGCAGGATTTCCTGAAAACGAAGGAAAACGCGGTTGGCGTGTGGATTTATCAGCGGGTATCGCGGGTGAAAAAAGTTCAGAGCGCGTCGTCGTTAGACCAGAAATCACACTCGATGCGGTGTTCTACACCACACGGCAATACAACATCTACGCTAAAACTCCGCCTGAATACACCACGACAACCGAACCTGGTAGTAAATATGGTCCAAATTACGGCGATAGTAAAACCGACCCGCTTGCTGATGAATATCAATGCGCGGTTGCATCTTCCGTTGTTGGCGGTAAAACCGTCTATGAATGGAAAGACATAAAAGTTGATAACGACGGCAAACCAGTCGAAATTGACGGTAAATATCAAGTTATCGGCGGTGGAGAATGTAAAAACTTCGGCGACGACAATTGGGTTAATAAAGACGGTAAAACCGCTGACGACATCAAAGAAAACGAATGGGAAAAAGTTTCTGGTAGTGAAAGAGTTATCGGTGCGGCAAGTTCAGGAGGCGAAAGTTGTCTCGGTTCAGGTACGGCTTACGACCAAGCAGCTTGGATTGAGCAAACCAAAACCGAAAAATATCGCATCAAACATAAATATGACCGCTCTCAAACCACAACTCCCGTTACTTACGGTGAAGACAGCACTACTACCGAAACCGAAATTAGCGAGGGACGCACCGCGGGAACTTCATATTTAATCGGGCTCGATGTTAGAACGGGCGGTAGCTTGGAAACTTCGGGCGTGAGATTTAGAGAAAACTACGACCCAACTAAATCCAGCGAAGGTCAGGAAATGGGAAATGCAGGTCTTGTCGGTATTTTCTATAACTCAATTGCCTCGCGCCCAACCGTGCTTGGTATTCATAGCGCGCTCAAAGTCGAAGATTCAACTTGGTCGAAAAACGGTGTCGCAAAGTCAGGCACACATCGCGATGTTGAAGTCGGAGACAACGGCGGCTACAAAACTAACGAGCAAGACAACCGCTGCCTTTCACACCAAGATTACGCGGTATATATCGCTACCGCTGGCGATCCCGATGCTGCAGAAAAAGGCAATCTTGAACAGCAATCAATCCGCGTTCGTCCTTGCCAAGGCGTGTTTATGCGCACATCATTGCGTGAAATCCGCGGTATTTGGAAATAGCGGAACTTCCGCCGCTGAAACAATCCGAAATATAGTCGTTTCAGTTCAAAATAAGACAAGGCTGCGAGCTTAAAGACTGTATCAGAATACGGCGAGGCGAAGAGAACGCTATTATTTTGAAATGGAACGACTATAACGGATAAAACAACCTTTGCTTACCTTACCCGTCTCTATGAGGCGGGATTTTTTTATTGTCTAGTTAGACTGAACGCTTAAACATCTGTTATATAGTCGTTCCACTTCAAAATAATACTGCGTTAGCTTCGCCTCGCCGTATTAAGCATACTGTCTTCGGCTCGCTGCCTTGTCTTATTTTGAATTGAAACGACTATAGGAGAAAAAATATGAACCAAAAGGATTGGTTAGAACTTTCTTTAATTGCAAATGGCGATGAGGAAGCTTTGTTATTTGAAACTGCTTTGGAACTGGCAGGCGCAATTGCAACAACCGCAACTAGTGCAAGTGAAGAGGAAATTTTCGAACCCGAAATTGGCACAACTCCTTTGTGGAAAAAATCCAAAATTACGGGCTTGTTCGCACTTGATGCCGATAAAACACAAGTTTTGGAAAGCTTAAAAACCGCGCTTGGCGAGGAATATGCGCACGCAATTGTGGAAAATCTGCTTGCCGATTGTGATTGGATTCGTGCTTGGCTGGATTATTTTCAGCCGATTTCTTTTGCAGCTGGTAGGCTTTGGGTTGCAGCACAAGAGCACGATTTGAGCGGCAGAGCTGATAAAAACGCGGCGATTTTGCGCCTTGATCCAGGACTTGCTTTTGGTACGGGCACACATCCGTCAACCGCATTATGTTTGGAATATCTCGCAGGTAATAATTTAAGCGGTAAAACGGTTTTTGATTACGGTTCAGGTAGTGGAATTTTGGGAATAGCTTGCGCATTGCTCGGGGCGGAAAAAATTTATCAAACCGATATTGATCCGCAGGCTATTCAGGCTTCACGGGAAAATGCCGAAAAAAACAATGTTGCGGAAAAAATTACCGTAACCGACAAGCCTGAAACGGTCGGTGCGGTTGATTTATTAGTCGCCAATATTCTGCTTGAACCGCTTTGCGCACTGAAAACTGAATTTGAGAAACATTCTCGTGAGTTTATATTTGCAGGGATTTTAGAACGGCAAGAAGAGGTAATTCGCCGAAATTATCCGAATTATCAAATTGAAAAAGTCGCGGAAAAAGACGGTTGGATTTGTCTGCGTTTGCTTAAATCCTAATTTTTATAGTCGTTCCATTTCAAAATAATAGCGTTCTCTTCGCCTCGCCGTATTCTAGATACTGTCTTCGGCTCGCTGCCTTGTCTTATTTTGAACTGAAACGACTATATATAAAGAGATGAATTTTTATTCTATAACGGTGGAATTTATTCCGCGATAATTCGATATTCAGCTTTATCGTTAATTTCAACTTTTCTACCGTTGGCTAATTCAAGTATGGCAAAACATTGTCCGTTATTCCTTGTAAATTTTATTTCATCTCTTATTTTTACACTTGACGGACAATATTCATATTCAAAAGCAAAATCTCCCAAATCGCTCAAAGTATAAATTGGAATATTGGGATTTCGGCGTTTTAATTCGGCGACACCACCGATAGCATAAGTGCTAGAAGAGGTCAAAATAATTGCCGTCGGACGGCGGTTTCTTCTTTTGAAATGCGGTTCTAAAAATCTCTTGTAGTCATATTTCTGCCTTAAATGATAGCCAGTGTTGAATAAAACAGTTTGACGATTTTTAAGGTAAAAAATATGGCTGGGTATTTTGGTGTTAGCAGTGTAAATTCCAAGTTGCAAGAACGGTAAAATTGCACAAATACAGGAGAGAAAAATATTGATAAGAGATAAGCGAAAATAACGGCAAAGTGCAAAAAATATCGCAAAAATAAAAAATGCCGCAGCAGAATTTGGCGGTTGATAATTCGGTTCAAAATAAAAATTCCACGAACTGATTACAAATAAGGGTTTTAAGTAGAAACTAAGTGAGAAAATGGCAAAATCAGCAAGAATTGGAAAAATTAAAGCTAAAAATAAAATCAGGATTAACAAACCAAGCAGGGGAATGACAATAAAATTCACAAAAAAAGAAAAAATTGCAATACCACCAAAACCTGCCCAAGTTATCGGATAAATCATAAAAGTTAAGGCAGCTTGAATACATATCCATTGCACAAGAGGTGAAAAATTTTGTAAATATGGGGAAGATAAAATCAAAGCAGCGGTTGCTAAAAAAGACAGCCACGCTCCGATAGAAAATAAAGCAGCTGGATAACACCAAAGGACTAAAATTGCAGCTACAAAGATGGTGAAAATTCCTGTTAAAGAGCGGGAAAAAAGCCAGGAAATCAAGATGCAGGAAAACATTATCCAAGAACGCACAACAGGTGTATGCGCACCCGTTAAAAAAACAAAAAATAAACCCGCAAAAACAGCACTCAAAATTGCTGCCGTGCGTGGCTCAATACGGTAAATAAACGGTGAATAAGCCCAAATCCGCAAAGTTAAAAAATAAAAAAAGCCCGTAAATAAAGCCAAATGCAAGCCCGAAACCGCAAGTAGATGATTTGTGCCTGTGCGAGTGAGCACTTCACGGTCATACATCGAGAGTTTTGCGGCATCACCTAAAAGTAAGCCGCGAACCCAACGGGAATTTTCGCCGAAGATATTGTCAATTCTTTGTCCTAAAAAATTGCGCCAAGATAGTAAAAATGAAGGCTGGATAGTGATTTTATTTTCGATAAAATTTTTAGGAAGAGTGGCAAAATAAGAAAAATCCCCAGCTCGTAAATTTAAGCTTGCGGTAAAACTATCTCCGAGTTGTAAAGAACTTTCAGCTATCTCTTCTCGACTACGGTAATCAGTGGCAACAATTTTTGCTGATGATGTAATTTTACAAGTAGAAGAGTTGTGATTTTTTATTAAATTTAATTCAAATTTCTGCCCAAATGGCACCGATTCTCTGGGGAAATCTATAATTTTCCAAATACCAGAACAGCTAATTTTTTCCTCTGACAGTGGAAAAACAACCGCAGCACGGTAGATGGAAAAAACAAAGACAGTAGCAAAAATAAATAAATTACGCCAAAACCTCTTTTTGACAAAAATAAGAGTTAAACAGCAGAAAATAATCAATGCGATAAGAGAAGAATTTTTCGATAAGATTGGAAAATGAAAACGCAGAAAAATCGCAGAAATTGTGAGTAAAAAAAGCAAAAAAAACCGCAAAGGTGGCAGAAAATTAGCTGGAATTTGAAAATAAGAGAAATGTTTTTTAAGCATCAGATTTGATGAATAATAAAATGTTGGTCATCGCAAAAAATAAGACGAAAAACATAGTCATAACAACGCCATTCCATTGCCAATGCTTATAAGCAGCACCAGAAATCCAAGCACCAATAAATCCTCCCCCGTAATATGACAAGTAGTAAAGCCCCGTTGCCAAAGAACGACCTTGTTTAATATTGATGGCAATATGACTCATTGTCGCCGATTGCGCAACAAATACTCCAGAACACATTAAAGCTAAACCGAAAATAATTATCCATAAATAAGGTATAAGAGTTAAGAAAATTCCCAAAGATGAAAAAGAAAGTGAAATAATCATCGTCTTAACTACACCTAAACGCCGCAGCGCCGTTGCGGTTAATGGTGTAATTAACATTCCGATTAAATAAACCGCAAAAATATTGGCTAAATGCGCGGTATTTAAGTTATACGGTTCGGCAGAAAGCCTTAAATTGATAAAAGAAAAGCAGCTAATTAAGCAAAATAAAATGCAAAAACCCAAAGCACAAGATGAAATTACTGATTGATTAGATAAATGCGAGCGCAAAATAGCAAAAGAGTGCGAAAAATTACTATCAGGAGTGAAACGACGCGATTTCGGAAAAACAAAAAATACCCAAAGCGCACAAACTAAATTTATTGCCGCCAAAATCTGCATCGCAATCTGCCAAGAAAAATATTCGCTGAAATAACCAAGCAAAAATCGCCCCGCAAAGCCGCCAAAAACCGAACTTGCAACATAAAGCGACATCAATTTGGCTAAATTTTGCCCCTTAAATTCTTCGGCGATATAGGCGATTAAACAAACTGTCATCGCAGGAACAAATAAGCCAACCGCAAAACGCAAGATGGTAAAAATAAAAATCGTCGGAGCAAAAGATGAAAAATAAATTGGAATTGAAACTAATAATACCGAATAGCGAATAAAAGAAGCTCGTCCATAAGCATCAGAAAGCATACCAATAAAAGGAGAAAGTAATCCCATCGCCAAAATACTGCCACCTGCTGCTAATCCAATTTCAATTTCAGTTGCCGAATAGTATTGATAAAGCAAGGGCAAAATCGATTGCACAGAATGAACTTGTAAAAAAGCCATTATTCCAATCAAACTAATCGTAAAAGCCATAATTGGAGTTAAATGACGAAATGGCGCAGTCATAATTGCTTCCTTAAATGAGTTTTATCGGCTTATTTATGTTGAATTATTCAGATTATGGGCTATTTTTTTACCCAAAAAGCCTGTATATCATACAAATTTTATGCCGAAGGATCTAAAAATAAAACGGAAAAGATGGAGAAATTTTACGGTCGAAATTAAAGTAAATTTCGATAAATTTGCAATGAAAAAAGCATTGATAATGTAATAAAAATGCAAGAAAAACTAATAGTAAATAAGTAAAAATTAGCAATAAAATCGATAGATGAGATAAAAAAAATCCCTAGAAAACTAGGGATTTTTTCAAAGGACAACTGAAAAAACTTACTTCACGAGTAGGTCTTTTTCATTACCACCAGCTTCGACGAAATCAGTGAACCATTTTGGCTGACGACCTTGTCCTGACCAAGTTTCACCAGTTTGCGGGTGCATAAATTTAGCTGGAAGAGGTTGTCTATTTCTCTTATTTTTAATGATATTTCCGCCAGTAAGTAATGCAACTTGACGAGCAGTTTCTCTTTGAATTTCATTAGCGCGTTGGCTGCGAATTTGTTCCAACTTGTTAATAAGAGCAACGAAGTCTTCATTATTCAGCTTGCTAATTTCATCAAATAATTGTTGAATTTCCATAATTAAAGTTCCTGTATGTTTGTTAAAAGGAGCGCACAATATAAAACAGTATTTCTATTTTTGCAAGTTTTTTGCCAAAAAAATCCATTTTTTCGGCAAAAAAATCTATCGAAGATAGCAGGTTTTTAGCCGCAAAAATTAAATAGCAATAAGCTTAAAACAAGCGGCACAGCTATGTTTTTGCGTTAAATTAAATCGGCGTTTTTAATTAAAAAACACTTAAAAATACCTAAAAAAAATATTCAAAATAAAGCCAGAAAATGTCGCAAATTTTCAAATAATTTTGCAAATTAAATCAAAAAATCTGCCAATTTTTAGCGCAAACAGTTGCTTTTTTTACGCTATCGAAATAAAGAAAAAATATTTTTTTGACTATGTGAAAAAAATCCAAAAATGAGGTATAAAAAACTCGATTTTTTAGAAATAAAAAATCATCGTTTTTTTTTTTTTTTTGTTTTATCTGAATTTAAGGAGAAAATTATGACTGCGCCAGCTATCTTCGTGCTTGTCTTTCTTGTGCTTGCGATTTACACGGGGTTTGCGAGTATAAAAATCGTCAAACAAGGTTATGAATACACGGTTTTGCGTTTGGGTAGATTTAACCGCGTGTTATCACCTGGATTTCATATTTTGGTGCCTTTTTATGAAAGCGTCGGGCATAAAGTTAATATGAAAGAACAAGTTTTAGATGTGCCAAAACAAGAAGTTATTTCCAAAGATAATGCGATGATTACGATTGATGGTATCGTTTATTTTCAAATTGTTGATAGCGCGAAATCAGTTTATGCGGTTGATGATTTGGTTTATGCGATTCAGAATTTGGCAATGACGAATTTGCGGACGGTTACGGGCTCAATGACTTTTGATGACCTGAATTTACGCCGCGATAGTATAAATGCGGATTTATTAAGAGTGATTGATTTAGCAACTGATCCCTGGGGTGTAAAAGTTACAAGAGTGGAAATTAAAGAATTATTACCGCCAAAAGATTTAGTTGAAGCAATGATGCGGCAGAAAAAAGCAGAACAAATAAAGAGGGCACAAATTTTAGAAGCAGAGGGTGAAAGGCAATCGGAAATTTTGCGGGCAGAGGGTAATAAACAGGCATTAGTTTTAGCCGCAGAAGGACGCAAAGAGAGTGCTTTTTTAGATGCACAAGCCCGAGAAAGAATGGCAGAGGCAGAAGCCAAAGCAACCGAAATGGTCTCCGATGCAATCGAAAAAGGCGATGTGCAAGCGGTTAATTATTTCATCGCGCAAAAATATGTTGAGGCACTGGCAAAATTTGCTACAAGTAATAATCAGAAGACATTTTTTATGCCAGTGGAAAGCAGTAATTTGCTCGGTTCATTAGCGGGAATTGCAGAATTATTTAATAAAGATGGTAAATCGAATACCATAATCAACAAATTGCGAGGTGAATGATGTTAGAGCCCTTATTTTGGAATTGGCTAATTTTGTTCGGAATTTGCTTGATTGTGGAACTTTTTACGGGGAGTTTTTTCTTTGTATTTCAAGCGGTTGCGGCTTTGGTTGTCGTGGGTTTAAGCTTCTTCTGTTCAGGGCTTATTCAAGTCTTTTTATTTGCGGTTTTATCCTTGATTGCCATCGCAATTTGGTGGCAATTTTGGACGAAACAGGGCAGAAAAAAAACATCATCAGATGCGGCAGATAAACTAAATAACCGTGCGGAAAATTTAATTGGTAAAAAAATAGTTTTGCGCGGAAAAGTAGAAAACGGTTACGGCAAAGAGCAAATCGATGATAGTTTCTGGACTTTACATGAAAAAGAGGGTAAAAATATTGCCGCAGGAGTGCTAGTGCAAATTATCGGTGTCAAAAGTATGGAGCTAGAAATTGCAGTTTGTGAATAAATTGTTGTGCTTTAAGCCGAGTTGTATTCTCGGCTTATTTTTTGTGTTTTTTGCGAATTTTGCGCAAGCGGAAATAAATTGGCAGAAAATAAATGGCGGTAAGAGTGCAAAATTTGAGCACAATCAGGTTGGTTATTATGTTTTTTCTCCTGATAAAAATGCCAAAATTCGCTTGTTTTGGAAAAATGATAAAGGAGAGAATTATTTTACATTTAGAGCGGTAAATAATCAGATTAAGAGTGAAAAAAAACAAGCGGTGATGATAACAAATGCCGCAATTTATGATACCGAATTTCGCCCAGCTGGACTTTGGATTGAAAACGGAAAAGAACTAAAAGAGATAAATAAAAATCAGGGAAAGGGGAATTTTCATATCAAACCAGCAGCGGTTGTTTATTTTCAAAATAATCAGGCGACAATTATTCCATTAGCAGATTATGAAAAGAGAAAAATTAGGCCTGATTATGCTTTTCAAGCCGCCCCAATGTTGCTTATTAACGGTAAAATAAATTCACGCTTTCAAGCGAAGCTTTATTCACCGTATAGCCGCAATGCTATTTGCACGGACAAGGAAAATAAACTATATTTTGTCATCACCGATGAAACTAAAACCGAACAAAAAGATTTGCCGAATTTTTACAATTTTGCTCGTGCTTTGCAGGAAATAAATTGCCAGCAGGCCGTTTATCTAGATGGTTCAATTTCGCATATGTATAGTGAAAACTTTGGAGGAATATTTCATTGGAAAAATTTTGCAGGAATTATTGCGGTTATTGTTGAATAAAATGTTTAATGAAAATAATGTAAGGAAAAAAAATGCAGGAAGAATTAAAAGAAGAAAAATCACCATATTTTGCCGCTCTCGATTTAGGTTCGAATAGCTTTCATTTGATAGTCGTAAAAGCATCAGAAGGGGGCGGTTTTGTTGAATTAGATAAATTAAAGTCGATGGTGCGATTGGGGGAAGGTATCGGTGCAGATAAAAGGCTAGGGGGAGTGGCAGTCGTTCGAGCCTTGGATGCACTTTCTGAAATGAAAGAGAGGTTAAAAAATGTGCCAACAGAGCAATTCCGCGCAGTGGGAACTAATACGATGCGCATTGCTGCTAACGGTGCAGAATTTCTCTCCGCCGCCGAAGCCGCATTAGGGCGGGAAATTGAAATTATCGGCGGTATAGAAGAAGCACGGCTGATTTATCGCGGTATATCCAGCACGCAAAACTTCAAAGGACGCAATTTAGTTATCGATATCGGCGGTGGTTCAACCGAAATTATTATCGGAGAAGGGCAAAAACCATTGCTTTTGCGTTCCATAAAAATGGGTTGCGCAAATATGACTTCTAGTTTTTTTTCGAAGGGGAAAATTACAAAAAATTCCATCAAAGAGGCCGTGAATTTTGTCGGTCAAAATATCGAACCGTATATAAAAATAATTCGCGAACATAAATGGCAAAATGCAATAACCAGTTCAGGGACGGCAAAAAGCGTTGAAAAGGTTTTGGGAAATAAATTATTTAATCCCGATAAAAATCAAAATGGCATTACAAAAGTCGGACTACAAAAGCTTTTAGATGAATTGGAAAGCATTGGAACTTATGAAAAATTGCCCGAAAAATTAGGCATTGATGAAGCCCGTGCATTCGGTTTTTGTGGCGGTGTTTGTATTCTTTACGGATTATTTGAACAGCTAGGAATTAAGCAGGCGGAAGTCAGTCAAGCGGCTTTAAGAGAAGGTGTTTTATTCGAATTGATGGAAAAAGAAAGCGGAATAACCAATGATGAAGCTGAAATCACCGTTTCAGCGATGCAACAACGCTTTGATATTGACATCAAACAAGCCGAAAATGTCGCAAGTTTGGCGAACTATTTAGCCTTATTTATGACCGAAAAAACGCCAAAGAGGTTCGCGCGCTTACTTAAATTTTCCTGCGCTCTGCACGAAATTGGGCTGGCGGTATCGCGAAGTAAGCAGCATAACCACGGAGCGTATTTAATCGAAAACTCGGATATGCCAGGCTTTTCGCAGCAAATGCAGAAAATGATGAGCGTGTTGATTAAAGGTCAGCGTAAAAAATTGCCGCAAAAGCAATTTAAGGAAATTCAACCGCAATACCGCGCTTTTTTATGGCAAAGTTTGCTGGTGTTACGGCTATCCGTACTGCTTAATCGTGCCAGAATTGATATAAACAAAAGCGATTATCCGAAGCTAAAATTTGATGCAAATACGGTTACGGTTAAATTTAGAAAAAACTATTTACAGGACAATCCGCTAACACTAGCCGACTTTAATGAAGAAATGAAATCTTGGGCGGACAGTGGGATTTTTAATTTGAAATATGAATAAAATTTGATGAGAAAGCGGAAGATTTAACTCTTCCGCTTTTTATTTTTACCTCTTCATTCGATTTTTTTCTATCTCTGCAATCATTTCATCGGTTAAATTAAAGCCGATGTTTGCGAGTTGAGTTTTTAAGTGAGCGATGGACCAGTACTTGGGAAAGCGAGGGTTTTTTGTGAAACAAATAGGTATTCCATCACCAAACCATTTTTCTCGGTAAGTACGGATTGCATCATCATCATCGTCATCATAACCAAACTCTCCGCCACAGCAAATACATAATTCGAATGAACATAAATCACTCTCATCGCATTCAAAACCACAAATTTGGCAATAATATTTTCCTTCACTTTTGTCTGTCATAATAGGATTTGCCTTTGGGGTGTTTAAACATAGTTTTTACTTCCCCTTCTTTACTTTTTACAGCAAAAGTATTACTTTCAGGGTGGTATAGTGCTTTCGCACCAAAGTAATTGAACTATGTTATAATGATTTTTCAGCTAATTTGGAGTATATATTTATGGCTTACGATGTGAAATTTAAGGAAAAAGTGTTAGAAATTTTGGCGCAAAATAACGGTAATGTGCTTA
>JAGBJT010000001.1 GCA_017934275.1 Cardiobacteriaceae bacterium | reverse complement strand
GTAGCTCATAAATACGGACATCGTCTTCTTTATTGACAATTTCCCAGAGTTTTTCCTTGCATTCTTCGTAAAACTCTCTATCGCCTTGCAGTAAAAAAACGCTATTTTGAAGATGCAAAGCATATTGACATAAATGCCGATAAGCTCGGCGCAAACGGCGTTTATCTCGAATGTCGTAGGCAATAATCCATTTCATAATTGCTATTTGTTATTTAACGGCAAAGGACGATAACCGCCTTCACGAGCATTTTTATTCTTAATACGGTTACGGTTTTATTATCGAATTTATACAAAGCGATGTAGCAATTTCTTTTAGCAGCACCAAAAAATATTAAAAACCCGCGATAAGAAAATTCTGTGTTTGTGTCGTAATACTTTCTGCCAATTTTTGGATTTTTAGCCAATTCGGTTAATTTATTCGTAATCGTATCCACAAGCGCAAATGCAATTTTTTCACTGGCAGTTTCTAAATAGAAATAGTAAAAACGCTCAATATCAGATTGAGCCTCTGGTGTGATGATAAGAATTGCCATTATTTATGCGGCTTTGGAGAAGAGACTTGCGGATGATTTTTTAATTTATCACGCCAGTTTTGTAATTCCTCGAGCGTTATATGTAATCCAGTTTGTTGCAAATTTTTCTCCGCTTTTGCAGCGTCCTTAAGCATATCGGGTGTAGCTAAACCAGTTTTAGTTTTCGTAGGAGTATTCATTAGCTTTGTCCTGTAAGTTTTTTGAAATTTTATAGTCGTTTCAATTCAAAATAAGACAAGGCGGCGAGCCGAAGACAGTATGCCTAATACGGCGAGGCAAAGCTAACGCAGTATTATTTTGAAGTGGAGCGACTATATAGCTTCCTTAACGGCTAATTGAAATAATACCGTCGAGAGGGCGGATACGGCGGACGATTTTTGCAAGATGATCGCGGTCTTTTACTTCCAAAATAAGGTTGATTTTGCAGGAATTTTCTCCTCCGCTGGTATCTAAATTGATATCCGCGATGTTGCAATTTTCCGCCGCGATGTTGCTAGCGATATTTGCCAAAATCATCGGGCGGTTTAACACTTCCAGTGAAAGCATCGATTTGAAATTTCCCTGAATATTGTCTGACCATTCAGCACAAATCCAGTTAATTGTGTTACTTATCGGTAGAGCATTGCAGTTTTTACGGTGAATATGGATGCCTTTTCCCGTTTCGAGATAGGCGGCAAGTTCTTCATTCGGTAATGGATAACAGCAATCCGCGATGGTAATTCCCGCATCGCTGGCGGAGTTGATATACAAAATTTGCGGAGCTGCCTCGGTTCTACCCAAAATTGCCGCCGCAACCAAAATTGCTTGCCGCCTTCCTGCGGCGATATCGCTTAAAAGTGTGTTGATATTGCTACGGTTTTTATCGAGATAGTTTTGTAATTTTTCGGAATTTTCTAGACTTGCAAAATCGATGTTGTAAGCCTGCAAAGCCTGATTGAGCAATTCCTTACCGAGATGGGAAGCATTTTCACCGTTCAAATTCGCCAAACAATGCCGAATTCCAATTCTCGCCCGCGCCGAAACTACAAATTGCAACCAACCAATTTGCGCACAGGGAGCTTTGTCTTTAATAATTTTTACCGTCTGTCCCGTTTGTAGAGCGCGCGAAAGCGGATAAGAATTGCCATTTACCAGCGCAGCGCGGCAGCAATTGCCTAAATCGGTGTGAATGTAATAAGCAAAATCGACGGGCGTTGCGCCACGCGGTAAATCGATAACCTTTCCTTGCGGTGAATAAACCTGTATCGAACCGTGCGGATTGATTTCCTTTTTAATCGCGTCGTAAAACTCCAAAGGATTTGCAGTGATGTATTCAATATCCCGTAAGCTCGACAACCATTCGCGGAGATTTTTCGTCGCGACTTTATTTCGCTCGGCATTACGGACAATTTGATTCTTAAAGTTTTGATGCCAGACGGCAATCACACCGTTCTCCGACAAAATATGCATTTCCTTGGTGCGAATATGCACATTCAAAACTTCTCCGCGGTTGGTCGTAACACTCGTGCGCAGCGAGCGGTAACCGTTACTTTTTGGCGAAGCGATGTAATCTTCAAATTTACCTTCAACGGGACGGTAACGGTTATGCACCGCACCGAGCGCACGGTAACAATCATCGAGTTGCTCTGTGATTATCCGTAAGGTGATTGTGCGACAGGCAGCATTAAAACCGCCCTTATTTTTCATTCTGCCGTAAATATTCCACAAACTACGACGGCGTTGCGCAACTTTTGCATTGATATTTTTTTCGATTAAAACCTGATCAATTTCCGCAATAACACGGTTAATCATCTCGTTATTACCGAATTTTTCAGCGTAATGTTTTTTGATAACCGAATAACGCCAAGGGAATAAATTGGCAAAGGCTAAATCTTGCAATTCCGCAAAAAAATAAAACATTCCTAAACGCGAAGCAATTGGAGCATAAACCTCCATCGTTTCACGGGCTTTGCGAATGCGTTTATCGGGACGAAGCGCGCCGAGAGTGCGCATATTGTGCAGACGGTCAGCAAGTTTGATGATGATGACGCAAGGGTCATCGGTTGCGGCAACTAGCATTTTGTGAAAAGTGTTTGCCAGTGCTTCTTGCGGTGCTTGATCTTTGAGCCGTTCTAACTTCGACACGCCATCAACCAAAGCCGTAACCGCAACGCCAAATTGCTCTGCCATTTCCTGTTTGGTTACGGGGGTGTCTTCCAAAACATCGTGCAGAAGTCCCGCTTGCAAAATTGCTAAATCAAATTTCTGCTCCGCCAAAATTTTCGCAACTGCAATCGGGTGAGTGAAATACGGCTCTCCTGATTCACGGCTTTGCCCAGAATGTTTATCCGCACCATAGACGGCGGTGTTAAGCAGAATTTCAATTTCATCGGGATTCAAATAAGCGGCAACTTCATCGTGCAATTCATTCCAAGCATCAAGTAAAAATTGACTACCAGCGAATTGTTCAAAAGGATTGCCGCTCATTTTTGTCTCCGAATTTTTTTCTTATTTTTCGTAACTTTTATCGATAAGTTCGGCGATTGAGGTTTTGCCGTCTTCGATTTCACGCAGAGCGATAACGGTTGGTTTATCACCGTTAGCATTGACAAGCGGTGCATCGCCACGAGAAATATTTCTTGCCCGCCACGCCGAAGCTAAAACTAAACGGAAACGGTTGTTTTCTTCTTTAAGACAATCTTCTACGGTCATTCTTGCCATTTGTTATTCCTTGTATTTAATAATTTTGCTGTGTTTCTAGCACACAATATAAATAAACACCGCGCTACAAAAATATAGCGCGGTAGAAAATGAAAATATAACGGGAGATTTAGGCGATTTTGCTATTCATCATCTCTATCGACATCGGAATAGCCGTCGCTGTAATTGTCATCATCGTCGTTGTCGTCATACTCCCAGCCTGAATCGTCGCCGTCATCGTTATAGCGGCCGCCACCGAAACCTTCGCCCCAAGTGCCAGAGCCGCCGAGTTCTTTGACATCGTCTTCCTCGTCTTCCCAGCCGTCGGATTCTGCGTCTTCGTAATCTTCTTTATAGTCGTCGTCTCTCATAAATTAGCCCTCATTTTCTTGTTCTTGACGCGCTTGCTGTTCTTGCTCGATGAGTTCGTCAGCCATATCACCGTAAGTTTCGTGGAACATACGGTCGAAAGCATCTTCTTCGTCGTCGTCTGAATATTGATACATCTTTAACTCCTTATTGTTACAAGTGTTCAGTAAAAATTATGTTTTATCAGCAGAGCTAGTTTTATTCGATTTGAAAGCTTGCTCTTGTCCTGAAAGTAATCGTTGAATGTTACCGCGATGGCGGAAAACCAGCATCGCGACGATAAATAGCACCAAAATCGGTAATTCTTTTCCTGAACGGTTTAATGCGAAAGTTGCAATCGGTGCAACAAAAGCTGCTGCTAGTGCCGCTAATGATGAAAGCCGTGTTATTGCAAAAATCAATACCCAAGCTCCGATACACAAAAGCCCAACTAGCGGTTCCCAAACGAGTAAAACACCTGCCGCGGTTGCAACGCCTTTACCGCCTTTGAACGCAAAGAATACGGGATAAATATGTCCGATAAAAGCGAAAAATCCCGCTAAAAGCCAGAGCATAGTTTCTTCGGGAAAAATTAGCTTCAAGATTAAGGCAGGAATAACACCTTTTAATACATCACCGAGAAGTGTGATTGCGGCAGCTTTTTTACCGCCAAGTCGTAGAACATTGGTTGTGCCAGGATTATTTGAACCTTGCGTGCGCGGGTCAGGAAGACCAAAAATGCGGCAGACGATTATTGCTGAACTCAAACTTCCCGCGAGATAACCAAAAAGTGCGGCAAGTAAGCAGAAAACTGTGTTCATAAAAATCCTAAATTGCGTGGATATTTCCGTAAAAAGCCGTAGCTAATGGCGGTCGGAAAAAGGGCGTGCATTGTAGCGAGATAAATTCAAGTGAAAGTCGTAGTTTGACATTCGAATTTTCCGCGCTGGTTGGTTGTAAAAAAACAACAATAAATCGAAGTTAAAAACTTGTAGCTACTTATAATTCGCCGCGTTTTATCCGAATTTGAACTGTAAATATTCAATGAGCGAAAAATCGAGCGACATCGTTTTTATAAAAGAACTCAAAATAGAAAGCACGATCGGCATATTTCCACACGAAAAAATTCTTCCGCAAACTCTAATCATTGATTTAGAAATGGAATGCGATTTATCTAAATCCGTAAGCGACAAAATCGAAGATACGCTTGATTACGCCGCGGTTTGTAATTTGATTATCGATGAAGCAAAAAATAGCAAAGCAGAGTTGCTTGAAAAATTAGCCTTTAATCTCATAGACGCGCTGTTTGCAAATTTTTCACTCATCGATGCCGTGCGAATTCAAATCCGCAAACCCTCTGCTTTGGAATTTACTCGTAATGTCGGAATAAATATTCGTCGCACTCGCGCTTAAAACATCAAAATAAATCAACACTCATAAGGACAAAATATGGCTTTTAACTGGTTTAGAAAAAATAAAACAGAAAATCAATCCGCCGTGCAGGAAGAAAAAAATACGGCAGTCGAAAGTCAGAATCAACAAGTCCAAAACGAAACAGAAAAAGAAGCCGTAAAACCGCAAGAAGAGGGCGGTTATTTATCTCGCTTAAAACAAGGTTTATCCAAAACTAGCAACGCATTCAGCGGTTTTTTCCGTCAGCGACAAGAAATTGACGATGCGCTGTTGGAAGATTTAGAAATGCTTCTGCTCTCTGCCGATGTTGGAGTAGAGGGGACGAAAAAAATATTAGATGAGCTAAAAAAACAAATTGCAAATAAAGAAATAACCGACGCAAATCAAGTTCGTAGCACGCTTGCCGACTATATGCACTCATTGCTCGCACCGTATGAAACGAAAATTGATACTACAAAAGCCAAACCATTTGTGATTTTGATGATTGGTATTAACGGTGCGGGAAAAACTACGACTATCGGTAAGCTTGCAGCAAAATATAAATCCGAGGGAAAGAAAGTAATGCTTGCGGCGGCGGATACTTTCCGTGCGGCGGCGGTTGAGCAATTGCAATCTTGGGGAGAGAAAAATTCCGTTCCCGTTATCGCGCAAAAAACAGGAGCGGATGCGGCATCGGTTGCATATGACGCATTGGAAGCAGCAAAAGCCCGTGAATGTGATGTGTTGATTGTTGATACCGCGGGACGATTGCATACGCAAAATCATCTAATGGAAGAGCTTAAAAAAGTCAAAAGAGTGTTGCAAAAATTAGATGCCGATGTGCCACATCAAACTTTGATTGTTATCGATGCTGGCAACGGTCAAAACTCTTTGCGGCAGGCAAAAGAATTTCATCAGGCAATGGGAATTGACGGAGTGGTTATCACCAAACTTGACGGCACGGCAAAAGGCGGTAGCTTATTTGCGGTAACGGAACAGTTGCGTCTTCCTGTTTGTTTTATCGGAGTTGGAGAAAAAATAGAGGATTTACGCGAGTTCAATGCTCGCGATTTTGTCGAAGCAATGATTTACAACGATTGATAGCGAAAAAACTCCGAAAAAAGAATTTTTGTTTTTATTAAAGGGAAAAAATATGACATCAAAAGCACTTGCAGTAAGCGCAAAAAACTGGATTGTTCCTTGCGGCAGCATCGATCAATACATTTCCAGAGTTCGCAACATTCCGATTTTGACCGCCGAAGAAGAACGGGCTTTGGCAATCGATTTATTCGAAAATCAATCGCGTGAAGCTGCACAAAAATTGATTGTTCATCATTTGAATTTTGTTGTGCATATTGCGCGTGGCTTTTCTGGTTATGGTCTTGCTTTGGCGGATTTAATTCAGGAAGGAAATATCGGTTTGATGAAGGCGGTAAAACGCTTTGATCCTTCGCACGGTGTGCGTTTGATTTCTTTCGCGGTGCATTGGATTAAGTCGGAAATTCACGAATATGTAATCCGTAATTGGAGAATGGTGCGGATTGCAACTACCAAATCGCAACGGAAGTTGTTTTTCAATCTTCGCAGTATGAAAAAAAGCTTCAAATGGCTTAACGAGCAAGAAGCAAAACATATCGCCGATGAGTTAAATGTTCCCGTAAAAGATGTTTATGAAATGGAAAGCCGTATTCAAGGTAAGGATATTGCTTTTGATGCTCCTGATGATGACGATGAAGACAATTTTTCGCCATCGGCTTGGCTTACGGATTCTTCTTACGATCCAGCAAAAACGGTAGAAAGAGAAGAAGAACACGATTATTACCGCCAAAGATTGTTTAGAGCGATAGATAAATTAGATAGCCGTAGCCGTGAAATCGTGGAAGCTCGCTGGTTGAATGAAGATAAAAAAGTAACTTTGCAAAACTTGGCGGATAAATATCAAGTTTCGGCAGAAAGAATTCGCCAAATCGAAGCACAGGCATTTTTGGAATTAAAAAACAGCATTGAAGCCGATGTCAGATAAGTTAAGCACAGGAGAAAGTTTTATGACGCAGCAGATAAAAAAAGCGGGCTTGAAGGTTACAGGTCCAAGAATGAAAATCTTGGAAATTATGGAACGGGAAACCGCTGGAAACAATGTGCATTTATCGGCGGAAGATGTCTATAAGATTTTGATTAAGGAAGACGAAGATATCGGTTTGGCAACGGTTTATCGGGTGCTTACGCAATTTGAACAAGCTGGAATTTTGAAACGGCACAATTTTGTGGGTAATCACAGTGTTTTTGAAATCAATAGCGGTGATAGCCACAATCATTTAGTTTGCGTGAAAAGCGGTAAAACGGTGGAATTCAATAACGATGAAATTGAACATATTCAACGCAAAGCCGCAGCTGAACTCGGCTATATTTTGGAAGACCATAGCGTTGTTTTGTATGGCATTTACGATCCTGAAAAAGCCAAAGAATGGTTAGCAAAACAAAACGGTTAAGGCGCTTATATGAAAAAGATTTTTTTATCGTTTTTGTTTTGTTTGTCGTTGTTGGTTTTGCCAAGTAGAGCGAATGCGGAAGTTAATTTGACGGGAATAATTTCTCAATTCACGGAAAAAGCGCAAATTACGGATTTTTCTATGCGTCGCGGCGGTGGTTTTAAGATGCCAGCGCGCTCGAAGTCGGTTAGTAATACGAAAAAAACATCGTCAAGCTCGCAAAATACTGCGAAAAATGACAAGAAAGCGGCAAATAGCAAAGATAAAAATTCTTCTGCGGGTAAAAAAGGATTTTTAGCGGGACTTTTGGGTGGTTTGTTATTTGGTTCGCTGCTTGGCACAATGGGATTTTTCGGAATATTGCTGCTGCTTGGCTTTTTGGCTTATGCCTTCTGGAAAAAACGCTCGCAAATGCAAACGGCTGGTTTTACTCCGCAAACGGTTGAAATTAAAGACAACAAATGACCGAAATCTTCAATTTTTGAACGCAGTTTGAAAACAAGCGATATTTACCGTATCGCTTGTTTTTTTATAAAAATCAATATGATTAGAACATTATTTATTTTTTATCAATAAAACTTATGTCAATTAAATTTTCTAAAAAAAACATCTTGGCGGCGATTTTTTGTTTTTCTCTGATTTTTACTTCCTATGCAGAGGAAAAATCCCAGCAGACGGGCAATAAAGCGGAAGAAATCGATTTTGATGCAGCAGACGCGGTAGTTAGCGATCAATTGCCACCGTCGGCGAATAAAGATGAAAAGCAAGCTTTGGCGGAAGTTGCCGATACGGTGGAAGAACCCGTAGAAGAAGCAGCAAAGCCGATAATTCCTGAAAATATGCAGCCGTTTAACAGCCGTAAAGCCGATTTGATGGAATTTTTGCAGACAGAACCAAAAAAAGTCGTGATTAACGGCACGGAAGTGAAATTAAAAAGTCCGAAGTTGGTTGCGGATTTTTACCGTTTGGAAAACTATCCAACTATCTGGACGCAGGAAAATGCGGTTTTACCGAATATCAATCAATTGCAATCATTGTTCGACGGTGTTGTTGAAGATGCGCTCAATCCGAACACTTATCACGCAGAAACAATCAAATTTTTACAAGCTGGCAATGAATATCAAGACATCGTGCAGCTAGAAATTCTTGCGACGGACGCTTGGTTGTCGCTTAACCATCATTTAGAAAACGGTCTTTTGAATCCGAAAAAAATCGACAAAACTTGGAATGCAGCGCAAGTGGATTCTGTGGCTCTCGCACGGAGATTGGCGGAAGCTTTTGTAGCAGGAGATTTAGTCTCGCCCGTAAAAGCAATAAATTCAGCGGATACGCGTTATCAAGCTCTTAAACAACGCTATTTATCCGCAACTGGCGCGGAGGCGGACAAAATCGCGATAAATATGGAAAGAATTCGCTGGCTCGCTCCTGATTGGTATCAACATCGTTATGTTTTGGCGAATATTCCTGCTTTTGAGGTAAAAGTTGTAGATAACGGAGCGGATATTTATGTCTCCCGTTCGGTAGTTGGAAAACCTGCCACGCCGACCCCGCGTTTTGTAAATTCGATAAAACATATTGTTGTCGCGCCAAAATGGACGGTGCCGAGTTCGATTATGAAAGAGAAAAAGGGCAGATTGATGGCAAGCCCTGGTTCTTTTGACGGTGGCTATGAAGCGGTGAATGCGCAAGGTAAAGTTGTGCGTCCGTCGGAGCTTGATTGGGGAAGTGCCGAGGCTGGCAGTTACAAATTACGGCAAAAATCAGGCAAAAGTAATTCTTTGGGATTGGTCAAAATTCTTTTTCCGAACCCGCACGCGGTTTATATGCACGATACACCGAGTAAAGGTTTATTTAGTAATGCTTACCGCGCCGCGAGCCACGGTTGTGTGCGTTTGCAAAAACCTTTCGATTTAGCGGCACTTTTACTCAAAGACACCAACTGGGATTTAGAAAAACTAAAAACTACCGCGGGAAAAGGGCAGGAGCGTTGGATAAATCCGCCTAATGAAACTCCCGTGTATTTGGTTTATTGGACGATTTGGCCTGATACCGACGGCAAAATCCGCACGGCGAAAGATTTATATAAGTTAGATGCCGAAATGATTAAGGCTTATAAGGCAGCTTTGAAATAAGACAAATTTTGTTCAGCTGACAAAAAATGTTGTAGAAATGCGACAAATTCTGTCGGATATGAAATGTTGCAAAAAAAAAACGGAGATTTGTTCTCCGTTTTTTTTTATGCCTTGTTGGCGGTGAATTTTTTTCGGAGATTTAAGTTGTTGAAATATTTAGGGAAAAAGATAAGCGACATTTTTTATTGCGGCTTTGGCACGCTAAAAACAAATCAGTTCTTGCTTTTAATAAGCAGTTTGGTCTCCTTGAAAATGTTACGCCGCTCGAAGCGGCGATTTTTTTGTCTCCCCGTATCTCATAAAGTTAAGGTTATTTTTTACATCGAAGCGGCTTTTTCCGCTGCGGCAACCGCGCCTTGTTTATCGCCGAGTTTGTCGCGAGCGTGGGAAATTAGCTCCCAACTTTTCTTCTGTGTTCCAGCTGAACCGCCAGCTCTTGCCGCTCTTGCCGCCATTTGTTCGGCAGCGCGATATTTTCCTTGATGGTAGCGGATATTGGCAATGTCATACATAATTTTCGAATTGCCAGAATCGATACGGCTAGCGTCTTCGAGGTAGCTTGCAGCTTTGTCGAGATTTCCTTTTTTAAGTTCTGCGTTTGCCTTACCGATTAAGTCTTGCGCACCGCCAGAAGATGCAGTTTTTTGGTTTGATGCAACGGTTTTTTCAGCACTTGGAGCGGGATTTTCTGATTGTGCTGGTGCTGGTTTTGCGATTTCCGCTGGACGAACTGCTTCTTGTTTTGGTTCTTCGCGCGCTTCTTCTCTTTTTGCGGTTTCGCGGCGGTCGTATTTCGGTTCGTCGTAAATATCTTGATTTCTGGCAGGTTGTTGCTGCGGTGCGGCAACGCTTACTTTTGGCGTATCAACGGTGGCTGGTGTATCCCAACTGCTGCCTTGTTGCTGTCTTGCTGCTTGATACGGAGCAGGTTGTGCTACACCTTGATTCTGTTGTTGCACAGATGGTGGCACGATGCGCGTATTGCGTTCGTTGTATTGCGGTGGATTATTTACGGTGTTATTGGGAATATTGCCGCGAACGGAAGCTTGTGGTTGTTGATATTGCTGTGGTGGATATGGTTGTTGTTGCGGATATTGTGGTCGTCCTGCATATTGATTTTGATTGGAGACTGGTGCATAGCCATTGCCGTACATCATTGAAGTACAACCGCTGACATAAGCGAGTGTTGCAATAATTACGATATTGATTTTTTTCATAAATTCAGACCTCGAATAAGCGAATTTAAAAATTTAATGACAATTTTTGTAAAAAATATTGAAAGATAAAGAAAACTGGCATTTTAGTCAGTAAATGGTCTTCTGGGGGAAAAATACGGCTTGGCGGGCAATGAATTACAAAAATCCTCGCCAGCCGTTGTTGTTAGATGCGAATTATTCCCATTCGATTGTGGCGGGTGGTTTTCCTGAAATGTCATACACCACGCGGGAAATTCCTTCGACGGAATTGATAATTTCTCTTGACACTTCGTCTAAAAAGTCGTAAGGCAGATTTGCCCAGCGGGCGGTCATAAAGTCGATAGTTTCGACGGCACGCAGCGCGACGACAAAATCGTAACGGCGACCGTCGCCCATTACCCCGACTGATTTCACAGGTAAAAATACCGCGAATGCTTGGCTGACTTTGTCGTATAAATCAGCGCGGTAGAGGGCGCGGATAAAGATATCGTCGGCACGGCGCAATAGTTCTGCGTATTCGGCTTTGACTTCGCCCAAAATCCGCACACCGAGCCCTGGTCCTGGGAAGGGGTGGCGGTAGAGCATTTTTGCCGCAAGTCCGAGTTCAACCCCGACTTTACGGACTTCATCTTTGAATAAATCCCGCAACGGTTCAACGAGTTTGAGGTTCATATCTGCTGGCAATCCGCCGACATTGTGATGCGATTTGATTACTTTTGCCTTGCCGCTTTTTGCCGCCGCGGATTCGATTACATCGGGATAAATTGTTCCTTGCGCGAGCCATTTGATATCACCGAGTTTGCGGGCTTCTTCTTCGAAAATTTTGATGAACTCCGCACCGATAATTTTGCGTTTATCTTCGGGGTCGGTTACGCCCGCAAGTTTTTGGAAATAACGGTCTTGGGCATTGACGCGAATCACATTTATGCCGAGATTTTCCGCGAAAATTTTCATCAAATCGTCGCCTTCGTTGAGCCGTAAAAGCCCCGTATCAACGAATACGCAGACTAATCTTTCACCGATTGCACGGTGTAGTAAAACCGCCGCGACCGATGAATCAACTCCGCCAGATAAAGCTAACAGCACTTTTTCCTTTTCGCCGATTTGCGCTTTGATTTTCGCGACCGCGTCTTCGATGAAATTGCTGCTATTCCAGCAGGGATTGATAGCGCAAATTTTTACCGCGAAGTTACGGAGCATTTCCGTACCGTTTTCAGTATGGCTGACTTCGGGGTGAAATTGCACGCCGTAGAGATTTTTTTCTTTATTTTCAAATGCGGCAATCGGTGCATTTTGACTTTTACCGATAACCGAAAAATTTTCGGGCAGAACGGAAACAAAATCCCCGTGGCTCATCCAAACTTTACGGATATCAATGCCTTGAAATAAGCTCGAATTTTTATCGAAATCAACTTCGGCATAACCGAATTCGCGGTTTTCAACACCGCCAGCCTCGACTTTTCCACCGAAATGCGCCGCCATTGCTTGCATTCCGTAGCAAATTCCAAGAACGGGCACTCTAAGTTGAAATACCGCAGGATTGATTTTCGGAGAATTTTCCAGATGCACGCTCTCGGGACCACCAGAGAGAATTATTCCTTTTGCGCCGAAGTTTTGTATATCATTTGTATTAATATCGTATGGCAATATCTCACAATAAATACCAATTTCGCGAATTCGACGGGCAATTAGGGCGGTTACTTGCGAACCGAAATCTAAAATTAGAATTCTCTCTTCTCGAATATTTTTCATAAAAATTCCAATATTGTTTAAGCGGTAAAAATTATACTCTTGCGGTTTTATTTTAATACTGTTTTGTCTTTATCAATTATTTTTCTGAATTCATCAGAAGTATTAAGGTAGTCAATAATATCAACTTTCCAGATTAAATCGGATTCTGAAAAAGCTTCATTCAAATCAGCCATTTTTTGCAAAGACAAAGGTTTATTTCCAACAAGAGCTAGATCCAAATCTGAATATTTGCTTGCGGTATTTTTTGCTCTGCTACCGAAAACCCAGACCGCACAATCTGGGGCATATTTTGTCAGGATATTTTGGACAATTTGCTTTTCTTCATCCGTTATCTGAACCGTCATCACATCGCTCCGTAATTCTTGCTAGAAGAAATTCTATTTCGTCGAGAAATTCAGGAATTTCCGCCACAATTGCATCGGCGATGTTTTCATCATAAATATGGGAAGTTTTGTTACGCATATCACGATATTTTTTCCAATTTTGCCAATTGTTGCGCAGGAGATTTTGCTTATTTGCCGCGCGGATTAAGTCAGCAAAACTCATTGTGTCGAATTGTTCAGAATTTGCGGAAATATTTTTGAGAAATCTTTTTAATATTTTGTGGCTAATTTCGTAAGTAAATTCAAACCTTTTAATTAAACCGTCACGGATAATTTCTTGCGGATTTGCTTGGTAAAAATTTAACCCTTCTTTGAGTTTCTTACTCGCTTTTTTTAATGGTGAAACGGAAAAATTAGACATTCAGAATACCTTGTGATTTATATTTAGTGTGGAATGTTTTAGTGATGATAAAAATAAAACGGAGTAAAAACTCCGCTTTTTTATATTAGGTATTTGTTCGATGTTGAGGAGAAAGGCAAGCTTCTCGAAAACCAATGACATTATCATTCATTTCTAAAAGATAATTTCTTAATGGTGAATAATTAACATCAGATGGAATATTAACTGCCATATATGCTGCTGGAGAATCAAATCTTATATTACTCTTACCAACAGTTTTTTCTATTGTTGGTAGTATTTTTTTATACCGTTTTTTGCAATTTCAACTATCTGAAGTGTTGAATTTCCAGAAAATGTGCAAAATTTTTCAAATGCACACCAATCTGCATAACCCTCATCAGTAGCATAAATAGTATCACCTAATGCCAAAGAATCAGCCCATAGTGGTATTTCAAGAAGTTGATAAGTGCTATTTGAAAGCTTTTTACATAATATTTCTTCGACTTCCATCTTATCTTCAACATCTTTGTAATAAACTCTGATATATTTTTTTTCCGCCACTTTATTTAGCTCCCTTGGCGTTATTGCAGCCACGACATAAAATTTGTCCATTATTTGGTGTTCCGCTCCCACCTTTTGCACGCGGGATGATATGATCCACTTGTGTTTCATTTTGTGGAGGTGTTACACCTTTCTGTGATTTTTTGGCAGGAATGGTTAATTGATTACAGTTTTCACATCTATTCACACCGTCATTTTTTATACGATTATGATTTTTTACTGCATATTTTCCTGCTTTTGTAAATGGAAGACCCAGCTCTTTCATTTTTGCTTAAATCTTCCATTCTTTTTTGAGCAGCCTCTAATGCTTTTTGTTTTGCCTCTTCGGCATTATTTTTCGCTACTGTCGCAGCATTTTTCGCCTTACGAACATCATTTAACTCATCGGCAGTTTTTAGGACATTTCTACCAGTTTTTGCGTATTTTCCGATTGGTGTTGCACCTGCGACTACCCAAGATTTATCCCAAAATCCGTCGGCTTCTTTCCAAGCACGGTAATCACTCGTTCCAGGTAATATATCAAGTGCTGCATCACCTAAATAATAAAACCAACCGTGCTCATCTGCGCCAGCTAGCACCATTGATTCAGGTCGTGTTAGTTCCTTCAAACCAGTCTGTTCGAAGGAGTATCTATTAACTTTTTCTGGCTGTAAAAAATCTTTATTATTTTCAGCTGTTATGATTAATTCTATATACCGTTCTTGTGATAATTTTTCACCGTTTTGTAATTTTTTCCGCTCTGTTTCGGTTATTTTTCGCTCTGG
>JAGBJT010000063.1 GCA_017934275.1 Cardiobacteriaceae bacterium | reverse complement strand
CGTATAATGCGCGACATTTTTTTGGGTAAATCGCGCTATGCGGTTTCTTCTAGCCCTTCTTTCAATTTAGACAATAAAAATCAGGTTCTAGCAATGAAATTTTCTAATTTCCCGCGCCGCCGCCTTGTTGGCTCGATGGCGCTTTTATTTTCTCTGACTACTGCTTCTTATGCCCAAGCACCAGGCGGACAAATGCCGCCGCCAATGGTTGATGTTGTTACGGTTAAGCCAGAAACGGTTACTCGCACGGAAAATCTGCCCGCGCGTTTGGAAGCATCTCGTGAGGCGGTGATTATTCCCAGAGTGAGCGGTATCGTTGAAAAGAGATTATTTGAAGAAGGCAGCAAAGTCGAGGCGGGAGAAGTTCTTTATCAATTAGACAAAGCTTCTTATAAAGCGCAGGCGAACATTGCCAAAGCTGGTTTGAATTCTGCCAATGCCGCGCTCGGTCAAGCACAAGCAACTCGTAATTTACATCGCACTACGGTTAATCGTTATGCGCCATTAGTGAAGTCCGCGGCGGTTTCCAAGCAAACTTATGACGAAGCGGTTGCGAATTTGAAAGTTCAGGAAAGCAATATCGTTGCAGCGCAAGCGGGAATAAATTCTGCGAAAGCAAGCATTGATGCAGCTGAAATCAATTTAGGTTATACCGACATCACCGCACCGATTAGCGGAATTATCGGTATTTCAGAGGTTACCGAAGGAGCGTATGCAATTGCCTCACAAACCAAAATGGCGACCATTCGGCAAGTTGATCCGATGTTTGTAACTATTACTCGTCCAGCTTCGGCGATGCGAGAAGTGCGCAAGTTGATTGCATCTGGCACGGCGCAGGAAAATTCATCTAATGAAGTCGAAATTTTTTATGAAGACGGCACGCCGTATCCGCATAAAGCCAAATTTTTATTTTTAGACCAATCGGTAGATAAAACCACAGGCGAACTTACCGTGCGGGCGGAAGTTGCTAATCCCGACGGCGATTTGCTGCCAGGTTTGTATATGCGGGTAGCTTTGCCGCAAGCGACTTATCCCAATGCGGTTTTAATTCCGCAAAAAGCGGTTACCAGAGGAAAAATCGATACGGTTTTGGTAGTTGAGCCAGACGGAAGTTTTCATCCGCAACCTGTGCAAATTGCCGCAGCGGAAGGGCATAACTGGATTGTTACTGGCGGTTTGAAAGAAGGTGCGCAAGTTATCGTTGAAGGAACTTCGCATTTGCGTGGCGCGACCAAAGTGCAAACCAGAGAATACGGTTCAGCTGTCCAAGCACCAGCAGCACCAGCGCAAAAACCGCAAGCTGACGGCGAAGATAAAACAGAAGACGGCGGTAAATAAGAGGTTTTGAAATGGCAAAGTTTTTTATTAACCGTCCGATTTTTGCTTGGGTGGTGGCGATTTTTATCATCATCGCAGGCTTGTTTTCCGCGACAAGATTGCCGATTGAGCAATATCCGAATGTTTCCGCACCGCAAATCAATATTCGTTTTAACTATATTGGTGCAACGGCGCAAACCATTCAGGACTCGGTAATCTCAATTATTGAAGAGCAAATGAATGCGGTTGATGGTGTCGACTATATGACTTCATCGGCATATTCCAACGGTCGCGGTGAAATTAGCCTTACCTTCAAGTCTGGTATGGACGAAGATATGGCGCAAGTCGATGTGCAAAACAAACTCTCGCAGGTGGAAAGCCGTATTCCGCAATCGGTGAGAAATACGGGGATAACGGTTTCGCAATCGATGACCAACTTCTTGTTATTCGCATCGCTGACGGCAAAAGAAGGCTCTGGTAAAACGGTTCTTGATTTGGGCGACTATGCACTGCGCAGCGTAAAACCAGAATTGCAACGGGTTGAAGGTGTCGGTGAAGTGCAAATTTTCGGTGCGGAGTCGGCGATGCGGATTTGGGTTGATCCGCAAAAGCTTAAAAGTTACGGTTTGTCGTTCTCTGATGTGAATAACGCAGTTGCAGCGCAAAATGCACAAATTACCGCGGGATCTTTGGGAGATACGCCGAGCGTTCAAGGTCAGGAATACAACTCCATCATCACCATTCAAGGTCAGCTGCAAAACGCCGATGAATTTGAAAATATCGTTTTGATTAACCGTCCGAACGGCGCAAGCGTGCGGATTAAAGATGTTGCGGTAGTTGAACTCGGTAAGCAAGGTTACGGTTTTGGCGGTCGTTTAGACGGTAAAGAAAACCTCGGTATCGGTGTGCAGCTTTCAACTTCTGGTAATGCGGTTGCGGCGGCGCGTGATATTCACCGTAAATTCGAGCAGATGGCGGAATATTTCCCCGACGGTATCGAATGGCATATTCCTTATGACACCTCACTTTTCATCCGTCTTTCATTAGAAAAAGTTTTGCATACCTTGATTGAGGCGGTAGCTTTGGTATTCATTGTTATGTATGTCTTTTTGCAAAACTTCCGTTACACGCTCATTCCGACGATTGTTGTGCCGATTTCGCTTCTTGGTGCGGTTGCTTTGATGGCACCGCTCGGTATGTCGATAAATGTGCTGACGATGTTTGCGATGGTGCTGGTTATCGGGATTGTGGTCGATGATGCGATTGTGGTGGTCGAGAATGTCGAACGACTGATGCGCGAGGAAAAACTCACTCCATATCAAGCAGCGCAAAAGGGTATGAGCCAAATTACGGGTGCGGTTGTTGGTATTACTTTGGTGCTGATTTCTGTATTTGTGCCGATGGCGTTTTTATCTGGGGCGACGGGTGCGATTTACCGTCAGTTTTCATTAGTTATTGCGTCTTCTATTGCTTTTTCGGCGTTTATGGCTTTGTCGCTCACACCAGCACTCTGCGCCACAATTTTGAAACCGATAGATCACGATAAAGAAAAAAATATCTTCTTTCGCGGCTTTGATGCTCTGTTGAAGTTCGGTATTGATTTGTATCAACTATGGCTGTCGAAAGTAGTGCGGGTGAGCTACTTTATGGTTTTGGTCTTTGCGGCAATTATTGCTGGCACTTTATATTTATTCCAAAATCTCAAAACTTCATTCTTGCCCGTAGAAGACCAAGGCGTAATGCTCTTTACTTTCCAATTACCGTCTGGGGCAACGCAGGAGCGGACATCAAATTTCTTGCGTAAGTTTGAAAATATGGTGTTATCCGACAAGGACAATGTTGATCACGCGATGGCGATTATGGGATTTTCATTTATGGGACAAGGTCAAAATATGGCACTTGCTCCTGTAACCTTGAAAGATTGGAGTGAGCGTAAAGAAAAAGGTCGCGATGCAATTTCGTTAGCGCAGCGATATAACGGTCAGCTGCAAGCATTTAATGAAGCATTTGCAATTGCGATTACTCCTCCTGCTATTCCGTCTTTGGGAACATCAAGCGGATTTAGTTTCTATTTACAAGACCGTAACGCTGAAGGACACGACGCTTTGCTTGCCGCTCGTAATCAAATGCTGGGAATGATGATGCAAAGCAAAATATTGACTGGCGTGCGTCCAAGCGGTTTGGAAGATGCAACGCAATTGCAGCTTACGATTAACCGTGATGCGGCATTTGCGCAAAATGTGCCGATTTCAGCGATTTCTGCCACTTTGGCGACGGCGGTCGGTTCGTCTTATGTCAATGATTATCCGAACCGCGGACGCTTGCAACGGGTTTATGTAATGGCAGCACCGCAGGCGAGAATGCAAAAAGAAGACATTTTGGCTTTAACCGTGCCTTCAACCGACGGCAAACTCGTGCCTATGTCTGAACTTTTGAATGCCGAATGGATTTTTGGTGCGCAGCAAGTTGATAGATATAACGGTTACGGTGCGATGAGTATTTCTGGTGAAGCCGCTCCTGGTTTTTCAACTGGTGATGCGATGCGTGAAGTGGAAAAACTCGCCAAAGCACTTCCTACTGGATTTGCGGTTGCTTGGACAGGCTTATCGCTCGAAGAACAACGGGCAGGCAATTCGCAAATGTTTCTTTATGCCTTTTCGGCTCTGGCGGTATTTTTATGTCTAGCGGCTTTGTATGAGAGCTGGTCTATTCCGTTCGCGGTAATTTTGGTAGTGCCTTTGGGTGTGCTCGGTGCGGTAATGGGAAATTATTTCCGTGGTTATGACAACGATATCTACTTCAAAATCGGGATGATTACCGTGATGGGACTTTCGGCGAAGAATGCGATTTTGATTATCGAATTCGCCAAAGATTTGCAAGCATCTGGTATGAATAAAGTCCGTGCGGCGGTGGCAGCGGCGAAATTGCGTTTCCGTCCAATAATGATGACTTCTTTTGCTTTTATCGTCGGGGTTGTGCCGCTTTATTTTGCAACTGGTGCATCTTCGGCATCACAACGCGCAATCGGCACGACCGTATTTTGGGGAATGGTTATCGGCACAAGCTTGTCGATTTACTTCGTGCCGATTTTCTACATCATCATTCGCCGTATTTTCAAAGGCACGAGCTCAAAAGACCGTCATTTTGATTTGAAAGATTTGCATTTGGAGAAATAAGTAATGTCAGTGCAAAACAATACAAAAGTATTAACAACAACTATTTCCGCAATACTTTTTCTCTCGGCTTGTTCTTTTGTGCCGAAATATCAGGAGCCAGAAGTTCCTCTTGCCGATGCTTGGATTCCGCTTTCATTGCAGGATAAGACGCAATCTTCGGGTAAATCGGCTTTGGAAATCGGTTGGAGAGAATATTTCCGCGAGCCGCAATTGCAAGCTCTGATTAGTCAAGCATTAGCGGCAAACCACGATTTGAAAAAAGCGGCACTTTCCTCGCAAATGGCTTATGAGTCTTACGGTATAACCAAGGCGCAGCAAATTCCGACTATTGGTGCAAGTGCATCGGTGGCGAGAAGTCGGCAGTCGGAATATGCCCAAGGTACGGTTTATTCGGCAGCTTTGGGAATTTCTGCTTTCGAACTGGATTTTTTCGGTCGAGTGCGAGCTTTATCGGAATCGGCTCTTAATTCATATTTAGCGACGAACGAAGCCCGTGATGCGGCGCAGCTTTCGATTATTAACGCGACGGCTTCGGCTTACTATCAAGCGCGCATCAGCAAAGCTTTGATGGATTTGGCGGATAAAGTGGTGAAAGCGCGCTTGGAAATGCTCAAACTCGCGCAGCTGCAAGCAAAAACTGGGGTAATCAATGCGGTTACTTTGAAAAGCTATGAAGCGGCGGTGGAAAGTGCTAGAGCTGATTTTGAAGCGCAAGAACGCGGTTATTTGCAAGCGATGAATGCCTTGTCGGTTTTGATTGCCGTGCCGTATCAGCAAATTCAAATGCCTGCACCGCTACCGCTCAACGAACAATTTGTGGATTTGCAAGTGCCAGCTGGAATTCCGTCGGCGGTTTTGCGTAATCGTCCTGATGTGCGTGCGGCAGAATTTGCTATCCGTGCGGCAAATGGCGATATCGGTGCGGCTCGCGCGGCATTGTTCCCGACTATTTCACTTACTGCGTCTCTGGGGCTTGCTTCAACGGAATTAGATGAACTCTTCAAATCACAATCGAAAATTTGGTCGATTTCACCGAGCATTGCCGCCCCGATTTTTAACCGTAAAGCTTTGAACGCTAATGTGAAAATTTCCGAATTGCAGCAGCAGGCGGCGGTTGAAGATTATGCAAAGACAATGCAGGGTGCTTTCCGTGAAGTTTCTGATGCTTTGATTGCACGGGCAACTTATAAACGGCAATATGAAGCGACTTTGCGAGCGGTAAAAGCGCAGAAAGAAGCCCTTGCTTTGGAACGGCAAAGATTTAAGGCGGGAGTGAGCGACGGTATAACCTTGATTGATGCAGAACGCTCAACTTTTGCTGCCGAACAAGGTTTGCTTGCGGTGCAATTGCAATTGTTGGTGAATTCGGTTCAGCTTTACACCGCAATGGGCGGCGGACTGGCGGAATACGGCGGAGTTAGTAATGCAAGTAGCTCTGCGGTAAATGGCAATAATCCAATCGCTGATGCGGTGAAAGTGCCGTTAGATGAACAAACTGCAAAATAAAGTTGCCAAGAAAACTAAAAATAAAAAATCCCGTCATTTCGGTGGGATTTTTTTATGGCATATCCAAAACAAGAGCAAAAAAGCGGAGAGTTGTGCGGCTGACCACAAGCCCCCAAATTTTTCGAAGACAGTGATGCGCCCTTATTCAGTTTTTGGGAATATTTTCTGGATTGAATTGTTTTAGGAATTCAATTGGTTGCTTCATCTTCTTATCTATTTTGAGCAATAAGAAGAACATAAGAGCACCGAAAGTAATATAAATAATTACTTCACCATTCACTCTTTCTATACTGAATAAAGCTAGTAAGCATATCCCTCCCATAACAGCTACAAAACGATTCCACCAGACTAGATTTTGATCGCCGCCGTCATTAAATGTATTGTTCGTGTGATTTTTATATGCATATACGCGGTAAAAATTCGGTGAAGTTTCTTTGGCAAGAACAGTTATTTCGTCTCCTAGTGCAATCGGAGCATTTAATTCTTGTGTTGTTTCTAAATTGTTAAGTGTGCCGATAAGACCAGCTGGCTGCGTACTGGTTAATAAAAGTTTTTTGCTATCAGCAAAGAAAAAATTTTTGTCTCCGATATTGAATGTTTTGGTATCTAAAATTTTGTGTTTTGCCTTGCTTACACCGCTGAAAGCTGAACCAGAGTGTGAATAATCTACGAATGTTTCAGTTTTCTCGGTTGTTTTACAGACAATCCCGTGAAACATTTTCATATCTTTGCGTGTGCAGGGAATTTCAACACATTTACTTTCGATTTCAGGTTCTTCTTGTTCTTGATTTATAAATTGTGATTTATTTGATTGTGGATTAGAAATCGCTTGATTTGAGGTTATGTAAAGAGATTTTGCCTCGCCATCTATTATAGTCGTTCCATTTCAAAATAATACTGCGTTAGCTTCGCCTCGCCGTATTCTAGATACTGTCTTCGGCTCGCTGCCTTGTCTTATTTTGAACTGAAACGACTATAGTTCAAAATCCACCTCTAATCCCGTTAAATTTTGCCCATCTTGGCTTAAATTTTCTATATCCTTGATGTCAAATTTATAACGATTACCGTCTTCGGCGCGAAGTATTCCATCCGCGAGAATTTTGCCTTGCATTATTTTTCCTTAAAAAATGAATAAAAAATCCGCAAAAAATTATTTTTACGGACACTGCAAGGAATTATTCGTGTTTTTT
>JAGBJT010000062.1 GCA_017934275.1 Cardiobacteriaceae bacterium | reverse complement strand
AGTGAAATTTCCACTACCTTGATCGCCAATTACGGATATATATAAGGCAACTTTTCGACCCTCTAATGCCGATAAATCCATACTCTTAACAGCTTTTCGAGCAGAGCTTGCAATCAATTCTTGTTCAATTGCAAACCGCTTCCCGCCGCCGTGGGACGGGAGACCTGTAATAGTTCCGCAAGCTGAAAGTGATGCTGTCATAATGAATAAAGAGATGGATTTGAAAAGTTTGGTTTTGAAATAAGAATTTTTGCTACCATCGCTAGAAAAATTCCTATCTGTTACGATTTTGATTTTGCCATCTTGCCGTTGAGCCGTTGAGCCGTTGAGCCGTTGAGCCGTTGAGCCGTTGAGCCGTTGAGCCGTTGAGCCGTTGAGCCGTTGAGCCGTTGAGCCGTTGAGCCGTTGAGCCGTTATTACCCCCCGCCATCCGATGGCTCATCATACCATCTTTCGACGAGTTTGTCAATAAAATTTTCATATAAATTTCCTTGGATGAATGAAAAAGATTGCTTTACGAATAAAGCAGGGCGATTATAAAAGTGAATAAGAATTTGTCAAGAGGATTGACGGTAGAGATTTTTCGCCTGCGGCTCGAAATGACGGTTGAAGATGGATTTTTCGCCTGACGGCTCAAAATGACGGTTGCGGTGAGGTTTTTCGCCTGATGCTCAAAATTACGGAAGAGACTGAAATTTACGGTGGAAAACAAAAAATCCGCCGTAAAAAACAGCGGATTTGTTTTGCAAATAAATACAAATAACGGTATTTGTGGGTTCGAAGTAGGATTCGCTCCCGCTCGTAGCGGGAAAATATAAAAAATTTATAAATTTTCGAGGTGATTTTTTCAAATTGCGCTAAATTAAGCGGGCTTATTTAAGTATCAAAAGTTTATTTTTTATTAACAGAAGACCAAGGAATAAGAAATGTCTATTGCAAAAATTGACAGTGTAGGTTCAATTGAAGATTTGCGTCGTGCGGCAGAAAAACGCTTACCGAAGATTTTTTATGACTATGCCGATAGCGGTGCAGGAACAGAAAGCACCTATAAAGCGAATGAGGCGGCTTTTTCACAAATTAAATTGCGGCAGAAAGTTGGTGTAAATGTTGAGGCGCGCAAACTTTCTAGTCAAATTCTCGGGGTAGAAAGCAAACTTCCAGTAGTTCTATCACCAGTTGGTCTGCTCGGAATGCAGCACGGCGACGGTGAAATTTTGGCGGCGCAGGCAGCGGAAGAATTCGGCGTGCCTTTTACGCTTTCGACGATGAGTATTTGCTCAATCGAAGAGGTTAAGGCGAAGGTTAAAAATCCGTTTTGGTTTCAGCTTTATGTGATGCGCGACCGTGAATTTTTAGCGCGTCTTCTTGACCGTGCAGAAAAAGCTGGTTGTCCGACTTTGGTGCTCACGATGGATTTGCCTGTGATGGGAGTTCGTCCGAAAGATGTAAATAACGGTTTAGCTGTTCCGCCGCGGTTTAGCGTTTGCACGGCTGCTAATTTACTTCGTCATTACGGTTGGTGGCGTTCGATTGTGGAAACTTCGCGCCGTAGTTTCGGTAACTTGAAAGGTGAAATTAAAAATATCAGCGATCCGCGTTCGCTTGCGGCTTGGACGGCTGAACAGTTTGATCCGACCGTTACTTGGGAGACGGTAAAACAAATCCGCGACAAATGGAAAGGTAAGTTGATTGTGAAGGGAATTATGAATGCCGATGATGCCGAACAAGCGGTAAATGCTGGTGCAGACGGCGTTTTGGTTTCCAATCACGGCGGACGGCAATTAGACGGAACAATTGCGAGCCTTGCGGCATTGCCAGAAGTTGTGAAAGCAGTTGGCGATAAAACAGAAGTTTATTTAGACGGTGGAGTTCGCACAGGCGTTGATATTTTGCGGGCAAAAGCACTGGGAGCAAAAGCCGTGTTTGTTGGTCGTGCTTATACCTACGGCTTGGGGGCTTATGGTAAAGATGGCGTTACAAAAGCTTTGTCAATTCTGCAAACCGAGCTTGATAATGCTTTGGCTTTGTGCGGTAAAACTGATGTTAATGATGTAAATACCAGCATTTTTTATGACGGAACATATCCGACTGCTTGATTTTGAAATTCATCAGTAAATAAAAAAACTCCGCTTTTCGGCGGAGTTTTTTTATTGCTTATTTGGAATGATTATTTTTGCAATTGGAAGAATTTTCCACCGCTTGCAAAGTGCGTTTTATTTATTTCTGCCCAAGAACCGCCGATTTCCTCTGGAGTTTTCATTTTGACGATTGGAAATTTGTCCGAATTAGCGTTTGCTACTTGCTTATCAACCACGCGGTAATTAAACGAGGCAAGAAGTTCCTGCGCTTCTGAACTGAATAAATAATTTAAGTATTCCTGCGCGAGTTCAAAATTACCGTTTGCGCGCGCATTTTTCTCAACGATTGCAACGGGAAAATCAGCTCGCACGGAAACTTTCGGCACAACGATTTGCAAACCTTCTTTCGGGTTTTGTTGCAGGATTGAATAGGCTTCTGACTCGAAGGTTAAAAGCGCATCACCGATATTTCCCGAAATAAAGCGATTTGTTACTTCTTTACCGCCGTTGTCGAAAACTGCCGTGTGCAGGAGCAAGTCTTTCATAAATTGATCTTGCTCGGCTTCGGAGGAATAAGTTTCCTGTGCATAGGCGAGGGCGGCAAGATAAGTGTATTTACCGTTACCAGAAGTCGTCGGATTAGGGAATACAAAAGAAGTTTTCGGTTTGATTAGGTCGTCCCAGTTACGGATATTTTTCGGATTGCCGCGACGGACAAGGAAAACAATTGTTGAGTGATAAGGAATTGCATCATTTGGAAACGCAGCGCGCCAGTTTTTATCAACAAGTCCAGCGTTTGCTAATTTATCGATATCACCGTTGGTGTTTAAGGTAACAACATCGACTTTGGTATTTCCGTTCAAGATAGCGTCAATCGCTTTACTTAAAACTCCGTTGGAATGTTTAAGCGTTACATCTTCGGATTTTAATTTACTCCAATGTGCGCTAAAAAGCGGTTCATAAGCATCGTATAAAGGACCAGAAAGCTGATAAGAAGTGTTGTTGAGTGTTTTAGCTCCCGCGAAAGCAGATAAAAGCAATAAACCGAAAAGAATTTTGCGGGGAAAATGAAAAGATGATTTCATAAAAAACTTCTCCTAAATTAAAAATGTCAAAAAATATTAAAAAATTTTTAATAATTTTTTGACGATTGGTTGAAAAACTCCCTGCATTCTAACTTTTGTATAGGCAATAAAAAACGACGGTGAATTACCGCCGTTTGTGGTTCGAAAAATATTGATTTGAATTTATAGTCGTTCCATTTCAAAATAATACTGCGTTAGCTTCGCCTCGCCGTATTCTAGATACTGTCTTCGGCTCGCTGCCTTGTCTTATTTTGAACTGAAACGACTATATTAGCGCATTTTTGAAACTTTTCCTGCTTCTCCGAAGTAAGTTTTTTTAACTTCCGCCCAAGAACCGCCAATTTCTTCGATTGATTTGAGTTTTACTTCACCGAGTTTTTGGGTTGCAGCAACTTCTGCATTACGGACACGGTAATTGTGTTTAGCGAGGAGTTCCTGTCCTTCTTTGCTGTAAAGATATTCCAGATAGGCTTTTGCCATTTCACCTGTTGATTGTTCTGCAACATTTTTATCTACTACCGCGACATAAAAATCAGCCAACACGGAAATTTCTGGCACGACTACTTCAAATTCATCAGGATTTGCATGGGCAAGCGAACGGACTTCTGCTTCGAATGAAAGTAAAGCGTCGCCAACTTTGCGTTCTGCGAATGTTTTACGCGCCGCTGCACCGCCTGTTTCATACAAAGCGACATGTTTTAAGAAGTTTTTCAATAATTCATCTTGTTTGGTCTCGTCGTTAGGGAATTTTTCTTTGGCGTAAGCGATAAGTCCGAGAATGGTGTAACGACCGTTACCAGAAGTAGCAGGATCTGGGAAAACCGTGCTTACACCGTCTTTGGTCAAATCTTCCCAAGATTTGATGCCTTTTGGATTGCCTTTACGGACAAGGAAAGCGATAGTTGAGTAATACGGTGAAGATTGATTTTGCAAGCGTTTTTGCCAGTCTGCATCGATATGTCCGCTTTCAACGAGCAATTCCACATCGGTGATTTGGTTGAAAGTTACAACATCAAAAAGCTGACCTTTATGCAATTTGTTTTTTGCGACGGTTTTAGCTTGTTTAGTTGAGCCAGCATTTGTGGTGGTGGGATTGATGGTTTCGCCGTTGTGAGTTTTTGCCCAATGTTCGGTGAAGAGTTGGTCGTATTCGGTAAATAGGGCTTTGGAAATGTCGTAAGAAGCGTTTAAGAGTTTTTGCTGTGCGAAAGCGCTGGTCATTGCTAAACCGCAAGCGCAGGCGAGTAAGAGTTTTTTCATATATTCGGTCTCCGATTTACTAACAAAAGATACAGTCTCAAAACTGTAATGATATTTTCTATATTTATTGGCATAAATCAAAATCCGCGCGATTGAATTTCTAAATAAAACCGATAACGGAGCACAAAATGATTAAAGAAACTTTGATTTCTACCGCCTTGCTTGCGGCGGTGGCAGGGCAGGCGCAAGATTTTTCTCTGAAAGCACCAGTAAAACAAGCGACGGTTTATTTCGATAGTGCCGAAGTTGTCCGCGAAGTAAAAGTTAATTTACCGACAACGGGCACGCATAGCATCAAAATCGATAATTTTTCCGCCGAGGGAAAACAGCTTGATATTGAAGTAGAAGGCGCGGTTTTGATTAACCGTGTAAATGAAAAAGCCAATGACCGTGAAGAATTAGCAACCGAGACGGAAAAAGCTCTACTCGAAGCCAAAGCGGATTTAACCGTTTGCGCAAGCAATATCGATTTCCACGAAAAATTAGCCGAAGCGGTAATTAAAAAATTGCCAGAAAATCCAGAACTTTCCGAACAGATGAATAAGTTGGCGGTATTAAGTGAAAAAATCCGTGATTTACGGCAAATTCATCTGGAATTGGAAGAAAAAGTCAAAGCTCTGACAAATAAATTAAATGACGAAAAAGAACAACTTCCGCAAAGTAAAGACAGTTTGCTTTTGCAAGTTTTTGCCGAAGAAGCAGGCGAGGCAACGCTGCGTATTAAAAGTCGTGAAAATGCTTCTTGGTCGCCGTCCGCTCAAATTGAACTCGATAGCAAAAAAGCAGAAATCACCATCCACGCTTATGCCGACATAATCCAAAACAGCGGCGAAATCTGGCAAGACGCGGAAATTACTCTTGCCGTTGCACCGCCGTCTTATAAACAAGCTCCATCGTTTATTGAAAAAAATCTCTCTTTTATTGCACCGCGCGCACAAATGATGGGAGCTAGTCGTGCAACTGCTGCAATGGTTGAAGATGCAGTTATGGACGAAGAAATGCCCGCGGCAAATTTGATGATGGCGAAAGCCGCTGCACCGCGAGTGCAAATAAATCAAACAGGACTTGATTTCAGCTTGCAACTACCTGGCACTTACACGATTAAATCGGGAAACAGCGCGAGTTTGCGTTACCGTGAAGAAAAAATTCCAACCACGGAAATGTTTAGCGGAATTTATGAATGGACGGGCGAGAAAAAATTAGATGCGATTTTGACCGCCAAATGGCAAATGCCAGAAAACTTCGCCTTTTTGCCAGGCAATACACAAATTAAACGCGACGGTTTGACGGTAGCGAGTAAATATTTTTCTGATTTATGGGCAGCAGGAAGCAAACGGGAAATCAGCTTCGGTATTGATCCTGCCTTTTCGATTGACGCGGTTATTCCGTCTTCCACGAGTAGCAAAACAGGTTTAATCGGTAAAAGTCGAATTCAGGAAAACAAAAAAATCATTACCGTGCGCGCCAATGCCGATGTGGATCGCAAACTCAAACTTTACGGAAGAATTCCTACCGCGACGGTTAGCGAAATTACGGTCGATGCGCATTTTTCCATAGAGCCGACTGAGAAAAATCCTGAAAATCACCGTAATTTCCTGCTTTGGAATATTCCGAAACTCAAAGTTGGTGAGGAGTGGAAATTGGAGTTTTCCTACGACATTAAATATCCCGCCGACAAAATCGTAAATTTTTGAGAACTTCACTCTGACTAAAACCAAACCGCCGATTGAGGCGGTTTTTTGCTGATTTGATTGATTTTCGCAATTGAGGAAATTAGAAAAATCATCTATTTGTATGTTGTTTTTTAGAACAACACATAAAAAATAATGCGCTTCAAATTACAGTGCTGTATTTGTTTATCTTATTTTGGTATTTGCTTGTTATTTGTTTGTCGTAAAACAGACGAAAAATATACTTACAAATCTGCTGGTAAAGGAGGAAAAATCGGGCGGATGATGAAAAAAATCGTTATAAATCAATAGGATAGCTAAATAAAAACTGCATATATAATTTCGCGGGACAGATGATTGTGAGGATTTATGAAAATGAATGAACCAATACATCGCGAAGTGTATGTAGATGTAATGCAGGGGAATGGAAGTTCAACTACTGCTGAAGGATACAACTCTATGACGCAAGAACAGTTAGCACACATCACTTACCAATCGGTAGTTAGAAGTAAACATCAGGAATTTGAAGAAACACTTTCGCTTTTGATTATGGAACTTCTGAAATGGCGGTATTTGAAAGAGCGGCGTGCTAATTCCGTCAAAAGAATGATTAAAAAACACCGCATCAAAATTCCTGAAATGCTCGAAAGTTTTCCAACGCTTGAAACTTATTTATTCGATCAAATTTGGCTAGAAAGAGTTTGGAAAGCATCGGTGATGTTGATGGAACATATCACGCACTTCAAAAATTTCTTCCCTGAAAAACCAGTTTGGACAATCGGAGAAATTATTGATATGCACTTTTTTCCAGAATAATGAACTTCAATAGCTTCATAAATAAACCGAGCCGCGATTTTGCGGCTTTTTTATTTTTTGACGGTAACGGTTAATTCCAATTCCTTTGACGCTTGATTTCGTAGAGCAAAACGGCGGTAGCGACGGAAACATTCAGACTTTCCATTTTCGGGTTCATCGGGATTTTGGCGAGATAGTCGCAAGCGTTACGGATATTTGCCCCAATACCGTTTGCTTCATTACCGACCACAACGGCGAGCGGAATTTTTCCTAGTTCGAGTGAATAGAGATTGCGGCTAGTTTCTTCGCCTGCACCACCGACAATCCAAATACCGCGTTCTTTCATAATTTCGATTTCGCGTTTGAGATTACTTACACGGAATATCGGCAAAATTTCGCTTGCACCGCAGGAAACTTGATGCACGGTAGCGTTGATTTCCGCTGCATTGTTATTCGGGATTAGCACGCAATCGACATCGGCAGCAAGCGCGGTTCTAAGACAAGCTCCGAGATTATGCGGATCTTGTAAGGAATCCAAAATCAAGATTAGCGGTTGTTCATTGGCAGCAAATTTAGCGGCGACGATTTCTTGCCAATTTGCAGCGGAATTTTCTAATGCGCATTCGGCGGCAATTCCCTGATGTTTAACTCCTGGCAAGCGGAAGTCGATTTGATAGCTTTCGACATATTTAATTGGAATATTTTTCGCGGTAAGTTCGCTTAATAACAGAGAGAGGTTTTTGCTTTTTTTATTTGCGGCGACTTCAACGCTGATAATTTTTCGGTCGTCGAGAGCTTGTTTTACCGCGTGAATACCACCGATATAGATTTTTTGCATTGTTTATCCTTGTGCTGGAAAATGTTTTACTTTAATAGCTGGAAGTTTTGAGGGGAAAAATATGACTTATTCTGCTTTGTCAGTTGCTAAAGCATTTTTAGATAAAGCAACAGAAGAAAAAATCTCGCTTAGCAATATGAAATTACAAAAATTGGTGTTTTTTGCTCATTGTGTTGCGGTAACGGCATTAGACAGACGATTGATTAAGGAAGATGAAGCAATTGTTGCTTGGAAATATGGTCCTGTTATTCCGCGTTTATACGACCGTCTCAAACATTATGGCAATCGGCAAGTAACCGAAATTCGTAAGAACGAAGGTGATGAGATTACTGATTTTCAAGAGTTTGATGAGGGAAGCAAAAAAGCGGTTGATGCCGTATGGGCAAAATATAAAGATGCCGATGCACTCACACTTTCCACAATTTCGCATTTAGATGGCTCGCCTTGGGATACGGTGTGGAATAAGCAGAATAGAAAATATGCAGAAATTCCAGATGGACTGATAAAGCAATACCATCAAGCACTTGCTGGTAAAAATCAAGGGGATAGATGATGGCAGCTAATGATTTTCCCGATTTATTGCATAGCTCGCAAAATTTTGCTGGTAATGCCGATAACGCTGCAAGGCAAGAACAAAACAACTTTGAGACTTATCGAGAATTATTTTTACAAGAGGAAGCGGAAAATTTACGCTCATACCGCCAGTTGAGGGAAGATTTTGCAAGAAAAATTTTTCGTATTGCAGTGGCAATTTTGATTTTTTGGTCTTGTATTAGTGCGTTTTTGATAGTTGGTAATTTTTTCAAAATATCCCTGATGACAGAAAAACAATACATCGCTTGCACGGCAGGTTGCACAATTTATGTTTTTGCTGCCTTTATTACCGTTGTGAAAGGTGTATTTCAATTGCAGGGAAAATAATCGATTGTTCAATTCAAACTTAAAAATACTGATAGCGGTATATCTGTTTCATAATCTTTCATTATTTATTAGATAACTTTTCAAGGAGTATGTTCGTGAGTGAAGAGCAGGTGTTAGAGGGATTAGAACCGCAAGTGGTTTGGGGGTATTTTTCCAAAATTTTAGAAATTCCACATACAAGCGGTAACGAAGAAAAAATCCGCGAATTTGTAGAAAGCGAAGCAGCCCGCTTGAATTTAGAACTGAAAAAAGATGATGCGGGCAACATTGTGATTAAAAAGCCAGCGCATAAAGCCCGTGAAGGTGCGGAAAAAATTATTCTGCAAGCGCATTTGGATATGGTCGGGCAGAAAAAAAGCGGTTCAGAATTTGATTTTTTGACTGATGCAATTAAGCCCGTAATAAAAGATGAATGGGTGAAGGCGGACGGAACGACGCTCGGTGCGGATAACGGTATTGGTGTTGCGGCAGCACTTGCGGTGCTGGCAAGTTCAGATTTAGCGCATCCAGAATTAGAAGTGCTTTTTACCGCTAGCGAGGAAATCGGAATGCTTGGAGCACGGGCTCTTGCTCCGCATATGATTTCGGGAAAAGTCTTGATAAATCTCGATAGCGAAGAATTAGGCGAAATGTCGATTGGTTGCGCAGGCGGTGTCGATATTTCCGCATCGTTACCGTTTTCATATCAACCGAATGAAAAATCTGGATTTACTCTGCTGCTGTCGGGATTAAAAGGCGGTCATTCGGGAATTGATATCGATAAAAAACGCGGTAACGCCTTAAAAATTATCGCAACTCTGCTTGCTCGCATTGATGATTGCATCAACTTGCACAGCATCGAAGGCGGTGATATGCGTAATGCAATTTGCCGTGAAGCGAAAGCGCAATTTGCTTCTGATGCTTTGTATTCCGATTTACGCACCAGAATTCGCGCCGCTCTTGCTGAAATTAAAACCGAACTCTGTGAAGAAGATCAAAAGGTGAAATTCACCTTTGTGCGCAACGATGACCCGATGCCAGAAGCGATGAGCGAAGACACGCAAGGGCGGATTTTTCAATTCCTCGAAGCTTTTCCAGACGGTGTTATCGAGATGAGTCAAGAATTTGAGGATACGGTGGAAACTTCCAATAACTTGGCGAAAATTTTTATTGACGGTCGGGAAATGAAATTCCATTCGCTTGCCCGTTCGCTCGACGATAAAAAACGCGCAACTTTGGAACTTGAAATTCAAGAACTTGCGGCGAAGTTTTCGGGAAAAGTGCAGTTTTCTGATGAATATCCAGCTTGGCAAATGTCTGACGGCGGTGAAGTTGTGGCAATTTGCTATCACCAAGGCGCGAATTTAGGAATTGAACCGAAAGCAAAAATTATTCACGCAGGGCTTGAATGCGGTTTGATTAAGCAACTACATTCTGGAATTGATGCGATTTCGATTGGTCCGACGATTGAAATGCCGCATTCTCCTAGCGAGCGGGTGAATATCGCATCGGTGGATAAATTCTGGCGGTGGTTAATCGCGATTTTGCAAGCTTATGCGGCGATGTAAAAGTTTCTGTTCTGAATAAAAAAAGCGGAAGGATTAAATCTTGCCGCTTTTTTTATTGCCTTTTGTATTTGCTTAAATTAGTTGAAAAGCCGTCTCGTGTCTTTATATATGTCGCGAATTTGAGAGTTCATCATCGATGAATATTCAAGCAATCTAGTAATAAATATTTTGAGTTAATACAAATGGCAGAAAAAGACCTTTATGCGATTTTGGGCGTATCTCGCGGTGCAAGTGCTGATGAAATCAAAAAAGCCTACCGCAAATTGTCAATGAAATGGCACCCAGACCGCAATCCAGACAACAAAGAAGAAGCAGAAAAAAAATTCAAGGAAATAAACAAGGCTTACGAAATTCTCTCCGACCAAGAAAAACGCCAAATTTATGACAACTACGGCTTTGATGCCGCAACGGGGCAAGCTGGTGCTGGCGGTTTCGGAGGAGCAGGCGGATTTGCCGATATTTTCGGCGGCGTTTTCGACAATATCTTCGGCGGCGGACGGCAAGAACGGCGCGGTAAAGATTTGCTTTATCCCTTGGATTTATCTTTGGAAGAAGCCGCGGAAGGCAAAGAAGTGCGGATTTCCATTCCGACGCAAGTATCTTGCGATAAATGTAAGGGAAGCGGTGCGGCGGAAGGTTCTGGACGCAAAACTTGTCCAGGTTGCCGCGGTCAGGGACAAATTCGCCGCGACCAAGGATTTTTCTCGATTGCCCAAACTTGTCCGCAATGTGCTGGTGTCGGCACGGTAGTCGAGAAACCTTGCGAAAAATGCCACGGTAACGGAAGAATTAAAGATACCCGCGATTTAACGGTAAATATTCCAGCTGGTGTTGATACTGGCGACCGTATTCGCGTTGCAGGTGCTGGTGAAGCAGGACGCGGCGGCGTGCAGGCGGGAGATTTATTCGTCGAAGTGCGGATTAGAAAGCATCAAATATTCCAGCGCGAAGGCGATCAGCTTTATTGCAGCATTCCGATATCTTTTGCTACTGCTTGTCTTGGCGGCGAAGTGGAAGTCCCAACATTAAACGGCAAACTCAAGCTCACTATTCCAGCGGAAACCCAAACGGGGCGGATTTTCCGCATTCGCGGTAAAGGTATAAAAGGTGTGCGCAGCAATGCCGCTGGTGATTTGTTCTGCACGGTAAAAATCGAAACGCCTGTGAATTTGAATAAAGAGCAAAAGGAACTTTTACGGCAATTTGCCGATAGTTTGACTAGCGGCGGTGCAAAGCATCAACCGAAGGACAGCGGATTTATCAACAAAGTGAAAGATTTTTTTGATAAATGATTTTTTTGATAAGCCGCCCGAGTGGCGGTTTTTCTTTTATTGAAAATAACTATGAATACGGAAAATTTCTTGCAATGCGGGCGATTTCAGCTTGATTTGAACCGTCCCAAAATTATGGGAATTTTGAATTTAACCCCTGATTCTTTTTCTGACGGCGGAAAATTTATCGAACCGAGAAATGCGCTTATTCACGCCGAAAAAATGCTCAAAGACGGTGCGGATATTTTGGATATCGGTGCGGAAAGCACGCGTCCTGGTTCGGAGAGTATTTCGGTGGAAGAGGAAATTTCCCGCTTAAAACCCGTGGTTTCAGAACTGCTTAAACAATCCCTGCCGATTTCGATTGATACGAAAAACACTCGCACGATGGAGGCGATGCTCGATTTGGGCGTGGATATGATTAACGATGTGCGAGCTTTGGAAGACGATGGCGCGGTGGATTTAGTCGCGAAATACGATTGTGCGGTTTGTTTGATGCATATGCGCGGTATGCCGATAAATATGCAAATGGATACGAATTACGGCAATTTGCTCGCAGAAGTTAGCGGATATTTGCAAGAGAGAGCGCGGATTTGCTTGGAAGCGGGAATTGATAAAAAAAGAATTTGCCTAGATTACGGCTTCGGTTTCGGTAAAACTCCCGAACAAAATTTCGAATTGGTCCGTCAAACTCGTGTATTTGTTGAACTCGGTTATCCGATTTTGCTCGGGGTGTCAAGAAAATCTTCTATCGGACATTTTCTTGGTGGAGCACCAGTGCAGGAGAGAATTACCGCATCGGCGGTTGTTGCAGCATTTGGCGCATATTTTGGCGCGAAAATCATCCGTGCTCACGATGTCCGAGAAACCAAAGATGCCTTGTTGATGTGCGAGCAGTTTATGAAATAAGCAGGTATAGTCGTTCCATTTCAAAATAATACTGCGGGAGCTTCCTCGCCGTATTCTAGATACTGTCTTTAAGCTCGCTGCCTTATCTTATTTTGAACTGAAACGACTATATTAGGGTTTGTCTAAAAATTGATATTTGACGGTTGATTTGCAAATTCAAAAAAGCGGGGAGTGGGGCAGCCGCCCCACAAGCCCCTCTCTTTTTCTTTTCGGAGAGCGGTAAAAAATGAATTTTTAGATACGCCCACTAGTTAATTTATGGATAACTTATGAATTCAGAATTAGAAAATTTATACCGTGAAATCATCATTGATCACAGCAAAAATCCCCGTAATTTTCATTCGATTGCAGAGGCAAGCCATTCGGCAACGGGACACAATCCGCTTTGCGGCGACAATTTGAAAATTTTTATTAAGTTGGAAGAGGGCAAAATTGCTGATATTGCATTTGTCGGCGACGGTTGCGCGATTTCCAAAGCTTCTGCATCGCTTTTAACCGAAATTGTGAAGGGAAAAACAATGGAAGAATTTCGCCGTATTTACGATGAATTTCACGAAATTGCAACGGGAGAGGGTGAAATTCCTGAAAATTACGGTAAATTAAAAGTGCTAGCAGGGGTGAGAAAATATCCCGCAAGAGTGAAATGTGCAACTCTTGCTTGGCATACGGTAGATGCGGCATTAAAAGGGCAAAATAGTGCAAAAACTGAATGATGACGGTGTAAAAATAAAAATATAAGAGAGTGAAAATATGGAATTTGATGAAGTACCTTACCGCCGTGATTTAGACGATGAAAATCTCCCTGCAATTGAAAAAGACATCATTTTGCAGTTAAAAACGGTTTTTGATCCCGAGATTCCCGTTGATATTTACGAGCTCGGCTTAATCTACAATGTTAGTTACGACGAAAAAACGGGCATCGCGGAAGTTTGGTTTAGCCTGACCGCGCCCGCTTGTCCAGTGGCTGACAGTATGCCGTATTGGATTGTTGAAGCGGTGGAAAGAGTGGATGGTGTTGATGAATGTATTACACATATTGAATGGGACCCGCCTTGGCGAATGGATATGATGAGTTTAGAAGCAAAGATTGAATTAAATATGATTTAACAGTTATATTTTGGAAGTTAAAGAGTAGAAAAAAATATGCTTGATAGTTATGCAAATAAGGTTGAACAATTTTTAGATACGGTTTTAGTTGGAAATAATTCTGCACCGTTAGTTGAAGTGATGCGTTATGCAACATTGGGTGGTGGTAAAAGAATTAGAGCAGCTTTGACATATGCCACAGCTGAAACTTTTGAAGTTAATTTAGAAGCTTTGGATTGGGCGGCAGCCGCGGTTGAATGTATCCACGCTTACTCTTTAATTCACGATGATTTGCCAGCGATGGACGATGATGATTTCCGCCGTGGAAAGCCGAGTACGCACCGCGCTTTTGATGAAGCTCAGGCAATATTAGCAGGCGATGCTTTAAATACTTTTGCTTTTGAATTGCTTACAAAATCACCGTTAAGTGCAGAAATAAAGATAAAACAGGTGGAGTATTTAGCTCGAACAGTAGGAAAAAATGGAATGGTATTAGGGCAAAGTCTGGATATTTTTTCTACTGATAAACAAATAACGGCAGAAGAATTACTTTTAATTCATCAGCATAAAACCGCTGATTTAATTTCAGCAGCAATTTATTTAGCGGCAGTTGCTGCTGATAATTTTGCTGAAATTGCAGAAAGAGTGCAAAAAATCGCTTATTCATTAGGAATGGCATATCAAATTGCCGATGATATTTCGGATTGTGTGAAAACAAGTGCAGAACTCGGTAAAACGGCTGGGAAAGATTTAGCGCAAAATAAAAATACTTTTGTATCTTTTTACGGTATTGATAGTAGTAAAAAAATGCTGGAAGAGTATAAAAATAAAATCAATACAGAGCTTGAAAAATTAAATATCAAAAATAGTCCATTGCATAACTTGATTGAGGAAATTTTTCGGCTGATTAGTTGAGATTTAATATAACGGAGGAATTATGTTTGATTCATTATTAGTGCAATTTGTCGTGTTATGGGCGGTAATCGATCCAATCGGTTCAGTGCCAGTTTTTTTAGCGAAAACGGCAGGCTTAAAACCGCAAATCAGCCGCAAAATTGCCCGCAAAGCAATCATAATTTCAGCCTGCATTCTTTTATTTTTCCTACTTCTCGGACAAATATTGCTGGAGTTGATGCAAATTCCTCTTTCGGCATTTCAAATCGCAGGTGGTTTGGTTTTATTGATATTTGCTTTCACGATGATTTTCGGCGATGGCAAGCCTGAAACGGAAATCAAAATGGCTTCAAATTGGGACGAGCTCGCGGTTTATCCCTTGGCAGTTCCGTCGATAGCTTCTCCTGGTGCGATGATGGCTGTGGTATTACTTACGGATAATCATAGATTTCATATTTTTGATCAATTCGTAACCGCCTTAATAATGTTATCTATTCTGGTGATTACACTTGGCTTTTTTTATGCCGCAGGATTTATACAAAAAATCATCGGAAGAATGGGGGCTTCGGTAATCAGCCGTATTATGGGGTTGATACTTTCCGCAGTCGCTGTAAATAATATTTTAGACGGTATTTATGATTTCTTTATCAACAATGTTAATAATATCGGGAAAGGAATATTGTAAGTTGAAATTAACTTACAACTTCAACTTGAACACCAGTTGTTGTAGGTAAGACTTGCATATGATTTTCAGGTAATATTTCATCATAAAAAGCAATAATGCAATCACCTAATCCACTACCGCTAATTTTCACCCCTTTGCCGTTATTATTTATTGCATCGCGAATATGTATTGATTGATTAAAGTCGCATACACCTAGCTGACACATAAACTTGTGGTAATCTTGCAGAAAGTTGAAAAATGCTTCCCATTGTTCTTCTTTTGCGGCTGCGATTGCTTGTAGAGTTTTGTCTCCCATTTTTAAGTGTAATTTGTTATAAAAAAGTTGGTTTTGTTCATATTTTTGCGCTAAATCTTCTAAAATTTGGGCTGTTGGCGTTTTATATCCAGCGTATCGAACGGATAAATTACAACTAGGCAGCGGTAATTTTTCCACCATCATATGTTTATTTTTTGCACTGTTTGCTCTACGATATGCCAGCATTCCGCCGAAAATACTTGCTGCTAAATCAGCACCTGAAGCCCTTCCTTGAATTTCTAAAATAATATTGTGAGCGACTTGATGCAAGTCATAATCGGATACTTCAAGCTGATTTAATTTGATTAAAGCTGCCAGAGTTGCAACGGTAACCGCAGCAGAAGATGCAAAGCCGATTTCAGGATTGATGGAACTAGTTATTTTTAGGGTTATTCCTTGTGTTGGCGGATATTTTTTTACCGCAGCTAAAATAAACCGTAAAGCATAATTATCTTTTAAGTTATCTAACGGTGCTTTATAGTCTCCTAACGAGCTATAAATCACCAGATTATTATCACTTCTGGTTTGTAAATTAACTGTTATATATTCTGAAATAGCGCAAACAATTGCCCAATAATCATAAACTACGGCGTGCTCACCGCAAATCATTAAACTTCCTGGTGCTTTGGCAATTATTTCTGTCATAGTATTTTACCTCTTGATTTATCACCTATATAGAATAATCATATTCAACAATTACAGGTGCATGATCAGAAAAAAACTCATCTTTATATATTTGGGCATTTAATATCTTGTTTGATAACTCATTAGTGATAATTTGATAATCAATTCTCCAACCGACATTATTGATTCTAGCAGTTTTACTTCTTTGCGACCACCAAGAATATTCATCATCGCGCTGATTAACGATTCGGAATGCATCTTTATAACTACCAGCGAATAATTCAGATAGCCATTCTCTTTCGTGAAGTAAAAAACCGCTGCAATTAACATTTGCTTTCCAGTTTTTCAAATCTTTTTCGGTATGAGCAATGTTAATATCACCAGTGAGGATTATTTGATGCCCGTTTTTGCTTAAATTTTCTAAATACGGTAATAATTTTGCCATAAATTTTTCTTTTTCTTGCTGGCGAAGTTCTCCGCTTGTTCCAGAATGCATATAGAGTGAAATTATTTGCAGGTTTTCGTAAAAAATCGACAGCCAGCGTCCTTCGCAATCAACTTCTTTCCAACCAATGCCTTCTTCGACTTTGAGCGGTTCTTTTTTAGCGTAAATTGCCACTCCGCTGTAACCTTTTTTTTCGGCACTGTGGTAGTAGTTGAACGGAAAGGGAAAGAATTCAGCGGATAATTGCTCTTTCTGCGCTTTTGTTTCCTGAATGCAGACTACATCGGCATTTTGTCGAGCAAGCCATACAAAAAATCCTTTTTTTGCAGCAGCGCGAATTCCGTTTGCATTGAATGTAATAACCTTCAACATTGCAACCTCAAAATGTTTTTTAATACGCACTGAAAAATAGCAAAGACGGTAAATAAATTCAAGTTTTTATTAAATGGACAATATCTCAAAATGATAAAAACTATTAGCAAGTTATAGATTAAGTCTTATTTGCAATTTTTTATGATATTAGTTGTTTGTATGTGAAAATACTATAAAGAGTATAAAAATATCATCAGAAAAGAAAAAATTATTGAGAAGATTTGACAACTGGTAAAAAATGTTAAATTTTAGATGTGCCCAAAAATAGATGTGCCCAAAAATAAAAAAACGGCGGAAAAAATTCCGCCGTTTTTATTAGTTTGATATTTTCTTACCAAAAATTCTTGGGTCTTTATATTCATACATTGTTTCTACATATGAATATATTTCCTGTTTTCCCCCTCCACCTTTGGCATATACCAATCCAAGCACTTGATTGATAGCTAAATTTATGTCGATGATGTTATCTTTACCAACAATTTTGAGGAGTATTTCTTTACACCAAGAGATTTCTTCTTGTGTGTAATATTCTGTGTTTATATCCGTCATTTTTTTACCTCTTTTATTGTTGCGTAAATCTTCTAGACTATCAAGTTTGATTTCTTTATGAGTAATAGCTTGTGTAGCACCACCTGGACCATATTTGGGATAATCTTTGGTTATAGGTTCAGGATAGTCAGCTGTATTCCATTTTCCGTTTGGAATATACACATCATCTATAACCTGTAAGGTATCAAAAGTTCCCTTAATTGCACCGTCGTGAGGAATTTGTAGCATTCCAGGATTGGGGGTATCGAAGTTGTTGTATGAAAAATATGTTCCATCTGCTCTGGCAGGGATATAGTCAATTCGCAACAAAATAGCTCATTATTGCCTCTTCAATTGTATTGTAATTATGAATAACGCTTCGTATGTATTTTTTAAGATTTGCCCAAGTTTTCTCTATTGGATTTAATTCTGGGGAATAAGGCGGTAAATTCAATACTATATGACCATATTTTTTCGCGTATTCGCGCAATTTTTCGATTTTATGAAACGATGCGTTATCAAGAATAATTACTGAATTTGGTTTTAGTTCTTTCATCAAGAATTCGACAAACCATTTTTCGAAAAATTCACTTGTCATCGTGCCTTTATAATTCATTGGAGCGATTATTTTATCATCTTGTAAAGCCGCGACTAATGATACT
>JAGBJT010000061.1 GCA_017934275.1 Cardiobacteriaceae bacterium | reverse complement strand
TGGAAATACGCTTGCCGAAGGGCTTTGGGCTGTTGGCGAAAGTTCATATGGACTTTATAAATCCGACGATAAGATTGACTATTTTTATGACGGAACAGTAGAAAATTTAAATGCCATCAGTGCAAAAATTTCTGATAAAATAGAAGATATTAAGGCAAATGCAGCTGCTTGCGGTGATGATTATATATGCAAGGGGGCAATTTACGGCAAACCTGCAACCGATACCGCAAGCTATGTTATCGGCGGTGTAGGCACTGCAAAAACACTAGGAACAGTAGAAAAAACTGTTCAAAAGAGTGCAGATAATCTTGCGGGAGAGGTAGGAAAAACTGCTGGGAAGGTTGAGAATACAATACTCAATGAATTACCAGATCCATATGTAGGAGTTAAAGAAGCCTCTCAATATCTGCAAGAGTTAAATATTCCAAAAGAATATCGTAGTCAAATTATTAACTCCTTTAATATTGAAACCATACATCTTGATACGGCAAATACTCAAAGTTATGGTATTAGATTTTATGACAATACAAAAGCATATCCATCTGGTTCATATTTATTTGAGACTTTTACAAATCAAACAAACCGTGCTAATTTAGCCTTGCCGTATGAATGGAATGGAATGGATAATTTTGCGCAATGGCAGATAAATGAATGAACAAAAATAATTCGCGGAACAGCTGCACCACAGCCTAATTTTGGCTCGCAATATATTGGCGGGGCACAACAAATATGGGTTCCTGACCCAAAAAACAATCTATCAAAACCAAAATAGGCACTGTATGGAAAATCAGACAGATGTAAAGAAATTGCTTGAATATTGCATAAATAATATAAACAATGAAATTGTTGAAGCTTTAATTTCTGGCAATTCAGGTAATAAAAATGATATTAGAACCGTTAATATTTTGATAACAATTAGGCAACAATTATGCAATATGAGGCATTTTTTATCCCCTAATTTATATACACCAAGTTATAGTTATATTTTGCGCGATCAGCCAAATGTATCTGCAATTGGCAATGATTTATTAACGCTAATAAGTAAATATAATCAACTTGAATAACCACAACAGAAAAACGGCGGAATGTTATAGTCGTTTCAGTTCAAAATAAGACAAGGCAGCGAGCCGAAGACAGTATCTAGAATACGGCGAGGCGAAGCTAACGCAGTATTATTTTGAAATGGAACAACTATATTTTCCGCCGTTTTTTATTCAAACAGTATTGGCAAAAAACCATCAAAGATAGAAAAAATAAACATAAAAGAGATATTTAACAAAAAATTGCTAAAAAATGATAAAAATTCTCTTACAGTAATAAAAAAACGCCATAACGGCGTTAATTTTTTCATCAAACAGGTTAAATTTCAGTTGCTAGCTAATAAGTGCTTCTACACTTTGTGCAATTCTTTTACGCAGATTAGTTCCAGGTCGGAAATATGGCACTGATTTTTCAGCCACATCAACCCAAACACCAGTCTTGGGATTTCTACCTTTACGGGCTTTGTGCATATGAATCGAAAAACTACCAAAACTACGGATTTCAATTCGCTCGCCAGCTTCTAATTTCTCGCATATATCATCAAGAATTGCATTCACTACCGACGATACCACCTGCGCCTTTAAGTGAGGATTTAATAGCGCAACTCTTTTAATCAATTCCACTTTGGTCATATTTCACCATCTCAAAAAAAAAAAAAAACAGGCGATTGATTTTACCGCCTGTTTTTTCATTGCAATTATCCAAATTAATCTTCCGATTTTTTCAACTCTTTGAAGATATCGCCCAAAGAAGTTCCTTGACTGTCTTTACGGCTGTAATCCTGAATAACCGCTTTTTCTTCTTCCGCATCTTTGGCGCGGATTGAAAGATTGATAGATTTATTTTTACGGTCAATGTTGGTGATTTTCGCCTCAACTTTATCGCCTACGCTTAATTTTTGAGTTAAATCATCAACTTTTTCTACCGAAAATTCAGAAACTTTCAACTGTGCATTGATGTTTTCAGCAAGTTTAACAATAGCCTTGCTTGCTTCAACCTCAATTACTTCACCAGTAACAATTGAACCGCGAGAATATTCTTGTAAAAGCTGCTTGATACCGAGTGAAATTCTTTCTCTTTCAGCATCAATTCCCAAAATAACGGTTTCAACTTCGTCGCCTTTTTTGTAATTACGAACAGCTTCTTCACCGTTTTCATTCCAAGATAAATCCGACAAATGCACTAATCCGTCAATTCCGCCTTCTAAACCAACGAAAATGCCGAAATCGGTAATTGATTTAATTTGACCAGAAATGCGGTCGCCTTTTGCGTGAGCAGAATCAAATTCTTTCCAAGGATTTGGTTTGCATTGTTTCATACCGAGAGAGATACGGCGGCGTTCTGGGTCGATTTCCAAAATTACCACTTCAACTTCTTGACCGATAGAAACAAATTTACGCGGATTTACATTCCTATTAGTCCAGTCCATTTCAGAAACATGAACCAATCCCTCAACACCGTCTTCAATTTCAACGAAAGCACCGTATTCAGCAATATTTGAAACTTTCCCTGAAAATTTGGCATCTTTCGGATAGCGTTGTAGTAAATCGCCCCAAGGGTCGGAAGTAAGTTGTTTTAATCCCAAAGAAACCCGAACTTTTTCACGGTCGAATTTAAGAACTTTTACTTCTAATTCCTGTCCAACTTCAACTACTTCTGACGGATATTTAACTCGTTTCCACGCCATATCGGTAATGTGCAACAAGCCATCTACGCCGCCCAAATCCAAGAATGCACCGTAATCGGTGAGGCTTTTAACAGTAGCTTTAACCACATCGCCTTCTTGTAAATTGTTCAGAATTTCTTCGCGTTCTTCACGGTATTCTTTTTCAAGCACGGCACGGCGAGAAACCACGATATTGTTGCGTTTTTGGTCGAGTTTGATGATTTTGAAATCAATTTCCTTACCTTCAATCAAATTCGTTTCCTTAACAGGACGAATATCCACCAAAGAGCCAGGCAAAAATGCTTTTACATTTTCAACATCGATGGTAAATCCACCTTTAACACGGCTAGACACGATACCTTTGAGAATTTCTCCGTCTTGGAATTTTTTCTCCAATACTTCCCAAGCGCGGATTTTTTGTGCTTTCTCGTGAGAAAGTTGAGTTGCACCTTGACCGTCTTCGATTGTTTCCAAAGCGACTTCGACTTCATCACCAATATTAATGGTAATTTCGCCTTTATCGTTGGTGAATTGTGCGGTTGGGACAAGACCTTCTGATTTAAGACCAGCGTTCAAAACTACGAAATCTTTACCGATTTCAACAACTTCCGCTTTAATCAAAGTTCCTGGTTTGAGTTCAGTTTGTTCGACACTTTTTTCAAAAAGTTCTGCAAATGTTTCAGACATAAAGAATGTGTAAAAAAATAACTAATTAAAAAAAACTTGACATCGTTCTACAACTTTGTCAAGCACTGCTTTTACCGATAACTCGGTGGTATCAATCACAACCGCATCAGCCGCTGGTTTAAGAGGGGCAGTTTCACGATTGCGATCTCGTTTATCCCGTTCGGAAATTTCCCGTTCGAGGGCGGCTAGACTAACATTTTCCCCTTGTTTTTTCAACTGTTCGAAGCGTCTTTTTGCCCGAATTTTGGCATCAGCATCGAGGAAAAATTTCAATTGTGCATCTGGAAAAACCACCGTTCCCATATCGCGACCGTCGGCGACTAAATTTTCCTCACCGCCATAATTTCTTTGCCATTGCAACAGAGCGGCGCGGATTTTCGGTTTTACGGCAATTTGCGATGCGGCTTGGGCGGTAAATTCGCTTCGTAATCTTTCTTCGGGAATTTCCACTCCCGCACTAAAAAACTTACCGTTTTTGAATTCAAACTTCATTTTGAAAACTTCTGCGACTTGTTCTAATTCGCTGGCATCAAAGAGCAGGCAATCTTGCAGATGCAAAGCGCAGAGCCGATAAACCGCGCCTGAATCTAAATGTTGCAAGTTATATTTTTCCGCGAGCAGTTTTGCGACCGTCCCCTTCCCTACTCCGCCAGGACCGTCCAAAGTGATGATGGTGCGCATTTTTTTATCTCCTTAAAAGTATTTCCAATCTCTGTTTTACCGCGACAGTTTTTTTGTTATAGTCGTTTCAGTTCAAAATAAGACAAGGCAGCGAGCCGAAGACAGTATCTAGAATACGGCGAGGCGAAGCTAACGCAGTATTATTTTGAAATGGAACGACTATATTCAGTAATTTCTCTGATTTTGAGCCCAGTTTTTTCTGCGATTTCTAGGAAATTCGGGAAAGATGTCGCGACATTTTCGCAATCGATAATTTTTATTTCCGTTGCTGCCCGTAGTGATGCAACCGCAAAACTCATCGCGATACGGTGATCGCCGCAGGTTTCGATTTCACCGCCGCGAAATACCGTGAAATCACCGTCATTTCCCGCTTTACCGACAATTTTCATCGTCTCCAAGCCAGCTTCGCATTCGATTCCCAAACGCCGTAAATTCTCTTCCATCAAACCAAGACGGTCGCTTTCTTTAACTCGCAGTTCGCCGATTTTTTCCGCCGTAGTAACGCCTGATGCACAGCTTGCAGCAATAAACAAAATCGGAAATTCATCAATTGCAATCGGCACAAATTTGGCAGGAATATCGATACCGTGCAGCTCGGACGGTAAAACTTCGATATCAGCGACATCCTCGCCCGCACGGTTACGGATATTTTTAAGCTCAATCCGTCCGCCCATCATTTTGAGAATATCGATTACCGCCGCCCGTGTCGGATTTATGCCGACCTCACGCAGAACAATTTTTCCCGATTTAGCGATAAGCCCCGCCACGATAAAAAACGCTGCCGATGAAATATCCCCAGGCACTGCCACATCACAAGCTTGGGGATTTTTTCCGCCTGTAACCTTGATAATTTTTCCGTCCGCCGTGTTTTCTTCGACGATATCCAACGCAAAGGCAGAAAACATTCGCTCGCTATGGTCGCGGCTAATTCCCAGACTTTCACGGATAGTCGTTGTGCCATCGGCATACAGCGCGGCAAACATCAAAGCCGATTTAAGTTGCGCACTCGCAACAGGAAGAGAAAAATCAATTGCCGTCAAATTTGACCCCGTAATTTGCACAGGCGCGGTACCTTTTTCCGTCGTCAGAATTTGCGCTCCCATCAAGGTTAGCGGCTCGCTTACCCGTCGCATCGGGCGTTTCATCAAAGAACTATCACCGATGAGCGTCGAATTAAATTTCTGCCCCGCCAAAACTCCCATCATCAAGCGCATTCCCGTACCGCTGTTGCCGAAATCTAGCGCAGAGGACGGAGCGGTTAATCCCCGCAAACCTTTACCGTAAATTTTCAAATCACTGCCCGCTCGTTCGTATTGAATTCCCATCGCGGAAAATGCAGCCAAAGTTGCAAGACAATCTTCACCGTCTAAAAAATTCGAAATTTCACAGCAACCGTCAGAAAGAGCCGCAAGCATCACCGCGCGATGTGAAATTGACTTATCTCGTGCAACTTGCACATCGCCAGAAATTTCTTCGCTCGGACTAATAATCCAGTTTTTCATAAATCCCCTTGAAAAATAACTTTTGATTTATCGTTACAATTAGACATCAAGATAAATAATAATTCCATACGGATTATTTTTTATCCGCAATTAAAGCCTCTATTCTTTCCAAATGTTCTTTTAATGCGGATATTTCTTTTTGCAAAGCCGTGTTTTTATCTTCCAGCGTTTTTTCTTTAATCTCTTCCTTATCAACTTCCGACCTTGTTTGGCTAATCGTATCCAACACAATTCCAACTACAACATTCACCACAATAAATGAAGAAATCAGCACAAAAGGCACAAAATAAGCCCAAGACCAAGGAAATTCTTCCATTACGGGGCGGGCAATTCCCATCGACCAACTTTCCAAGGTCATCACTTGAAATAGCGTATAAAAACTTTTCGCCAGATTACCGAACCAATCAGGATATTTTTCCCCGACCATCACTGTTCCGATAACCGCAAAGACATAATAAATAATGAATAACAGTAAAGCCGTCCAAAACACACCAGGAATCGCACGGGCAATGGCTTCAATCACTATCCGCATCTGTTTGAAATGAGAAATTAAACGAAATACACGGAATACCCGTAAAACCCGCAGCACCCGCGCAACTTGCACGGGAAACGGAATTAAGCTCGTCGGAATTAGGCAGAGAATTAAAATTAGAAAATCAAATAAATTCCAAGCTTTCTTAAAATAACCAGAACGGTATGCATATATCTTAAAAACCGCTTCAAGAGTGTAAATAATTACCGCGAAGATATCAAAATAAAACAATGCAGTTTTTAACCAACCCGTAATATGCAGAGTTTCAATCCCAATAGTGATGGAATTTATGACAATTAACGCCAAAATTCCGTTACGAAACAAGAAACTTTGCACCAAATTAGTGATTTTTTCACGGCTAAGAAGCATATTTTTTATTTCCTTTGCATTTATATTTTAAGTATCTTATTGCCTGATATCTTTTAGCATTTCCCGAACAATATGGAAATGATCATCAAAAAATTTCTCCGCTTTTAAGTCATCAATTTTTGTCCAAAAACTATACGCCGCATCATCACCTGCACAAATACTCGGACGCGGACAATCGGCAGGCAATTCAAATAAAAATACTTGCGTGATAACTCGACCGCGAAAACTTCTACCGTAAGCTTCAAAAATTTGCTGTTTGCGCAAAAACTTCTCCCAAACCGCTTGCGTGCAGGATATTCCCGTTTCTTCGGATAATTCCCGCAGACAACTGGTGAGCATCGTTTCTTTTTCTTCTAAAAAACCGCCTGGCAAAGCCCATAAACCTTTACCAGGACAGCGACCTCTTTCGATTAAAAGTATTTCATTTTTGTGAAGCACAAGCGCATCAACCGTTACAAAAATCGGCGGATACGGTGCATTTTTCCAAGCATCTTTTTCCTTATCAATTTGCTTGCGTTCGGCAACTAAATTTTGATAAACATCGGAATACTTAAAAGCCGCCAAATATTCCCGCACTTCATTCGGAAAATCGGTGGAAATTTCCCCTTCCCGCAAATATTTATCCCGCAAAGGTGTCGCCGAATAACCGCCAAAATCCGCAAATTCAATCCGCTTCCAATTCGGAAAAAGTTTTAAGTAATAAGACGATTCATCTTTCTCGTGCCCGATTAAAACCGTCGGCATATGCTCTAAATCACTAGCCTGCTTGATTTTTGCTACTTGCGTCTCTACCGCCAAACACCAAGCTGCATCGTCGTAGGGATAATCGGGAATAGAAGCAAAAAACACACGGTTTAATTCATTTTCGTTTAGCGTTTGTTCAATCATTTCCACGCGTTCGACGAAAGTAAAAGGATTTTTTATCGTTCGCGGAGTATTCCCTGAACCGATTAAAATAAGTAGTCTATCAACCGTAGATAAAGCCGCTCGCACAAGTTCTAAATGCCCTAAATGAAAAGGCTGAAATCTCCCAATTAAAACCCCAAGAGCATTAGCTTGCGAATCGATAAATAAATGCGGTTCAGTATTCATAATTTAAGTTCCATAAATAAAAATAACTTCCACAAGAAGGAAGTTATTTTTAATCAACAGTGTAAAAATATTTCAATAACAGTATTAATTGGCAATATTTCTCTCATAATGCACAAAAGCATCTTCTAGAATTTCTTGCACTCGCTTTTTAGTTACGGGACGATGTAGTGCAGCAAAGATTTCCTGCTTTTGTTCTAGTTCAGCAATCGCTTGCTTATCATCACCTTGAGAGACTACAATAATCACCAATTCAGGGTGCATCATTTTTAACGACAAAACCACGGGATAAATTTCCTGATTATGAAATCTTGCATCGCAAACAACAACCCCAACAGGTAACTGCAAAAGAATATCAATAGTTGTATTTAAATCCTTTCCCCAATGAACTTTATATTCATTACCGAAAGTTTTTTGAAATCTATTAAAAACCGCTTCATTTTCATTGAGGAGAACAATCGATTTTTCTGTCATTTTGGAGTTCCTCTAAACTAACTTTATCGCAACAATCACAATAATTAGAAATAAATATTTATAAATTATCAAGCCTGTATTTTGACAAAAAAATATAAAAAATGCGGCTTTAATTTGCCGCATTTGATTAGTTTAATAATCAGAACGGAATATCATCATCTTGAAAATTATTCGTTCCGCCAACTCCGCTGTCAGGGTCTTTATTCGCTTGATTTCCTGCTTGATTTGGAAAACCGCCCGCTTGATTATTTTGCGGATACGGATTTTGCGCTGCTTGCTGCTGATAATTTCCGCCACCAAAAGCCGCACCGTATTGCTGATTATTAGCTCTTCTATCTGCATAAGTGCCTTGTTGAAAAGCATTATTTTGCTGTGGAAAAGCCTGCCCTGCAAAACCTTGCCCCTGCTGCATTTGATTATTGAACGGAGCACTACCGTTTTGATTGCGCGAATCTAATAATTGCAGGTTATCGACAACTATTTCCGTGATATATCTATCTTGCCCTGTATTGTTATCTTGCCATTTACGAGTTTGCAACCGCCCTTCAACAAAAATTTTGCTACCCTTATGCACATATTGTTGCACTATTCCAGCTAATCCACGGTAACAAACGCATCTATGCCATTCAGTTCTTTCTTTTTCTTCGCCTGTTTGTTTATCACGCCAAGTTTCAGAAGTTGCCATTGAAAAATTAGCAAACATTTCGCCATTACTCATACTCCGACAATCTGGATCCAATCCCACATTTCCCAAAAGTATTACTTTATTTACGCCTCTTTGCGCCATATTTTTATTCCTTTTTATTTGTTTTTGAATAGATTTTTAACTTAAAAACAACCGATTTATATCTTTTTTACAAAAATCACACATAAAAAATAAACTTGTTTTCATATTTTTACTTCACTTAAAACCTGCATAACTTATTCAAATTTTACTGAAACTAGCCTTGAAACCCCTGGTTCGCTCATTGTTACACCGATTAAGCGATCGCAGGATTGCATCGATTTTTTATGGTGAGTAATCATTATAAACTGCGTTTTTTTCGCCATTTCGCGTAGAAGGTCGCACAATCTACCGACATTTGCATCATCAAGTGGTGCATCGATTTCATCTAGCAAGCAAAACGGTGCGGGATTAAGCTTAAAAAATGAAAATACCAGAGCAACCGCGGTTAAAGCTTTTTCACCACCTGAAAGCACGCTTAAATTTTTCACTTTTTTTCCAGGGGGTCGCACGCTAATTTTTAACCCTGCTTGCAAAATATCTTGCTCTGTCCATTCTAATTTTCCCTCCCCTCCGCGGAATAAAATTGGAAAAAATTCACTGAAATTTTTGGCTACCGCATTAAAAGTTTCGTTTAATCTCTTTTTAGTTTCTTCATCAAGTTCGGCAACGGCTTCTTGCAATAGTTTTAAGGTTTGTTCTAAATCGCTGCAATGCACGGATAATTCGGCGAATTCACGGTCAATTTCATTAAAACTTTCAATAGCGGCAAAATTAACCGCACCTAATTTTTCCATTGCTTGTTTCAATTCTTTTATTCTTTTATTTACCGCTGTTTCATCTACTTTTTCACCATCTTGGAATTTTATTAACGACCTATTTTGCTCTGCTAATTCCTCCTCTTTTGCCGCTAATTGCTTGGCTAAATTTTCCCCTGTTTCTTGTCGGTGATTTAATTCTGCTTCGGCTAAATTTCTTTTATTTTCGGCTTGCAGATATTCTTCGCTGCGTTGTTTTTGAATATGTTTTGCCTGGTAATTTGCTTGTTTTTTTACATCGAATGCTTGTTCTAGTTCAGCTAAAACCGCAAGATTATCGTGATGAGAGGCTTGATTTTCACCGATTTCGTCTTGCAATGCCAAAAGTTCATCTTGCAATTCTTTGATTTGTTTATTGTGATTTTGAATTTCCGTCATTAAGCGGCTTTGTGCGGTATTTTGTCCTGAAATATTGCTAGTTAAAGCTTGAATCTCATCTTTAAGTTGCTGATATTTTTGATTTACGCTTACTTTTTCTTCTTTTTTCTTGTGTAGATTACTTTTTAATTCTGCAACATTTGCGGTTAAGGTTTCCAAAGATGCGACATTTTCAATTTCCTCTTCGGCAGAATTAAGTTCAATTTCGGCGTTCTGTAATTGCTCCTGATTTATAACTAAATCCTGTTTTAAGTTCGTTAAATTTCCCTGCTCTTTACCTAAAATTTTTCTACTAGCCGATATTTTTTCTGCGGCTATTTTGGCTTTTTGCTGTGCCTCTTGTTCGTTTTTACGGATATTTTTTAATTTTTCTTCGATATTTTTATTTTCGATTTTTGCTTGTTTTAATAATTCTTCTGCTTGTTTTTTTTCCGCTTCAATATTTTTTATTTTTTCTTCTGCTGCATTGATTTTTGCTGCGATTTCTTCTTTTTCGGCTTGTTTTGCGGCTAATCCTAAATTTTCTCCGCCATTGCTTGCGCGTAAATATGCACCTTGCCCGAGAATTGATGCGTCTTGGGTTAAAAATAATTCCCTGCCTTGAATAATTGCGGCAAATTCCTGCGGACTTATTTCGTAATCTTTTTTATTAAGTGGCTGCAAATTTCCAAGCAAGGCGGAAATATCGGCGCGAGTTTGCACAATTTCCTGCCATTTTTCTGGTGCGGCGTTTTCGCGCTTATCTAATAAAAACCGCGCAAATGGCAATTTATTTTCCGTCGCATCAAATTCCGCTTCCACCACGCAAATATTGAAATGTGGGGCGAGAAATTTTTCCAACGCTTCCTGCCAATCAGGCGCGACATTCAACAATTGATAAAGCGGTAGAGCGGTTTTAGGAGCTGCCGCGATATTTTGATTTTCCGCGCTTTCGTCTTTGATTTCGGGTAGAAAATCATCGATAGCGCGCAGGCGAGTTGATAAAACGGTAATTTCGCGGTCAGCTTCTTGAAAATTTCTGCTCGCGGTTTTGGCTTTTTCTTCGAACAACGCAAGAGTTTCCCGCGACTGCTCGGCAATTTCTTCGATTTCGGCAAGCTCAACTGCCAGATTTTCCGCATTGAGATTGAGTTCTTCGCAGGCGAGATTTTCCTCTTCCGTTTTGCTAGCGAGTTCCGTAATTTCTGCTTCCAGACTTGCAATTCGCTCTTCGATTGCCTTGCAGCGGTTTTGATTTTCGGCAAATATTTTTTCGGCACGGGCGCGGCGTTTTTCCCGTTCTGCGCGTGATTGTTCCTGCGCCTGTAATTCGGTATTTTTTTCGTGAAAAGCTTGTTCGTCGGCGGAGACTTCCTCTTCCAGAATGAAATTTTCTTCTTCTACAAGCGCGAGTTCTTCCGATTTTGCCTCGATTTCTTCTTGCCACAACAGGATTTGCCGTTCATCTTCCTGAATTTGCGATTGATAGCGTTCGATGCGCTCCTGGGTGGTTTTAATAATTACTTCGCTGTGTGCGGCACGGTCGCGACGGCGGATAAGCGCGTTTTCGCTTTCACGGGCAATTTTTTCTGCTTCGTGCAAGGATATTTCCGCCTGATTTAGCTCTAATTCGCTTTTCTGCAAGGCTTTATCGGCTTCGTCGCGAGCAGTTTCTGCTTTTTGCAAATTGACAATTGCATCCGCTAGTGCTTCTTCTTCGGCTTGAAAATCAGCCGTGCTTTTTTCCATTCTTTCGCGCAAATTCCAGATTTGCCAACTCAACAGTCGTTGCGAGAGTGCCTCATATTCACTTTGAAATTCACGGTAAATGCGAGCGGTTTCGGCTTCTTGCGCGAGACGATTACGGGATTTTTCCAGTTCATTTAGGCGTTCGAGATTGCGTCCGAGCAATTCCTTTGCCTCTTGCATTTTGAGTTCGCTTTCGCGGCGGCGGGTTTTGTAAAGCCCAATTCCTGCGGATTCTTCGATAAAAACTCTAAGTTCTTCGGGCTTGGATTCCACGATACGGCTAACCATTCCCTGTTCGATAACCGCATAACTTCGCGCACCAATTCCCGTTCCCTGCAACAATTCCACTACATCTTTACGGCGGCATTTTTGTTTATTGATGGAATATTGCGATTGCCCGTCAGAAGTAACTTTGCGCTGCACAACAATTTCCGCATACTGCCCGAATTCACCGTTTGCCGTGCCATCAGCATTGTCAAAATTCAGCTCTACCGTCGCCTGCCCCACCGCTTTACGGTTTTTCGAACCGCCAAAAATTACATCGGAAATATTTTGTCCGCGCAAATGTTTAGCCGAACTTTCGCCGAGCACCCAGCGCACCGCGTCGATAATGTTCGATTTACCGCAACCGTTAGGTCCGATAATTCCTGTAACGGCGGCATCGACGGGAAACATTGTGTTATCAGCAAAAGATTTAAATCCTGACAAACGAATGGCGGTTAATCGCATATTTTTTTATTTTTTTATAAAAATCGAAAATTGATGAAAAATTGATAAAAAAAATCGCTGCTGATTATATCCACCGCCTATTTGCAAAAATTCTGCCCTCTTGGCTTATAAAATAAACCGTATTCGTATTAAAAATAATTTCCAAGGATTTTTTATGTGCCAACGCTTGTTAAAAGTCTTATCGATTACGCTTTTGTTTTATCTAACCGCTTGTTCTAGCGATAAATCTCCTGATACCAAAAACGCCAACAAAAAATCGCCAGATGCGGTTTATCGCAAAGTTGATAACGCCAAAAACTCGCTTACTTGGCAAGGTTTATATCAAGGAATTTTCCCCTGCTCGAATTGTGAAGGCATCGCCACCGCTTTGAAGTTAAATGCTGATATGACTTACACCTTACGCACTCGCGAACTCGGTCGTGAAGATAAAGATAAAAAATCCGAGGGGCGTTTTTCTTGGATTGATAACGCACACATTCAACTAACAGCTGACGGACAATCACGCACATTTGCCGTCGGTAGAGATTTCCTCCAACTAGTCGAACCTAGCGGAAAATCACTTCCTGCCAAAAATCCCAAAGCTTTTGTGCTAGAAAAAACCGACTGATTTTTTTCACTCTTCCTATTACTTCCTCCAATAAAAGCGGTTTATTTAACCGCTTTTTAAGTTTGTTTTATAGAGATTAAATATACTTATTAAGGAATAATTAGAATGCAAAATCTTCCATCAATGCAAGAAATTCGTGAATTTTTATCCTCTGACCTTCAAGCCGTAAATCAAAAAATCAAAAACGAAATGACTAGCGAAGTTCCGCTCGCGGAAGTGGTAATGGAATATGCGGTATCCAGCGGCGGAAAAAAATTTCGCCCGATGCTGACTTTGCTTTCCGCAGGACTTTTTAATTGCCACGAGGAAAATATTCACATCGCCGCAGCATTGGTGGAATTTATCCACACCGCAACACTTTTGCACGACGATGTGGTCGATGAGTCCGACAAACGCCGCGGTCGTGATAGCGTAAATGCCGCATTTTCTAATGCCGCTGCCGTGTTGGTTGGCGATTATTTTTACACCCGCGCTTTTCAGATGATGGTCAGAATTGCTAATACAGAAGTGCTACAAACAATGGCAAATGCGACAAATCTCATCGCGGCGGGCGAAATTATGCAGCTTGAACATACGCACAATCCCGACATTAACGAAGAACGCTACTACCGCGTTATCGAACTCAAAACCGCAGTTTTATTTTCCGCCGCCTGCCGTAATGGCGCGGTGCTAGCTGGTGCAAGTTCAGAGCAAATCGAAAAATTAACCGAATACGGCAAACTTTTAGGAATGGCGTTTCAAATTGCCGACGATGTTTTGGATTACACGGGCGATGCGGAAAAAATCGGTAAATCTCTGGGCGATGATTTAGCCGAAGGAAAACCAACCTTACCGTTAATCCGCGCCCTTTCTGTATTACAAAATACAGACAAAGAACGGCTTTACAACATCATCAAAGATGGAAAACGGGAAGATATTGCAGAAGTATTACAACTGCTAGCAAAAACCGATGCTTTGGAATATTCACAGCAAAAAGCACTAGAAATTGCTGAAAAAGCTGCCGCAATTTTGCAGGATTTTCCAGAAACAAAAGCCCGTGAATATCTCGCTGCAATTCCGTTTATTTCCGCAGTTCGTTCGTCTTGATTCAATAAATTTCGATAAAAAAAACCGTCATTTTGAGTTGATTTTTTCATATCAAAATGACACTAATTCAATTTAATATAGTCGTTTCAGTTCAAAATAAGACAAGGCAGCGAGCCGAAGACAGTATCTAGAATACGGCGAGGCGAAACTAACGCAGTATTATTTTGAAATGGAACGACTATAAACCGCGATTTCCACCAAATTACCGTCAGGATCGCGTAAATAAATACTCGACATTTTTCCCAAACGACCGTTTCTTTCCACAATCCCCTCTTCGATTCTTCCGCCGCGGCTTTCAATTTCCTGTTTGATACTTGCAATATTCCCTTCGGCGATTAAGCAAAAATCTTCCGTTCCGTAATTTGCCGCTTTTGCAAAGGGCGTAAATTCTCCGATTTTGCTATGAATATTTATCTTCTGATATTCCCCGATATTTATTGCAAAGCGACCATTATTTTCAACTACTTCCAATCCCAAAATATCGCGGTAAAAATTAACCGTCTTCGCGACATCGCTTGCCACAATCACGAAATGATCAATATTTTTTATGTGCATTATCTACTCCTTATTAAATATCATCAATAAATTTAATAGTCTTTTAAGTTTATCTATAAAGATAAAAACTAATACTCTTCCTTACACCATTGTTCCGTATATTAATATACAAAAATCGGTGGCTCATAAGTTGCAACTTCTACTACATCATCCATAAAAAACAATATATAAATATGTATATCTGCACCGCAATGAATAAAAACAATTCATCACTATCTTCTTGCAAATAATGACTATATTCCTCAACAGATAAAACCTCAAAAAACGGACCTCTACCACCTTGACATTTACCATCTTTAATTGATTTATCTATTCTACTGATAAGTGCAGTCTTATATGTTTCATTAGTAACTTGACAATGCTCTATTTTGCTTGGAAATATTATGTGCAAGCTATTATTAGGTTCATCTTTCAATGAACTAGCTTCTATTTGCAACTGCCATTTTTCCACATAAACTCTAGTTAAATCATATCCAGTAGCAGCTTTAGAACTTTCAATAACTTTAAGCTCCATCTTCATTCCTTGTATCTAATTTTTATTGTGCTACTTTTAGAATTTTGAATTTCAAGTGTCGGATATCCTTCTTCTCTATTTCCACTTTTGCTGCTATTGCTTTATTTTCATCTCTTTGCCTTAAAATTTCACGATAAGAAAGTATGCGTAAATTACCCTCTTCACGAATGTAAATTTGCTTATACGGATTATTTAGAAGGTCGAGATTTTTTTGTGCAATTTGACAGCGTTCTGCACGAGTAATTATTCCTTTATCGGAATAGTTATTTTCTGCTGCAAAACTTGAAATTAGGCTTAAATATAAAAATATTACAATTCATTTTAAGAGATTTTTTAACATAGATTTTTCCCAAAATTTAACTAAAAATATTGCTTATATGAAAACTAACCTTTTTTATAGTGGATATTTTATCTAATATAAAATTAAATACGACTTCTTATCATTTAATAATATTGCAATACAAAGCTGCAAGCTGCTCTTCTCCAAATATTATCAATTGTTAATTTTGCCTAATCTAATATTGCATTGCTTATAATCGCCTTGATTATTTTTTCAGCTGTCGTTTATTCTCATAAGCGGCAGTTCATTTTTTATAACTCATTGTTTTATAAGGAAATTTAATGGCTACTCGCAAACATAATCTCAACGGTGCCGAGATGATTGTTGAAGCTTTGCGTGCTGAAGGCGTGGAATATATCTTCGGTTATCCAGGCGGTGCAGCACTCTATATATATGACGCACTGTATAAAAATTCTGATTTACAACATATTCTCGTCCGCCACGAACAAGCGGCAATTCATATGGCTGACGGTTATGCGCGGGCAACGGGAAGAGTTGGAGTTGCGCTAGTTACCTCTGGTCCTGGTATTACAAATGCCATCACTGGTATAGCAACCGCCTACGCCGACTCAATTCCGTTAATCGTTTTTTCGGCGCAAGTTCCGACCGCGTTGATTGGTAATGATGCTTTTCAGGAAGTTGATGCGGTAGGGATAACTCGTCCGATTGTGAAGCATTCGTTTTTGGTAAAAGATATTGAAAAACTCGCCGAAACGGTAAAAAAAGCTTTTTACATTGCGCGTTCTGGCAGACCTGGTCCAGTGCTGATTGATGTTCCGAAAGATGTAACCGTAGCGCAGAGTTCATTTTTCTATCCTGATGAAATCCGCATTCCGTCTTATCAACCGACGGTGGAAGGTCATATCGGACAAGTAAAAAAAGCACTCAAACTCCTGCTCAAAGCCAAAAAACCGATGGTTTATTCAGGCGGCGGTGTGATTGCCGACAATGCCTGCGCTGAACTGATTAGTTTGGTGCGCCGTATGAAACTACCGATAACTAACACCTTGATGGGACTTGGAGCATATCCCGCTAATGACCGTCAATTTGTCGGAATGCTCGGTATGCACGGCTCTTATGAAGCGAATATGGCTATGCACAACTGCGATGTTTTGCTTGCAATCGGTGCTCGCTTTGATGACCGTGTTACGGGAAATGTCGAGAGTTTCTGCCCTGATGCGGAGATTATTCACATTGATATCGACCCATCTTCAATTGCCAAAACGGTGCAAATTGATATTCCGATTGTCGGTTCGGTAAAAAATGTGCTGAAAACGATGCTGGAACTGCTCGACGCGGAAACGGAAAACGGTAGTGATATTTCCGCTTGGTGGAAGCAAATCGACGAATGGCGGGCGGTAAATTGCTTGGCTTACGAGCAAACCGATGCGGTAATCAAGCCACAAAGAGTTATCGAAACGCTCTACAAACTCACGGGCGGAAATGCGATTATCGTCTCCGATGTCGGTCAGCATCAAATGTGGGCGGCGCAATATTTTGGTTTCCACGAACCGCGGCGTTGGATAAATTCTGGCGGATTAGGAACGATGGGCTTCGGTTATCCAGCGGCACTTGGCGCAAAACTCGGTCGTAAAAATGAAGATGTTTATTGCATAACGGGCGACGGTTCAATTCAAATGATGTTGCAAGAGCTCACCACTGCAAAACAATTCGGGATTCCAGTCAAAATTATTTGCTTAAATAATGCCTTTTTAGGAATGGTTAGACAATGGCAGGAACTCTTCTACGACAAACGCTATTCGACTACCGATATTCCCGTGCAACCTGATTTTGTCAAACTCGCCGAAGCGCACGGTCATCGCGGTATTCGGATTGAAAAAGCAAGCGAATTAGAAGCAAAACTTGCAGAAATCGTCAAAATTAAAGATGAAACCTTATTCGTCGATATTCACACCGATGCGACGGAAAATGTGTATCCGATGATTCCAGCTGGCGGCGGACAGGCGGATATGATGCTGGGACAAAGCGTGCAAACCGCCGATAACGAAGGAATGGTGCTGGTATGAGCAAAGAACAAAATAAAGAACGGCATATCGTTTCCATTTTGATGGCAAACGAAGCGGGCGCACTCTCAAGAGTAGTCGGATTATTTTCCGCTCGCGGATTCAATATTGATAGCTTGAATGTCGCACCGACACAAGATCCGACAATTTCTCGAATGACGCTCACTACTTTCTGCGACCGTCAGTTGATGGAGCAAATCAACAAGCAACTCAATAAATTGATAGATGTCATCAAGCTGGTTCATATCGAAGAAAACGAGCTCATCGACCGCGATATGATGATGATTAAGGTCTCGGCTGACGAAAAAACGCGCCCTAACCTTCTGCAACTTGCCGAAGTTTTCCGCGCCCGTGTGGTCGATATGCACCCAACTAGCATCGTGATTGAAATTAGCGGCAGCCCCAGAAAACTCGACGCGTTTTTACATATGCTCGACCATCGCCAAATCCGTGAAATGGCTCGCACGGGAGTTACGGGAGTTGCGGTTACAGGTTCAGGAAAATGCTTGGATTTATAAGAATTTCCCTCAAATATCAAGCGTTTTTGACAGTTTTAGGGCAAGCTTTACCGCTCGCCCTTAATTATTTCGAATAAGTTGGACAATGTCCGACTTTTGGTTTAACTCAAATCTTGGAGAAACAAATGAAGGTTTATTACGACAAAGATGCCGATATGTCTGTTTTACAAAACAAGACGGTTGCAATACTCGGTTACGGCTCACAAGGACACGCACACGCAAACAATTTGCACGAAAGCGGTGTGAATGTAGTTGTAGGTTTGCGCAAAAACGGTGCAAGCTGGAATAAAGCGGTAAATGCTGGTTTGACGGTAAAAGAAGTAAAAGATGCGGTGCAAGGTGCTGATGTAGTAATGATTTTGCTGCCAGATGAAAATATCGCTGATTTATACCGTCAAATCGAAGCTGATTTGAAACAAGGAGCGGCTTTGGCTTTTGCGCACGGATTTAATGTGCATTACGGTCAAGTTACGCCACGGGCTGATTTAGATGTAATTATGATTGCGCCAAAAGCACCAGGACACACCGTTCGTAGCACTTATCAAGCTGGCGGTGGCGTTCCACATTTGATTGCAATTGAAGCTGATAAAAGCGGTAAAGCTCGTGATATCGCGCTTGCTTATGCGGTTGCTAACGGCGGCGGCAAAGCTGGAATTATCGAAACCACCTTCAAAGAAGAAACCGAAACCGACCTCTTCGGCGAACAAGCAGTGCTTTGCGGCGGTTGTGTTGAACTTATCAAAACGGGCTTCGAAACTCTGGTTGAAGCAGGATACGCTCCTGAAATGGCATATTTCGAATGCCTGCACGAATTAAAACTCATTGTCGATTTAATTCACGAAGGCGGCATCGCCAATATGAATTACTCAATTTCCAACAACGCGGAATACGGCGAATATGTAACTGGTCCTCGTGTAATCAACGAAGAAAGCCGTTACGCAATGCAAGAATGCCTAGCTAATATTCAAAACGGTGAATATGCAAAGTCTTTCATTAGCGAATATAAAGTCGGTGCGCCATCGATGACCGCTCGCCGTCGCCAATTAGCCGAACATCAAATCGAACAAGTAGGTGCAAAACTCCGCGCAATGATGCCTTGGCTACAAAAAAACGCTCTCGTAAATAAAGACAAAAACTAATTGCGAGCCGCAACTGGCAATCCTTATTTGCATCTACAAGTACCGTTATTTGTATTTATTTGCAAAACAAATCCGTCGTTTTTTACACGGCGGATTTTTTGTGCGTGCCGCACGGGCAATCCGATTTTCTTCGATTTATTTTCAGTTATAGTCGTTTCAGTTCAAAATAAGACAAGACAGCGAGCCGAAGACAGTATGGCTAATACGGCGAGGCGAAGCTAACGCAGTATTATTTTGAAATGGAACGACTATATATAGTCAATTCGTAACAAGATAGCTCATTATTGCCTCTTCAATTGTATTGTAATTATGAATCACACTTCGTATATATTTTTTAAGATTTGCCCAAGTTTTCTCTATTGGATTTAATTCTGGGGAGTAAGGCGGTAAATTTAATACTGTATGACCATATTT
>JAGBJT010000060.1 GCA_017934275.1 Cardiobacteriaceae bacterium | reverse complement strand
GTTAAAGGCTCAGTCGGTAAAGAAAGAGGGGTGAGCGGAAATATCGGAGTCCGTTATAATTTCAAATAAAGAACGGTAAAAATAAACCATAACAGCTGGAAATTATTAGCAGAAGATATACGGTAAAATAATCAAACAGCTGAAAAATTTAAAAAGCGAAAAGAGGAAATTCTTTTCGCTTTTTTTGTTAATTGCAAATATCGCCGATAGCGTATAAAGGAATATTGTGCAAATCTTGGTTGATTTCAAAGTTGGCAAGCGAACTGCGAATTGCAATCTCTGGCTGATATTTACTGCGGTAAGAAGCAAGGCTCTTGGCTCTTAAATTAAGTGCTGATTTAACTTCTATTGGAATAACTTGTTGCTTATATTGAATGACAAAATCAACTTCTGCCATTGCGTTTTCTGCCGCCCAATAAGTAATTGGCATATATGGATTATTTTTTAATTCTTGCAAAACAAATTGCTCGGTTAAAGCTCCTTTGAATTCCGAAAAAATTTTATCGCCGTTGATAATTGTTTGAGCATCGAGCATTGACAATGCCGATAACAATCCCGTATCCAATAAATATAACTTGAAATTATTATCTTGATAGGACAATAAGGGTAAATTTGGTTTGCTAATCCGATTTATTTTATGCACTAGTCCCGTTAAAACTAACCACTCTATTGCGTTTTCATATTCTCTTGCTCTTGCCCCTTTTTGAATTTGTTGATAAGTAAATTTTTTATTTTCTTTGGACAATTGCGCAGGTAATGAATTCCAAACTGCCATTATTTTTGGAATATTTTTTGCTTCCGTGTATTTAGAAAAATCTTCTCTGTATCCAATCAAGATATTATTTTGTATGCTTCGGACTTTATTGAAATCTTGAAAATCCACAAAGGATTGCACCGCTTCGGGCATACCGCCAATAAACATATATTGTTTTAATAAATTGATATATTTTTGATGGAATATTTTTATACTTTGCCAATCTTTATGTAGCAACAAATGGGATAATTTTTCTTCACCGATAGCAGTTAAAAATTCCTTGAAATTTAGGGGATATAAATTCAAAAAATCCACTTGTCCAACAGGAAAAGAGTATTGTTTTTTTCTAACCGCAACTCCCAACAAACTGCCAGCCGCGATGATGTGATAATTTTTGGCATTTTCATTAAAAAATTTCAGAGAATTCAAGGCTCTTTCGCATTCTTGAATTTCATCCAAAACAATCAAAGTGTCATCGGCTTGAATTTCCGTATTGCTGAAAATTTTTAAGTGCAACAAAATACGGTCTAAATCATAATTTCCGTCGAAAATCTGCGCCGCTTCTGGGCTATCGGTAAAACTAATATAAGCTGTCTTTTGATAATGTTGCCTGCCGAATTCTTTCATCAGCCAAGTTTTACCGACTTGCCGTGCTCCTTGAATGATTAAAGGTTTGCGATTTGGGTTGTTTTTCCAATCCAGAAGTTGTTGAAAAATCAAGCGTTTCATAAAAATACCTTCAAAAAATCGTCAAAATCGACAATATTTTATTGGAAAAAATGGCAAATATTTACATTTTTCATTGGAAAAATTGGCAAATAATCACATTTTTCCTTCGTAAAATGTGATTATTCATCATTATTTATAAGATATATTTATGCTTTTCGATGGGCAGCTTTTGGGCTGAAAAACTGTTCTGTCAAGCGAATTCAATGTAGAATGCGCGCTTTTTTATCACTTCTTAAATTATCTTTTTTAGGGAAAAACTTATGCAAGAATTTGATGTAGTAGTTATCGGTGCAGGTCCTGGTGGATATGTTGCGGCAATTCGAGCAGCGCAGTTGGGCTTCAAAGTTGCCTGCGTGGAAAAAGCAAGCAGTCTCGGCGGCACTTGTTTGAATGTCGGTTGTATTCCATCAAAGGTATTATTAGAAACCGCACACCGCTTTCATCAAGCAAAACACGAATTTTCCGAGCACGGTATTTCAGTCGGTGATGTAAAAATCGATGTGCCGACAATGCTCGGACGAAAAGCTAACATTGTCGGACAATTGACTGGCGGTATCGCACAATTATTCCAAGCAAACGGTATTACTCGCATCGAAGGATTGGGTAAATTACGGGCAAATAAAACGGTGGAAATTACCGCCGCTGACGGTAAAACTAGCACAATTCAAGCGAAAAAAGGCGTAATTTTGGCATTTGGCTCTGTTCCTGTGGAAATTCCGCCTGCGCGCACCGACGGTAAAAATATCGTTGATTCAACGGGTGCTTTGGAATTCGACCGTGTGCCTGAAAAACTCGGCGTAATCGGAGCAGGGGTTATTGGTTTGGAACTGGGTAGCGTTTGGCAAGCACTGGGCTCGGAAGTGGTAGTTTTTGAAGCATTGGAAAATTTTCTACCGATGGCGGATAAGCAACTTGCTACGGAAGCTCTCAAAATTTACAAGAAACAAGGTCTCGACATCAAACTCGGCGCAAAAGTGCAAAAAGCGGAAAACAAAGGACAGGGCGTTGAAGTAACCGTCGAAGTTGCGGGCGAAAAACAAGTTTATATGTTCGATAAATTGCTGGTTGCCGTCGGACGCAAGCCAAATACCAATCAAGATTTAGTTGAAGGAACAGCGGTCAAAATCGGTGAGAGAGGATTTATCGAAGTCGATGAACAATGCCGCACCGCTGAACCTAGCGTATTTGCAATCGGCGACTGCACTCGTGGCGCAATGCTTGCTCATAAAGCCGAAGAAGAAGGCGTGATGGCAGCGGAAATTCTTGCTGGTGAACACGCAGAAGTCCGTTACGATTTAATTCCGTCGGTCATTTACACCGCACCAGAAGTAGCTTGGGTCGGCAAAACCGAAGAGGAATTAAAAGCGGCAGGAATTGCTTACAACAAAGGCGATTTTCCATTTGCGGCAAACGGTCGGGCAAAGGCGATGAACGCGGCAGCGGGATTTGTGAAAGTTCTGACCGATGCACAAACGGGCGAAATTTTAGGCTCGCACATCATCGGACCTTGCGCCTCCGAACTCCTGCACGAGCTGGTGATGACGATGAATTTCTACGGCAATAGCGAAGATATAACGCTGACAATGCACGCTCACCCAACTCTCGCCGAAGCCGTGCGGGAAGCGGCAATGGCTGCGGATAACCGTGCTATTCATAAAGTGAATAAAAAACGCTAAAAATTGATTGAAAAACCGCCTCAAAACGGGCGGTTTTTTTGTATCTAATTAGTTCTGTTGGTTTATATTTTAAGGAGATATTTATGGGCTTACTTTCAGCTGCTGCAGGTGCAATAGGTGGAACTCTTGCCGATCAATGGCTTGATGTTATCGAAGCGACCGAAATGCAAGAAGGCGTTGTGATGTGCAAGGGTGAGCAGGTGCGCCGCGGTGAAAAACGCAACACCAACCGCAAAGGTTCTTCCGATTTAATCACCGACGGTTCGATTATTTATGTTAATCAGAACCAATTTATGATGCTGGTTGATGGTGGAAAAATTGTGGATTATTCAGCTGAACCTGGATATTTCAAGGTCTCTAATAATTCCGCACCGAGTATATTTAATGGTCAATTTAAGGACTCATTAAAGGATGCTTGGAATAGATTTAAGTTTTCGGGCACACCGTCAGGTAAGCAAGAAGTCTATTACATCAATTTGCAGGAAATAAAAGGAATTAAATTCGGAACGCCAAATCCTCTGCAATATTTTGACTTATTTTATAACTCAGAATTATTTTTAAGAACATTCGGAACTTATTCAATCAAGGTTACCGATCCGATTTTATTCTTCCAAGAAGCAATTCCTAGAAATACCGCAAAAGTCCATATCGACGACATCAATCAGCAATATTTGAACGAATTTTTAGAAGCTCTGCAAGCAGTTGTAAATCAAATGTCAGCGGAAGGAATAAGAATTTCGTTTTTGCCGAGCAAAGGTCGGGAATTGTCCAAATTTATGCAGGACACTTTGGATGATGATTGGAAAAAAATGCGCGGTTTTGAAGTGCAAGCGGTCGGTATTTCTAGTATTTCCTACGACGAAGAAAGCAAAAATCTCATCAACGAAAGAAACAAAGCGGCAATGCTTTCCGATCCGAATTTGCGCGAAACATATGTGCAAACTTCAATTGCGCGCGGTTTCGAAAATGCTGGTTCAAACGAAGGCGGTGGCGGTCCAATGGGCGCGTTTATGGGAATGGGCTTGGGAATGCAGGCAGCAGGCGGATTTATGCAGAATGCTTCGCAAGTCAATATGGCGCAAATGCAGCAGCAACAAGCACAGTCCGCGATGCCAGCAGCACAAAATCAAAACGCTCAAAATCAATGGTTGTGTACTTGCGGTGCAACGGTAACGGGTAAATTCTGTTCATCTTGTGGTAGCCAAAAACCGCAGGCAGCAAAATGTGCAAATTGCGGAGCAGAGCTTGCAGCAAACGCCAAATTTTGCGGTGAATGCGGCACAAAGGTTGAGGCGGAAAAAACTTGCACAAATTGCAATGAAAAATTGCCACAGGGGGCAAAATTTTGCGGTAATTGCGGTCAAGCGGTGTAATTGTTTTTTTAGCGAAATAACCTGTTTTAGAGATGGAACAGGTTATTTTTTTAAGGTGAAGAGATGAGAAAAAATGTTGCCGTTTTATTTGCAATTTTACTGCAAATGCTGTTGATAAATAATGCAAACAGTGAAGCTAAAGCTTATTACATTAAAGATGTATTTACTTGTAAAACTACAAACAACAAAGTTTTAACTTTAAGGCAGGTTGAAAATCAGCTTGAATATAGTTTTGGATATGAAAATAAACCGCCTGAACTTGCTTTTTATCAGGATATTGCACAGGTGGAAAAACAAAGCATGGCAAGCCTTATAATTCCGTCCGAATGATAAATAATCGCTTTTCATATACGGTGAGTAGAGGTTTGAGTGCAGAATTAGATGAAAACGGCAACGCAAAAGAATATGCCTCAATTATTGTGGAAAAAATATTGCCAATGGAATTAAAAAATATATCAACTTGGGAAGATATTAAGTTCGACAACAGCTTTAATCCCGTTGAAATTTCTTGTCAATCTTGGCAAGGAGAACCGAATGAATATATTCAAAATCTTCAAATCGAGGAATGAAAAATGGCAGTAGATAATTACAAATGTCCTGGTTGTAGTGCGCCGCTTTCTTATAACCCGCAAATTCAGGGATTTAAGTGTGAATATTGCGGTCGCTCATCTACCGAAGAAGAGTTGGAAGCCTTTATTGCCAAACATGAAGAGCAAATTGAAGAAAAAAGTAAATATTCCGACGATAGAATAGATGATGGTTCTGAAATACGGCAATATAATTGTCCGAATTGCGGTGCGGAAGTAGTTTGTGGTGATACAACCACGGCTTTATTTTGTTACTACTGCCATAGTCCTGTAATTATTGAAAATCGCTTAAAGGGGGGCTTTTTACCGCATCGAATTATTCCATTCAAAATTACGCAAAAACAGGCGATGGAGTGTTTTGAAAAATGGATAAGAGGTAAAAAATTATTGCCTAATGATTTTACGGTAAAGAAGCAACAGGATAAAATTATCGGAATGTATTTACCGTATTGGGATTGCGATGTTGAGGCAAAAGTAGATTTTCAAGCAACAGGTATTCGTGAAAACCGCAGAAGACTGAATAATCAAGAAGAAGTAGAAGTGCTGAAATTAGCGATAAAACGGCAAGGAAAATCTCAATTTAATAATATTCGTAGTTTATCTTTTGACAAGATTGACCGTAATTTAATCAATTCTATAAACCCGTTTGAAGATAGCGAACAGGTTGAATTTAAGAGTGCATATATTGCTGGATTTCAATCGGAGAGGCATAATTTAGATAAAGAAGAGGCGGAAAAACAAGCACTAAAAGAGGCGGCAATCTTTACAATCAACGAAATCAAGAAATCGGCAAATTGCCAAAGATTTACCGATGAAATTGATAATTCAAAATTTGCAATTACTGATACGAGATATGTATTACTTCCGACGTATATTTTGAATTACAACTATCAGGGAAAAACTTATCAATTTGCGATTAACGGTCAAACTGGACTTGCAAATGGCGAATTACCGCTATCACAGAAAAAAGCTTTTGCTTATTCAGCAGTATTTGGAATAATTGTCTTGATTTTAGCATTATGCGGAGGACAATGGTTATGGTAAATTGGATTAAATGGTGCAAAAAAATAACTGCAATAGTAGGAATATTTTTTATTTTTACCGCAAATTCTTTTTGTCGAGAATATGTTTTTGATAATGCTGGACTTTTATCAACCGATACAAAAATAAAATTGTCCGCAAAACTGGAAAAAATTTCAGAAAAAACAGGTTCCTATTCGGTTATTTATACGGTAAATGCAACTAATAAAACAGCCAAAGATGCCGCCGATGATTATCTTGATGAACTACTCAACTACAAACAGGGGCAAAATGTTGAAGGTAGCCTGATTTTAATTGCACTTGCCGATATGACTGGGGAGCGTAAAGTGCATACTTCTACATCGGGGACTAATACAATTGCAACTTTAACTGATATAAAAATTAGTGATTTACTTGACAAATTTGTAGAAGAGTATAGAAAAAACGCTTCATATGATGATGCACTGAATGCTTATGTAAAAAAACTTGAATTTTATATTTCAGGTAATTCTATAAGTCCAGAAGATGCAGCAGGGGGCGGTTTGGCAGGTTTAATAGCTATGATTTTGGCTTATTTTAGAAATAAAAAGAGTTATAAATTAAAACAACGCAATATTCCGCCTATTTGGAAAAATACCGCAAATCACAACTTTATGCCTTTCGATGATGAAGTTATTGACCGCAAAGTGTTTTATAGAGAATTGCCATCTTCTAGTTCTGGTGGTGGAAGCGGCGGAAGTTCCACGCATAGTTCATCGAGTGGAAATACACACGGCGGTGGCGGACGGAGTTTTTAGCAATACGGAATTAAGAATATTTATCATTTATGCGCTAAAATTAGTCCGCCGTAATTTCGCGGTTTTTAATGAGAACAAATCTTTATGAAAAAAATATCCTTAATTATCACAAGCTTATTATTTGTAACACAAGCACAAGCCATCAGTCTATCCGAAGCGGTAGACAAAGCACAAAGCGAGGGAAATGTAACTTTTGTTCGCCTGATGAAGCAAGACGGCAAAGATGCTTACCGTGTGATGGTAATTAGTGATGACGGCGAGCGCAAGATGATATTGCTTGATGCTGAAACTGGTGAAAAAATGCCAGAACCAAAGCCAGAGCCATTTTCTGCGCCGAAATTTTCTATTAAAGATGCAATTGCCCAAGCTGAAAAAGAAGGTAAAGTAGTTGCAATATCCTATATGGCGCAAATGGGCGGAATGGGAAGAGGAGGTCGTGGAATGGGTGGTGATAGACAAAAAGATGCGCCTGCAAAAGCAGTAAAACCTTTCTATTCAGTAACGGTAGAAAAAGATGGTCAGGAACAAAACCTGATTTTTTCTGCCGAAGATGGTAAAAAATTAGATAAGCCAGAGGAAAAATAATCTTAAAACAGTTGTGTTTATATAAAAAAAATAAAGCGGAGATTGATTTTCAGCTCCGCTTTATTTTTTTAGTTTGTCCGCCTGATAGTTCGTGTCGCTATATTTGGCTATACTGTTTGCTTTGTCTTAATTTTTTTAATATAAAGAGATGCTTATATGAAAAAAATAATTTGTTTTTTTACGATTTTTATATTTTTTATTTCTACTGCATCAACGCAAGAGCTAGAAAATGCTGAAATTCAAGCTGATGAAGTTCGGGCGGAAAAAGTTTCCAATATGCAATCCGTGGCGATTGAAAAAAATGATGCAATCAACTTAAAAGTTACGGCGAAAAATACGGAAAAAACAGAGGATTTAGCCCTCGATAAAATCCAAGAACAGCTTGCTAAATCAGGAAAAAAACTTCCATTTCCCAAGAAAGAAGCGGCGAAATTTAATGCCGAAGAACTTTTTGCCCGTTACCGCAATTCGGTGGTGCAAATTCAAATTAACAACGAAGAAACAGGGCAGAAAACAGCTATCGGTTCGGGATTTGTGATTGCAAATGGCGACAAAATCGCGACAAATTACCATGTGGTGTCAGATGTATTACAAAAGAAAAAACACCGTGCAAGTTATATCGACCAAAATGATGAACAGGGCAATTTGACCTTGCTCGATTTTGATATCGTCAATGATTTGGCGATTTTGCAGGCGGATAAAAAAATAAGTGCCCCATTTGAATTCGAAGAAAAATCGGTGCAGGGAGAGAGTTTGTTTGCGCTCGGTAATCCGCACGATTTGGGTTTTGTGATTATCGACGGGATAAACAACGGTCTTTTGCGCAAATCGGCACAGGCGCATATTCTTTTTTCTGGCTCCTTAAATAGCGGTATGTCAGGAGGGCCGACTTTGAATAACCGCGGAAAAGTTATCGGTGTGAATGTTGCATATTTGCGGGCGGGAAGCAATATTAGTTTTGTTGTTCCTGTTGAACATCTTGAAAAATTACTTGCTAGTGATAAAAAAATTCAGCAAGATGAAGTTAATAAACGCATCGCCGAGCAGCTTTCTGCCGACAATGATAAATATTTCAAAGAACCGCTTGCCGCTAAAAATTGGCAAACGACCAAAATTGCCAAATACACCGTGCCGCTTGCGATGAGCAAAGATACCAAATGTTGGGACGCTTCTTCTAATCCTGATGCGGAAGATTTGATTGCCGTTGCCGAAGTCCGTTGTTTTAATGACCGTCAGACTTTTATCAATAATGAGACATCTGTCGGACAAATTGGATACAGTTATGCCTATGTTTATCCCTTGGAGGATATAACTACTGCGCATTTTTACGGTGTGTATAACAAAGCATTCAAAATGGGCTACAGTGCAAGACCACGCCGCGATTACGATAACTACAAATGCAAGGAAGGATTTACTGAAATTGCAGGAGAAGCATTCAAAACCGTTTATTGCCGTCAGCCTGGAAAATTTACCTCTAATGGTGAAACAATTGACGACCATCGCTTTTTAGCTGCATCTGTTGCGCATAAAAAAGAGGGGTTTGTTATCCAAATTGAGCTTTACGGAATACAAACTGAAAAGGGTAAAAAGGTAATTTCTAAAATATTAGAACAAGTTAAACGCAATTAAAAATAGCACTTTAATTAGAAACTGTGAGGAATAAATATGGCTAGAAGAAAAAATACTACGGTAAAGAAAACGAATAAGGAATTAAATAGCAACTTAAATCTGAATAATAAATTAAATCAACTGGAAGCGAAAAAAGAAGCGGTAAAAACAAAACAAGAGCGTTCGGATAAATTAGCGGAAAACTTGCAATTAACAACTGAAATGAATAAATCAGCTTTTGCATCAAACCAGAAAAAAAGAAGCGTATTTTGGCTTTTGGTTACTTCACCGTTTATGGCAATGGTTTGGTTTATTTTGTATTTATTAGATCCGATGTATAACGATTATTTGAGTTCCGCTCAACAATATTTACCGAATTACAAATTGCTATTTTTCTGCTTGCTGATTATTTTTGGTTTAGTTTGGATTGCAAATAGTTTGGTTGTTGTGAATAAAACTAGCAATAAAAAACCACCTCTTATGGCTTGGTTGGGAATAACGGCATTTTTTTCCTTAATTTCATCGCTAGTTGAATTAGCTGGTGATTATTTTGCCTTTTATACGGGCTTTTTATGGACGGAAATGGCTACTTTATTTATTTCCGCTCTTGTGTTAATTATTTTCTACCGTGCGTTTTTAATTCATTATCTAGATACGAAAAAAATCAATATCCTTGCACTTACGATTTCACTACCTTGTATCGTTTTAATGTCATATCAATATCTGCAAGTTCATAAGTTTTTTTCCGAAAGAGTAGGGCGTGCGCCAAGCTACAACCGTGTTTTAATGCCTGCTGAAAATGCACCTATGAAATCGATTAAAGATTTTTTGGAAATGAAAAAATAATTTTTGGATATAAATAATGAAACTTGTTGATAAATTGCAGGCTTATATTGCACTTTACCGTATTGATAAACCAGTTGGTTCAATGTTACTCCTTTGGAGTAGTTTATGGGGACTCTGGCTTGCTGGAAATGGCACTCCTCCTGCTAAAATTTGCTTTATTATTTTGCTTGGAACTTTTACGATGCGTTCGGCTGGTTGCGCGGTAAATGATTATGCCGATCGCAATTTTGACGGTAATGTTAAACGGACAAAAAATCGCCCTCTTGCAACAGGAACTTTAAGTGAAAAAGAGGCTCTTTGGGCAATAATTTTTATGCTTTTTGTGAGTTTTTTATTACTCTTATGTTTAAATTGGCAGTCTTGGTTGATGGCAATTTATTGCCTTTTTATCGCAATAATTTACCCCTTTTGTAAAAGATTCTTCCCCCTGCCGCAATTTATTTTAGGTCTTGCTTTTTCTGCTCCTGTTTTGATTGCGCATACGGCAATTTTAGGACATCTAACTTGGGCAGGATTTTTTATTTATATGGCTGGGACTTTCTGGGCACTTGTATATGACACTTTTTATGCCCTAGTTGATAGAGATGATGATATTCCGATGAAATTACACTCTTCGGCGATTTTTTGCCTAGGTTGGGAAAAAAGATTTTTAGCTTTAATGGCGGCAATTACTTTGTTTTTTATGCTTTTAGCAGGACTTTGCGCTGGTTTAGGTTTTTGGTTTTATTTAGGACTTGTTTCCGCGGCTTTAATATTCTCTTGGGAGATTTATTACGCCAGAAATTTAGAACGAGAAAAATGCTTTGCGATGTTTTTTCATAATAATTGGGTTGGCGCGGCGATTTTTACGGGAGTTGTGTTGGATTATTTACCGTAAGTAATTACCGTAAAAATAAAAACGGCGAATTTAACGCCGTTTTTGATGCTTTAATTATGAATTCCAATATATATTTTGAATGTCGGTAATTTTTAAGCGGTTTAATTTATTTTCCGCTTTTAAGTTCTGCATTAGTTTGATTACCTCTTGTGCCTGTTGTGAAAAATTATTCACCGTTATTTGTTTATCCATTTGCAATCTTTCTAGCACTGAACGCAATTGCTTCCATAGGCGGTAATTGGGATTTTTATATTTAAGCATAAAGCCGTTTTTATCTTCTAAAACAAATCCTTCACTCCACCCTCTATTTTGTAAATTTAAGCTCTCTTCTAGTTTATTTTTATAGCTGTTTAGTTCGTTCCAAGACTTAAACTCTTTTTCCAATTCCTTGTGTTCTAAATTACATTCTTTGGCTATTTTTATTAACTCTTCATAGGGAATTTTCTTAAATTCAAAATCATTTTGCACGATGTCTAATAAATATAAATGATTATTTTGATATTGCACAATATGGGGGTCGTTTTTAATATCAACGCATTCAAAAACAAATGTTACATTATTTTTCTGGCAATGGTTAAAAATAGCTTTTCTAGTATCTTCTGATAATCTGTCCAAGGCATTATTGATATATCCGACAAAAGTGCCAGAAATAGTCGATTTGCTGCACACTAAAAAATCATTATTAAAGACGGAAACCATTGCTAGAAAGCCATTTTCCTTTCTGTATGCACGGACGGGAAAACGCAAATTTTTCTCTAATTCCTCATCACTAGTTTCTTTTCTTTCATACCAATTGAAAAATTTGTTATAACTTCTACAAACTACCCTGTCATTAAAAATAAATACCCCTCTTGCACGGCAAGTTAAGTTATTCCATTCTTTTTTATAAAAGGCATCACGGGAAAAATTGTAAGAAATAATACCGTTATCAAAAGATTTTTTAATGATTAACGGGCTTAAATTAAGCTGATTAAGTAATTCATTGTCGCTTAAAATGGCATTATTCTTTATTACTCGCGGCTTTTTCGGTAAATTTTTGTCATAAATAGGATTTGGATATTGCTTAATTTCTTCCCTCTTGCGTGAAATTTCTAGCACTCTTAAACTATCTCCGTATTCAATTTCACTGCATAAGTTATAACAACGGCTTCGGACTTTTGCGGGGAGATTTTCGGTATTACGATGTCCGTGAATTAAAACGCAATTGTCGGCGGTATTTTTCTCCCAAGCGTCATATAAACTTTCGGTATCTTCATAGCTGCCAACCCCGTTTATATATTGCTGGGTGTTTATAAATAAATGCGGCAAACAGCCAACTCCACCGTGTGAGGCGAAATATTCTTTTCCTGCAAATGAAAAATAAGCCATTTGACCGAGCGTGCGGCAAAATTGCCGTAAATCCTTTTTATCTAGATTTTCAAGTTCTGGCGCGGTTTTTTCCAAAAAAGTTTTGGATTTAATTCGGGCAAAGCTCGCCTCATCATCTTCGGCATAAAAGCGCAGCCATCTTTCGTGATTACCTTCTAAAACTAATACATTTTTTAAGTGATAAATAGATAGCAAAAGCTCGAATGTTTTATGATGTTCTATTCCGCGATCGACATAATCACCGAGAAAAATATAAGCATTATTTTCCGAGAATGGATTTTCTTGAAAATAATGATTAAGAGGAGTAAAACAACCGTGAATATCCCCAAAAATTATAACCTTTTCGTAATGATTAAAATCGAAAATAAGAGATTTATTTAGTTGTTCTAGCGCATCTTTTGGACTTAATTTCGGATATATTTCATTATTATTTTGCCGTAAAACATTGTGCATTTTATAAATGGTTTTTTCAGGCACTATTTTATAACTTTCCCGTTGTTGATTTCGTTCTAAAATTGTTTCTAATGCAACATCAGTAAAATCAACAATAAAAGCGCGATAACGGTAATGATTTATCAGCTTTTTATATTCCCTCAAAGCACTATCACGATAATGAGTTGCATCGACGATGATAAACTCTCCGCGCCCCATTTTTTCTTCTAAAAGACTGAATAATTGTTTCCAAACTTTTTTGTTATATTTTTGCGAAATAGTGTAATTACCGTCATTATCTATAACTGGCGCGGCATACATCAAGCGTATTTCATCGGAACTAATAGTGTAAGGAGTGAGATTATTTTCTTTAACCCAAAAGCTTTTTCCAGAAGCAGGAAGACCTCTTAAAAAATATATTGTGCGCATATTGTTCTCTTTATTTAATTTTCTCTGGCAAATGTTTTTAATTCATCAAAATAATGCTCTAAATATTCACTAAATTGAATTTGAGTTTCGGCGGCTTTTTCAATTTTTGCAAAATCTTCTAATGATTTATCTCGCAAATTATCTAATTCCTGTTTTATTTTACTGTCAAGCGGGGATTTTAATACCGTTAGATGTTTATTTTGCAATTCTTGCGCAAAATTTATAAAATCTTTATTTGCCAAATCATTACGGACTTTTGCGGCTAAAACTTCGCCACTATCAACTGCTTTTATTTGCTCTCTTACGGAATTTTGATATTGCTGTTTATCTGTATTTTTATCCAGTATTGCAGCAATTTTTAGCATATCTTCTAATATTTCCAAAGCCCAAGATTTCATACTTTTTTCTTTGCAACGATAAGATAATTTCAAATCTTTTGATAAGCCACAACAAGCGGTGCGTAGCCTATTGCGGTTAATTTCATCTTGTTCGCAATGTCTGATTTCTGGCGAATTTTTCATTAAACAATAAAGCATATATGTTTCAAGAAAATAAATTTGCTCCAAACTAATTCCCGTTGGACTATACGGATTACAATCGGGAAGACGCAGTTCTAGATACAAAATTCCACGCCGTGCCAATGCAAGGGTTGGTGCTTCATTTTTGTTAGGAATTTGTTTGGGACGCGCGGAAGCGTAATATTCATTTTCAATTTGCAAAATATTGGTGCTAATTTGCCGATAATTACCGTCTGGTGCTTGAATTCCAATATATTCATAAATTGGAGAAGGGGTTAAAACCGCATAAATTAGGTCTTTAATATATGCTTCGAGGTTATTAAAATCGACGCTGAAATCAGCTTTATTTTGATAACCTAATTGACTCATTCTTAAAGTGCAGGCATTGTTCCAAATTAGACTTCTTTTATGATGTCGAGTTAATAATTGTTGCGCTGGTTGGAAGGAAAAATCGCAAGCAGGAGATGCGCCGAATAAATAGCAAATAAGCCAACTTGTGCGACCGATATTGCGTAGCGCAGCCATATAAATTTCGTTTTTGAAATCCTGATTTAAGTTTTTTTCTTTGTATTGACTTAAATAATTCCAAAATTCCTCACTAGGCGAATAATTAAAGTGAATTCCCGCAATCATTTGCATCGGTCTGCCGTAACGGTAAGCCAGTCCGCTACGGTATAGACGCTTAATTTTGCCGCCGTTACTTTTACCAAAATAGCCAAATTCTATTAACTCGGGGTTATCAGGCAAGATGCAGGGCATACTTGTCGGCCAAAGTAATTCGTCGTTTATATTTTGTGCAGTAAATTTATGCAGATTGAGTAGCTGTAAATATAACTGTTCAGGATTATTATGAGTATCGGTTACAAGTTCTAAAAGGCTTTCTGCATAATCAATCGTGATATTTTTATGGGTATAAACATTACCGAGACTTTCAGGGTGTAATGTTTGCGATAAATATGCATCAGAGTTTGTGCGTAAAGTCTCTCTTTCGATACCGATAGTGCCGCTTGCTAAATTCGGGAGATTGTTTAATAAATCTTGCATTTTGTTCTCACAGTTAAATATTCTTTTGGAATTATATAGGCGATTTATTGTTTGATTTTTCTTCGCCGCAGTTATATGGATTGCTGTATTTTTAATTCGAGCGGTTATCAGCCCGTTTTTTTTCCAAAAATTTCGCGACCAAAATTCCCAGTTCAAATAACAAAAGCATAGGAACGGCAAGTAAAGTTTGCGAAAAAACATCAGGAGGGGTGAGCAACATTCCGATAGTGAAAGCTGCCAAAATGATATATGGTCTTTTTGCCGTAAGAGTGGAGATTTTGACTATGCCACTTTGAATCAAAATTACGGTTGCAATCGGCACTTCAAACACTATTCCGAAAGCCAAAAAGAGCTTCAATGACAAGCCTAAATAAGCGGTAATATCAGGCATTAAAGCAACACCATTCATATTCGCCCCGATTTTGGATAAAAAGGCAAAGAGTAAGGGCAAAATGACAAAATAGGCGAATAAAACTCCGAGATAAAAAAGAAAAGTTGATGAAACCACTAACGGAAGCATCAATTTCTTTTCTTTTTTATACATTGCAGGTGCTATAAAAAGCCAAATTTGCCGCAAAATTATCGGCATTGCAATAAGCACAGAGATGAATAAAGAAACCTTAATAGGGGTTAAAAAAACATCGATAGGTTGATGGGCGAGCATTTGCTGACCAGGTAATAAATTAGTAAGAACAGGGTAAGCAAATATCTCGTAAATCTTCTGATAAAAAGGTAAAAGAGCTAAAAAAATTACACCTACGGATACTAAAATTTTTATCAAACGGCTACGAAGTTCAATTAAATGTTCAACGAAAGACATTTCCGTATCTTGCAATTCATTTTCGCGGTCTGCTGCAAGTTCTGGATTTTGTTCTTCTAATAATTTTTTGTCCATTTAATTATTCCGTATTAGGAGTTTTTTCGACTTCTTCTTTTATAGTCGTTCCATTTCAAAATAATACTGCGGGAGCTTCCTCGCCGTATTCTGATACAGTCTTTAAGCTCGCTGCCTTGTCTGATTTTGAACTGAAACGACTATATCTCGTGCAGTTCTTTTTTAATATTTTGATGATTTTCATCGATGGCACGGAGTAATTCTTTACCATCTTCGGCAACAGAATCGAATGCATCTTGAAAATCATCTTTACCTTCGCGGGCGATTTTTTGTAGTTCATCGAGTTCAAGTTCGCGGGAAATATCGGCTTTTGCGTTTTGATACATTCTTCGCAAGTTATGAATAAAGCGGAAAATTCCCCGCATCACTTCTGGCAATTTATCTGGACCAACAACTACTACGCCGATTATCGCAATAGTTACTAATTCCCAAAAACCGATGTCGAACATTGTTATTGAAGAGTGTTGCGATGTTTAGGATTTCTGCTCATTATTTTCGATAACTGGCTCGTCTTTAGCGTCTTTTTCGCTTGCCATTTCTTTTTTGAAACCTTTAATCGCACCGCCGAGGTCGGAGCCAAGCGAGCGGAGTTTGCCGCTGCCGAAAATAATTAAAACCAAAAGTAAAACAATGATTAGTTGCGCTGGACTGATACCCATAAATTTATCCTTATTTGTTGATTCTGGAAGCTTTTTCTTCCAAGCCTGACATTTTGAAGCGGCGAGCTAATTCGTTTTCAATCTCCGTCAAGCTGATATTTTCTCTTGACCAGAGCACCATCAGATGATAGAGCAAATCGCAGGATTCATAAATAATCTCTGATTTTTCTCCATTGCAAGCCGCGATGACGGTTTCCGTCGCTTCTTCACCGATTTTTTTGAGCAATTTATCGATTTTTTCGCCGAGCAATTTTGCGGTGTAACTTTTTTCCGTATCACCGAGTTTTTTGCGAATGGCGATGATTTTTTCGAGTTTATGTAAAACGGAGGCGAAGTTTTCTTTGTTTTCTTCCGAAGAAATTGCATTTGTAGCTGGCATATTGGCGGTCATCGTATCCGTGTGTCGGTAAATTTCGCTGGGATTTTTCAGAGCTTTTTCCGTCTCCTGCCAATCGATAAAGTCTGCTGCAATGTGCAGTTTGCGGTAAAAACAAGACTTATGCCCCGTATGACAAGCGATATTTCCGACTTGCTCGACTTCCGCTAAAACGCAATCGCCGTCGCAGTCGAGATACATCGCCTTGATATTTTGGAAATGTCCCGATTCTTCGCCTTTTTTCCACAATTTTTGCCGAGAGCGGCTGTAATAGAACATTTGACCGTGCGCCAGCGATTTCAATAAGGCTTCACGGTTAGCGAAAGCTTGCATCAAGACGGTTTTATCCTGCCAATCGACGGCGATGACGGAAACTAATCCGTCAGCATTAAATTTGACCGCATCGAGCCATTTTGCGCTGCTCATTGCGCTTGCACCGCGGTAATGGCGATGGTGTAGATGATGTCTTCGACGAGCGCACCACGAGATAAATCATTGACAGGTTTTTTCATACCCTGCAAAACTGGTCCCATCGCGATTGCGCCTGCATTGCGCTGCACCGCCTTATAAACCGTGTTGCCCGTATTTAAATCTGGGAAAACGAAAACATTTGCTTGCCCCGCAACTGGTGAATTCGGAGCTTTACTTTTAGCAACCGACGGTGTGCAAGCTGCGTCATATTGCAGAGGTCCATCGACGGTTAAATCAGGACGGAGCTCTTTTACCTTCGCCACTGCCGCTTTTACTTTTTCCACAGGCGCACCGCTACCAGAATTGCCCGTCGAATATGAAATCAGCGCGACTTTTGGTTCAATTCCGAAAGCTTTGGCGGTGTCGGCGGTTTGAATTGCGATTTCGGCGAGTTGATCGTTATCAGGTTCTGGCACGATGGCGCAGTCGGCATAAACCATAACTTTGTCAGGCAGACACATAAAAAACAAGCTCGATACCATTTTGGCGTTCGGCGCGGTTTTGATGATTTGCAGCGGCGGTCGCATTGTGTCGGCGGTTGAATGCACCGCGCCTGAAACTAAACCGTCGGCTTCATCGGCTTCGAGCATCATTGTGCCGAGCATCACCGTATCTTTCAAAGCTTCACGGGCTTTATCTTCGGTCATACCTTTTGCCGCGCGCAGTTCCACAAGATGATTTAAGTATTTATCTTCAATTGCAGAGGGCGAGAGGATTTCGATGTTTTTATTCGGCAGAGAAATATTTTCCGCCTTGCAAACTGCTTCGATTTCAGCGGTTTCGGCAAGAAGAATACATTTGGCGATATCGTGTTCTGCGATATAACTTGCGGCTTTGAGAGTGCGCGGTTCTGCGCCTTCTGGAAGAACAATTCGTTTCAAATTAGCTTTGGCTTGAGCGACGATTTTTTGCCGAAATGCCGCACCAGAAATGTTTTTACTCACAACGCCGTCGATTTTGGCTTGCAAATCCGCATCATTCAAACCTTGATAGACGATTAAACCGTTATCCGCGAGCATTTCCACGGCTCGTTCATCTTGATAAATCGCACCGAGGAATTTTTCTGCGTAAATATGTTGCGCGTAGCGAGCTGAAACTGGTTTATCTTCCACCGAAAGCACGCTTGCATCGAGAGCATTTACCAGTGCAGTATTGACTTCTTCGGCATATGGAGTTTTGCAGCACAGGTTGAGCCCCATCACCGCAATTGCGTCGTTTTGATGTTTTGCCGCAACTTCCGCATACTCTTCAATCACCGTATCAATAAAGCTATCAAGCTGTTTTGACCAATAAATTTCAGCGATATTTTTTCCATCAAAAGGGTTATAGACGGCAGAAAAGCCAGTAGGAATTGCGTTCAAACATAAAACCGCTTTACTCATATTTGCTCTCCAAATTTATCAATTATTTTTCAAAAAAAAAACAGAAAAAAAACAGCCAGAAGTTCTGGCTATTTTTATCATCAAAATTAAGCGCAAAGCCGCGCTGTATCACGGGCAATCATCAGTTCTTCGTTGGTCGGGATAATCCAAATCGGAGTTGAGTTTTGGGCGTGAATGTAGCGAGTTTTGCCGAGAGTTTGGTCGTTATTACGGTCGTTATCGAGGTAAAAACCGAGAACGCCGAGCTGTTCAATCGTGCGGCGGCGAATAATCCGTGATTTTTCTCCGATACCGCCAGTAAATACCAAAATCTCACAGCCGCCCAAAGCGACGAATTGCCCCGCAATATGTTTGGCAAGACGGTAGCAATAAACCTCAATCGCCCGTTTTGCCGCTTCATTACCGTTATTCGAAAGCTCTTCCAATTCACCGCAGTGATTAGAAATTCCTGAAAGTCCGAGAAGCCCTGATTGTTTCCAAAGTAAATTGCTAATTTCAGAGGCGGGAATTTCAAACTGATTAGTCAAAATATCGTGAATGACAGGGTCGATGTCGCCGCAGCGCGTGCCGTGCACAATTCCTTCCAGCGGAGTAAGACCCATCGTGGTATCTACCGAATGATCGCCATCAATTGCCGCAACCGAACCACCGTTACCAAGATGGCAAACAATCGCTTTGTTGTGTTCTTTGCCCGTAATTTCAGGAAGTTTGGTGGAAATGTAACGGTAGGAAGTGCCGTGAAAACCGTATTTACGAATGTGATAGTCGGTATAAAAACGGTAGGGGAGGGCGTAAAGATAGGCTTTTTCAGGGATTTGCTGATGGAAAGCCGTATCAAAAACAACTACATTTTGCAAATGCGGAAAATTATGCCGAGCTGCATCAATACCGAGAATATGAGCTGGATTGTGCAGAGGCGCAAGTCGTGAGCATTCAGCAATTTTCGCGCGGACATCATCATCAACGACAACTGCATCGGAGAAATATTCCCCACCGTGCACGATGCGATGACCGATGGCGTAAATATCTTCGTCCATTGAATGTGATTTCAAAATTTCGACTAATGCGTGCAAAGCACCGTCGTGAGTGGATTCTTCGTTTAATTCTCTTTTGATTTTTTCTTCACCGATGGCAAGAGAAATCGTTCCTTTACCGTCGTTAAAACCGAGATGTTCAGCATTTCCTTTCAACGGACTTTCACCGCTGTTCGGTTCAATGAGCGCAAATTTCAAACTAGAAGAGCCGCAATTGATGACTAAAACATATTTTTTCATTGTTATCTCCGTAATTTTTTGTGTGTGGTGATTTATCTAAATTTTTCTGAATATTTTTTTATTTTTTTCAATGATTTAGATGCGTTGAAGATTTTGTCTTGTTTTTGCTTTGAGTAAATCTTCTAAAACCCAGAGGGCGGTGGATTTTACCAGAGCATAGTTATCCCAATTTGACCGCTAACTGCTTAATTTTTCAAGGATTTCTCTTGCACCTTGTTTGATTAACTCGTCTGCTGCTTCTTCGCTTAATTGTTTCCAATCACGGACATTTGCCGTGCCTTGAAAAAAGCAGATTTTTTCTCCGTCGGGATAGCCGATTTTGGCGCGAAGTTGCATTTTTTCTTCTGGCAAGATTTCTGCGTATGCGGCAAGCGGTATTTGGCAGCTGGCGTTCAGAATTTTGGCGATATTTCTTTCCGCTTGCACGCAAATTGCGGTGTTTTTGTCGCCGAGTTTTTGGATTAACGGTAAAAGTGGCGAGTTTTTCGCGATTTCTATTCCGATTGCACCTTGTCCTGCGGCGGGAAGAAAGTCTTCAAATGCAAATTTTTCTTTGATTTCACAAATATTTAACCGTTCTACTCCTGCCGTGGCGAGCAAAATTGCGTCAAATTCACCGTCGAGCATTTTTTTAATGCGAGTGTTGATATTGCCGCGCAGGTCGAGAATTTGTAAATCTTTGCGTAAAGCCGCAAGCTGCATTCTGCGTCTAAGTGAGCAAGTGCCGATTTTGCCGCCCGTTGGAATTTCTTTGAGATTAGAAAAATTTTCGGAAAGCAGGCAATCGCGGGGATCGTGGCGGTGCAAAATCGCGGCAATTTCGAATTCTTCTGGCAAATCCGCTGCGACATCTTTCATTGAATGCACGGCTATATCGGCGCGTGCGTCCAAAATTGCGGTTTCTAATTCTTTAATGAATAAGCCTTTACCGCCGATTTTGGCAAGCGGTTGATTGAGAATTTCATCACCGCGAGTGGAAAGTTCGATAAGCGTAATTTCCGTGTCAGGCAAAATTTTTCTTAATTGTTCGGCGACGAACTCACTCTGCCAAATTGCTAATTTGCTTTTGCGAGTGGCAATTTTTATTTGCTTTGGTGCGGAAATTTCGCTCATATCGGTCTCCTAAAATCTTAAAAATTACTCTTGGACAACATTGTTATTCATTTCAAGGAACAAAAAATGACGGAAAAAACCAATCAATCTTGGGGCGGTAGATTTTCTGAATCAACCGATGCTTTTGTAGCTGAATTTACCGCCTCGGTTAATTTCGACCAAAGAATGTATTTAGAAGACATCGCTGGTTCAGAAGCGCATTGCAAAATGCTAGTTAAGCAGAAAATTCTCTCGGAAGCGGACGGCGCGGCAATTTTGCAAGGACTTGCACAAATTCGTGAGGAGATAAATAACGGTAAATTCGAATGGTCGGTGGCGCTTGAAGATGTGCATATGAATATTGAGCAACGCTTAACCGCACTTATCGGCGATGCGGGAAAAAGACTACATACGGGGCGTTCGCGCAATGACCAAGTTGCAACCGATATCCGTCTTTATGTGCGAGCGCAAATCGACCGCATTACGGCAGAAATTTTGCGTATGCAGAAAGGAATTGTTGAGCTTGCCGACCGTGAAGTTATGACTTTAATGCCAGGTTTTACCCATCTACAAACCGCGCAGCCGATTTCATTTGCCCATCATCTTTTGGCTTGGTATGAAATGACGAAACGGGATTTTTCTCGTTTTCAAGATTGCCGTCGTCGCTTGAACTATTCACCGCTTGGCGCGGCAGCTTTGGCAGGAACAACTTATCCGACGGATCGTGAATATTCCGCCGAATTGCTTGGCTTTGACGGTGTTTGTAAAAATTCCCTTGATGCCGTATCCGACCGTGATTTTGCAATTGAATTTAACGCGGCAGCGGCGATTTTGGCGATGCATCTTTCACGGATTGCGGAAGAACTAGTTTTATGGAATAGCGCACCGTTTTCTTTTATCGATTTGCCTGACCGCTTCTGCACGGGCTCTTCAATAATGCCGCAGAAGAAAAATCCCGATGTTCCCGAACTTGTGCGCGGTAAAACGGGAAGAGTTTTCGGTAACTTGTTTTCGCTGCTTACTTTGATGAAATCGCAGCCGCTTGCTTATAACAAAGACAATCAGGAAGATAAAGAACCGCTCTTTGACACGATTGACACAACGCTTGGTTGTTTGCGTGCTTTTGCCGATATGTTGCCGCACCTAAAACCGCGACGGGAAAATATGGCGCGCGCGGCACTGCAAGGTTATTCAACGGCAACGGATTTAGCGGATTATTTAGTTCGTAAAGGTGTGGCTTTCCGTGATGGCCACGAGATAGTTGGAAAAGCGGTTGCTTTGGCAATTAACAAAAACTGCGGTTTGGAAGAGCTAAAACTTACGGATTTCCAAGAATTGTCTGCTCAAATAGAAGAAGATGTTTATCAAGTGCTGACTTTGGAAGGCTCGGTCAATGCCCGTAATCACATCGGTGGAACGGCTCCTGCGCAAATCAAAATACGGATAGAAGAGGCAAGGGCGGAAATTAACGCGGCTGCTTAATAAAAAAAACAGACGAATTGTTTGTAAATAGAATGCCCCGCGCTAAACGCTTTTTTAAGGTCTATTTCGAATTCTCTAAACAAAAAATCGGAGATTTATTTATGAAAAAACAAACTCTTATTTTTGGACTGGCTATTTCAGGAATGCTGCTTGCAGGTTGTGCGGAAAATCCAGATATGGCGCGTAATGCCGCAATTGGAACGGGAATTGGTGCAGCTGCTGGTTTGGCGATTGGTGATAACCACGAATCAGCCCTGACAGGTGCGGTTATCGGTGGTTTAATTGGTTCGCAAATCCGTTCTAATCCGAATAACAATAACTATCAGGGATACGATCAAAGCTATAACAACGGTTACAACAACGGCTATCAGCAATCTGGATACGGTTCTGGTTACGGTAACGGCTATCAACAATCTGGATACGGTTCTGGTTACGGTAACGGCTATCAACAATCTGGATACGGCAACGGTTACGGTAATGGTTATAGCAACGGTTACAACAACGGTTATCAACAATCTGGTTACGGTAACGGATACGGTAGTGGTTATTACTAAAAATTGCTGAATTACTCAAAAATGAAAAAACGCTGGTTTTGTCCAGCGTTTTTTATTTGCAAATTTGCTAGTTTTTCTGACAATATTTTTTCCACCGCCGATGTGGATAAAAATGTGGAAAACTTTTGTGGATTGTGATTTTTTTCTTGCTGTATTTGTGATATTGCCCGTTTGGAAGAAATTGTTTTACATTGTAAAAGTTCAATAAAATCAACGAATTAGCAAAAATGATAGCTAAAAAGAAAAAAATATTTTTCACTATTGCCTATCCACAATTTTTCTGCTAGCAAATGTGGAAAACATACAAAAAACAGCGAATAAAGGAAATCAAATGGCGTGGAATATTGATGATGACGGTTGGCTCGATGTTGCAAGAAAAATTTCCTCACCGCATTTCAACGCACGACCAGAAAACACGGAAATTGATTTGGTTGTTTTGCACAATATTTCCTTGCCGCCCAAGCAATTTGGCAGTTTTTTTGTGGAAAAATTTTTTCTCGGTGAAATTGCTGCGCATATTTCCGAAGATGAATTTTTTCCGACAATTCGGGATTTACGGGTTTCCGCGCATTTTTTTATTGCTCGCGACGGTGAGATTATTCAGTTTGTTGCTACGGAAAATCGTGCTTGGCACGCAGGAGTGTCGAATTTTTACGGTCGGGAAAATTGCAATGATTTTTCCGTCGGAATTGAAATTAACGGTGCTGACGATATTCCTTACACACTGCGGCAATATCAAGCGATTGCCGAGCTAATCCGCGCTTTGATGCGGAAATATCCAAAAATTACGGCGGAAAAAATCACCACTCATTCCTTCATCGCACCGAATAGAAAAACCGATCCTGGCGAGGCTTTTAATATCGATTTTTTGCGGCAGTTGCTAGTTTTGCCGTAATTTCAGCCGTTAGAATTCGCTGCTTTTCAGATTAGACGACATTTATTTAAGTTATGGATTTATCAAAACGCCGCTTTTTGCGGTCTCTTTTTTATGCGGGAAGTTTTCCGACTTTGCAGGCTCTCGCCGAGATTAAATTAGAAAGCATTGACGATGCTTATCCCGCAACGAGTAACAACGGTATTTCATCAGATGCCAAAGTGCGGATTGCCGCGCCGTCCAACGGAAATTATCAATACGATGCGGATTATGGAGTTAAGCGAACCTATGTAGAACCGAATTACGGTCAGGCTAATTCAAATTCGCAAAGTCAATATCAGAATTCTTATAACCGCCCCGTTATCGCAAGCGGTAACTTAAATGATCAAATCAGCGAACTAATTCGGCAAAAGCGCGCTCTCGGGCACATCGCCAGAGATGAACATACCGCTTGGCAAGTTGTGGATATAAATTCGGGACGGCATCTGCTAGATATAAATCATCATCTTCCCTTGCAGGCGGCATCGATGATTAAGCCGTTTGTTTGTCAGGCTTATTTTTTTCAAAACCGCCGTAATCCTGGATTGTTCCCGATAACCGACGACATCATCAACACAATGCGGCTGATGATTGTTAAAAGTAGTAATACATCGACCAACAAAATTATTGACCGTGTTGGCGGACCGTATGCGGTGCAGAGTATTTTGCGCCGTGAAGCAGGGGATATTTTTAGAAACACAATCGTGGTGGAAAGCATTCCCGCTGGTGGAAAAACTTACCGTAACCGCGCCTCTTGCGGCGATTACACGCGCTTTATGCAGGCTTTATGGCGAGATAAATTGCCGCAGTCGAAGTTATTGAAATCTTTGATGAGCATTAAAAATCCCGACCGCATAGCAACTAGAACGCAATTTGTGCCGCAAAATCTGACGATTTATGACAAAACTGGCTCAACTTCGCAATGTTGCGGCGATTTCGGTATCGTCGAATTTATTGATAAACACGGATATGCCAAGCCGTATTCCTTTGCGGCGGTGATTGAGAAAAGCCGTTCTTGTGATAATTACGGCTCTTGGATTAAATCCCGCGGCAATGTCATTCGTGAGGTTTCCGACCTTGTGTATCTCCATATCGAAAAAATGCACAACGGTTAATTTAGGTAAAGCTGCTAAAATCGCGCGCTTTTTGAATGATGCTTGAATATGAACCGTCGTGTGTTTAGTAAGGAACAGCTAGAAAATTTCGATGTTTGGCAATTTTGCAAAAACAACGAAATCATCAGTTGCCAAGTTGCTCTTACGGATACTCGTGAATTGAGTAAGTTTGCTTCACAGGACGGCGTTTTAAGTATCGAGCTTGCAAGTCAAAAAAATGAAAATTTCTTTGCGGGTCAAGAGCTTTTTGAGATTAACTTTCAAATCAATACCGTTCTTGATTTGCAATGTCAGCGTTGTTTAGAAAATCTCGCTTGGCGGTATGAAGAAGAGTTTTCTTTACCGCTTTTTCGCTCGGAAAAGCAAGCAGAAAACGCCCCAGAAACGGTGGAAGATTTTTTAGTTTGTGAGCAAGCGGAAAAAATCGATTTACTGTGGTTTATTGAAGAAGAAATTCTTTTGGCAATGCCGATGATTGCTAAACACGAAAATTGCTCTCTGCCGCAAACATTCGGTAAAGAGAAGAATAATTTGGCAGAAGAAAAAGAAAATCCTTTTGCCGCTTTGAAACAACTTTTGAAATAAGGAAAAAACAATGGCAGTTCAACAAAATCGTAAAACTCCATCAAAACGCGATATGCGCCGTAGCCACGATGCGCTCGGATTTGCAACTCTTGCAACCGACAAAACTTCTGGCGAACGCCATCTTCGTCATCACATCACCAAAGACGGCTTCTACCGTGGTAAGCAAGTGATTGTTAAGCCAGAACAAACCATCGATTTTGATGAAAACGAATAAGCTCTAAACGCAAATTTGTTCATAAATACTTATTCATCAAAATGACAACTATCGCTATTGATGCAATGGGCGGCGATATTGGATTAGATACCACCATCGCCGCCGTTTCTATTGCCCAGAAAAAATTGCCAGAAGTGAAATTTATCCTTTGCGGCAATGAAGAAAAAATCCGTTCTCATCAATATTTTTCCGAACTTAAATCAGAAAATATCGAAATTGTCCAATGTTCGCAAGTTGTGGAGATGGACGAAAGCCCTTCGCAAGTTCTGCGTAAAAAACAAGATTCATCGCTGTGGCGTGCTATTGAATTAGTCCGCGATAAAAAAGCTGATGTTTGCGTAAGTGCTGGTAATACTGGTGCTTTGATGGCGAGTGCTTATTTTTTACTCAAAACTTTGCCTGATGTTTCGCGTCCTGCACTTTGCACGGCGATGCCAACTAGAACGGGACGAGTTTATTGTTTAGATTTAGGTGCAACCGTTGATTCCAAACCGCAGCAATTAGAGCAATTTGCGCTAATGGGAACGGAATTAGTCCGTGCGGTTGTGGGTAAGGAAAATCCTACCGTCGGATTGCTCAATATCGGTGGTGAAGCGATTAAGGGTAATGAAGTTGTTAAAGAGGCGAGTAAATTGCTGGCAGAAGCACCGATAAATTACATCGGTAATGTTGAAGGCGACGATATTTTGATGAAAGAAAATCTTGATATTGTGGTCTGCGACGGCTTTGTTGGTAATGTGGCTTTGAAGAGCATTGAAGGGACGGCGAAGTTTATTGCTTTGAGCTTAAAACAAGCTTTCCATCAGAATTTATTGAGCAAAATCTGTGGATTATTTGCACTCCCTGCAATGAAAACGATGAAGAAAAAAATCGATCCTCGTTTGTATAACGGTGCGGTGATGTTGGGTTTGAACGGTTTAGTCGTAAAAAGCCACGGTAGCGCTGATGCGTTTTCTTATTCCAATGCAATATTTTTTGCCGTCCGTGCCGCGGAAAAATCGCTTATCGAAAAAATTACCGCGCAAATTCGTTCTCGTAACAATGCTGAAAATAGTCAAGATGTAGCGAAAGTTGCCGAATAACTTCTGTTTTTGTTACGAAATCTTTCTAAATTCAATCAACTAGATTTTTATGATTTACAGCCGAATTGTTAGTTCTGGGGCTTATTTGCCGTCTGATGTGCGCACAAATGATGACCTTGCCAAAATTATGGACACTTCCGATGAGTGGATTCGCACTAGAACTGGCATTGCCGAGCGGCATATTGCAGCGGACAGTGAAACTTGCACCGATATGTGTGAAAAAGCGGCGTTGGCGGCATTGCAGGATGCTGGTTTGGAAGCGCGCGATATTGATTTGATTGTGGTTGCGACTTCAACTCCTGAATATTTATTTCCTTCGACGGCGGTTTTATTGCAGCATCGGCTTGCTTGTCGTGATATTCCTGCTTTTGATGTATCGGCTGCTTGTTCTGGTTTTATTTACGCTTTATCGACGGCGGACGCTTATATCCGTAGTTATTCAGCTCGCAAAGTTTTGGTTGTCGGCGCGGATTTATTTTCAAATTCGATTGATTGGACGGATAGAAATACCGCCGTTTTATTCGGTGATGGCGCGGCGGCGGTGATTTTGGAAGCGGCGGCAACTCCTGGAATTTTCGGTTTTTGCTTGCATAGCGACGGTAGTTATGCGGATTTATTGACAATTCCGAAAGGTGCGGGAGCGGCAAGAGTTAATCCTGATGCACCGCCGCCGTATTTGCAAATGCAAGGTCGGGAAGTTTTTAAGGTTGCGGTGAAGAGTTTGGCAAATTTGGTTGAGGAATTGCTGGATAAATATGAAACTTGCGCTGACGATTTGGATTATTTAGTTCCGCATCAGGCAAATTTACGGATTATTAAAGCAACCGCACAGCATCTCAATATGCCGATGGAAAAAGTAATTTTGACGGTTGATAAACACGCTAATACTTCTGCTGCCTCAATTCCCTTGGCTTTGGATTTTGGAATTAAAAGCGGAAAAATTAAGCGGGGGAATAAATTGCTCTTGGAAGCTTTTGGCGGTGGATTTACTTGGGGCGGTTGTTTGCTGATGTATTGAGATTAGCGAAAACGGAAATTAAATAAAGGGAATGTGGAAGTTACATTTCCTTTATTTTTTTGAGAAATAAAGCGATTAAATTTCAAAAGAAAAAGTTACTGGTCCAGAATTGATTAAAGATATTTGCATATCAGCTCCGAAAATTCCGAATTGTGTTTTGGAAAATATTTGTTGGGAAATTTCCATTAAATTCTGAAAAGCAAGTTCGGCATTTTGCGGTGGCATTGCGCTATCAAAACTCGGACGACGACCTTTACGAGTGTCAGCGGCGAGAGTAAATTGCGGAACTAATAATAATTCAGCGTTTATATCTAAAAGGCTTAAATTCATCTTTTGCGCTTCGTCTTCAAAAATGCGGTAAGAGATGATTTTTTTTAGCATTTTTTTATTTTTGTCCGCGAGATTGTCATTTAATTCGGATTTTTGATAGCCGATAAAAGCCAGAATGCCTTTGTCGATTTTTGCGACTTGTTTGTTATCAACTATAACTTCTGCTTGATGAACTCTTTGAATTATTGCGAGCATTTTTGTTCCTAAATATTGACAATCGAATTATCACGGCTACAATGCGCGACTTCTTTTTGTCCGCCGTTTTTTGGCGGTTTTTTATTCTTAAATTTTTAACTTTTATTTTTCGGAGAAGAATAATGTCAAAACGCACTTACCAACCGAGCAATATTAAACGCAAACGCACTCACGGTTTCCGCGCCAGAATGCAAACCGCTGACGGAAGAGAAGTATTAAATCGCCGTCGTGCAAAAGGTCGCAAGCGTTTAACCGTTTAATTTAGACTTTAATTTTTGTTGAGTTTTAGATAAAAAGCGTGATTGAGTTTTCAGTCGCGCTGTTTTTATTTTCTGCTTCTTGCAATTATGGATAAACATTCTTTTCCTAAAACCTCGAGGTTATTAAAACCAGTTGAATTTCAGGCGGTGTTTAATAATCCCGAGAAAAGAAGTTCCGACCGATATTTCACTGTTTTAGCTCTTGTTTATTTATCCGAAAGCCCAAAACTGCGACTAGGTTTGGCAATTGCAAAAAAGAGAATTCGTCTAGCAGTTGATAGAAATCGTATAAAAAGAATTAGCCGTGAAACTTTTCGTCAAATTGAATTTGAAGAAAAAAGAGTAGAAAGCACTTCAAATATATCTTCGAATAAATTGCAAGATAACGGGAAATATTTCTATTCCTACGATATTGTTTTGATGGCGAAAACGCAGGCGGCGGAAGCTGAAAATCAAGCATTGTTTAAGTCATTACAACATCATTGGCGGAGAATTTTGTCCTGATGGATAAAATATTGATTTCTTTAATAAAACTTTACCGTATTACTTTAAGCCCGTATATCGGTGGTCAATGCCGTTTTGAACCGACTTGTTCGCATTATGGTGAAGAAGCAATTGCTCGTTTTGGTGCGGTGAAAGGTTCTTGGCTTTGTATAAAAAGAATTCTTCGTTGTAATCCATTCTGTAGCGGTGGATATGACCCAGTTCCAGAGAAAAAACAAGATAAAAAATAATCTTGCTGATTTATATTTTAAGTTATAAATATCTTATTAAACCGATAACAAATAGGAAAAAGCAATAATGAAAATAAATGTAAGAGTTATGCTTTACATCATCGCTTTTGGTTTGGCTTTTATTTTGTGGAATAAATGGCAAATTGCGAACCGAGAGTATTATTTATCACAGGAGCAAACTCGGCAAGAGAGCCTGCCAGAAAACATACAAGAGGGTAATTCTGGAAGCCAAAAGGTGCGGATTAAAACAGATGTTTATGATGTTCATATTGACACCAAAGGAGCAGGAATTATTGCGGCGAATTTATTGCAATATCCGACTTCTTTGCAGGATGAAAAACCGCTTTCTTTAATCCGTTCGGATAATCCTAACCGTATGCAGATGCTCTCTGGAATTGCCCACGGAGACAACACAAATGCACCGTCGCATCTTGCAAATTGGACGGCTGATAAAGAGTTTTATTACTTAAAAGACGGTGAAGATAAATTGACCGTTCCTTTTTATTGGACAGATGAACAAGGCGTAACTTCGGTTAAAACTTTTACATTTAAGCGCGGCAGTTATGAAATTGAAATTAGCCAAAAAATTCATAATGAAAGCGGCGGTGATTGGGTAGGGCGCGCGTATAACCAAATTGCTTTTGGAAAACCGCAGGGCGGTGGTTTATCGAATGTCGCGACTTTTACGGGAGCAGCAATTTCCACCGAACAAAAGCGTTATGAAAAGATAAAGTTAGATGACTTGGAAAGCATAAATCAAGCTTCTAAAAAGGCTAATAAATATCAAAAGGATATAGCTGGAAAAGACGGTTGGGTGGCGATGATTCAGCATTATTTCATTGCCGCGTTTGTGCCTGAAATCGGTAAAGAGCAAAGAATTTTTACGAATTACAACCAAAATACGGGCGACCATATCGTCGGAGTTAAAACCGAGTTATTCACCGTGCCGAACGGTGGAGATTATGAGTTTGCAGGAAAGGCTTATATCGGTCCGAAAATTGTTAAAAATCTAGAAAAAACCGCACCGTATTTGGATAAAGCGGTGGATTACGGTTGGCTTTTCATTATTTCGGAATTTATGTTCAAGGTAATGGACTTGATTTATTCCCTACTTGGAAACTGGGGCTGGTCGATTGTAGTTATTACTTTGATGATTAAGGGGTTATTTTTTATGCCTTCCGCTTGGGCTTATAAGTCGATGGCAAAAATGCGACTTTTGCAGCCAGAGCTGAACCGTTTGCGGGAAAGATACGGTGAAGATCGCCAAAGAATGGCGCAGGAACAAATGAAATTATTCCGCCGCGAGCAAGTCAATCCGATGAGCGGCTGTCTGCCGATGTTGTTGCAAATTCCGTTCTTTATCGCTTTTTACTATATGTTGGCGGAGAGTGTCGAGTTGCGGCAGTCTGCTTGGATTTTCTGGATTAAGGATTTGTCGGTAATGGACCCTTATTTTGTATTGCCAATCATCAATACCGCTTTGATGTTTGTGCAACAAAAACTCAATCCGCCACCGCCTGATCCGATGATGCAAAAAATGATGCTGCTGATGCCATTGATTTTCGGAATGATGTTTGCGGTATTTCCATCGGGATTGGTGCTTTACTGGACGGTTTCGAATGCTTTCGGTATTGTGCAGCAATATCTGATGAATAAGCATTACGGTGAAAATAAATTGCAGAAGAAACTGCCAAAAGCGGCGAATGATTGAAAACTTACAAAAAAAAGCGGCAAATTGCCGCTTCAAATCCGATAGTGTTAGTTATTTTTACCGTAAATTAGCTCGTATAGTCGTTCCATTTCAAAATAATACTGCGTTAGCTTTGCCTCGCCGTATTATAGATACTGTCTTCGGCTCGCTGCCTTGTCTTATTTTGAACTGAAACGACTATATAACTCATCGCACAATAAAGACACCTCATCTAGAATGTATCCATATCCATCTAAAGCTCTTGCCAACTGACAAGATAAAGTGAATAAATCATTATTTTTACTGCTTTCATAAAAATCATTATTTTCCACTCTTGTCTTGATTATGGATAAGGTGTTTTGACAATATTCAAACAAATTTTCTTCATCAAATATTACTTGGATGTTATCTATATGTTTTAGGATAATGTCTGTTTGTGAAGCAGTTTTATTACCTGAATAGAATTTTACAAGTATATTTTTTACGGTAACCATTGTTACCTCTTAATTTGATTTGGAAAACTCTTTTTGAACT
>JAGBJT010000059.1 GCA_017934275.1 Cardiobacteriaceae bacterium | reverse complement strand
TTCCGTGCTGGTGTAGCGATCACCGCTCATATCAAAGCGTAAAACGGGAAATTTTTTCCACTCTTGCTCCATTTTTTCAATTTCTAATCCTTCGAAAAGCTCTTTTTTGCCTTGGAAATATGCCTCCAAAGTTGTAACAAGTAGGCTTTTACCGAACCGCCGCGGACGAGATAAAAAGAATGCGGTATCGCTATGTGTCATTTTGTAAATCAGGGCGGTTTTGTCGATATAGACGGAGTTTTCTTCCCGTAAAGTCGGAAAATGAGAAACGGCGGTGAGAATTTTGCGAGGAGTTGTCATAGCGGTATTTGCAACAAATTAAAACTTGTGAGTGATTTTAAGTCAAATGCTTGCTAATAAATTTGTATATATAAAGTCTGGCAATGCAATACAAAAATCGGTTTAGTCTAGACTAAACCCCGTTATCTTGACAGATAACGGGGTTTTTGTTTATTGATTTTTTTAGGAAATACATATGTCTGATGATAAAGAAAATACTGATGATGAAGAAAAAGAAGAAAGTTGGTTTTCAATTATTTTTTGGTTGGTTTTTAGTTTGTTTGGTCTGGTAATTACACTCAAACAGAGTGGTTTAATTGATAGACTAGTTACGGAATATAAACTACGGAATGGTATCGCCATAGATCCAGTAGGAGATTACTTTAAGAAGAAAAAAAGATTGGAAGAAAAGCGTTTGAAAAAGCAGCAATGAAAACTCAAAAATTAAAAGCTCCACCCTTCAGTGGAGTTTCTTTATTCCTAGTTGTATATATTAAATTGCATCTTCATTCATTTCGCCAGTTCTGATGCGCACCACTTGTTCGAGGCGGCTGATGAATATTTTTCCGTCGCCGATTTTTCCCGATGCGGCGGTTTCGCGGATTGTGCGGACGACTTCATCGCAGTTTTTTTCGTCGATTGCAATTTCTAGTTTTAATTTGGGAAGAAAATCAACGACATATTCCGCACCGCGATAAAGTTCGGTATGCCCGCGTTGTCTGCCAAAACCTTTGACTTCGGTAACGGTAATACCGTGCACGCCAATTTCGGATAATGCTTCGCGGACATCATCGAGCTTGAATGGTTTAATTATTGCGGTAACCATAAACATAAAATATTTCCTTTTAGTTATTCTTAACAATCAAAACAATAAAAACTTGCATCTTTATCCGATAGCTTTTTAGGTTTATAAATATTTATCGGTTGGAATGTTTGTTCTATATTTTCATCCACCCCGAGTACGCAGGCAAAAATTGCCATTCGCATTAGCATTCCATTATCCGTTTGACGGAATATTGCAAGATTATCTAAATCATCTAAATCGGTTGATAAATCAAAAGCACCAGGTCGCGAATCACGCGGAAGAGGGTGCATCACAATTGCATCTTTTGGCGCGTAATTTTCCAGCGCACGACGGTTGATGCGGAAATTTTCGCCGTAACCTTCCATCGTTTCGCCTCCTTCGATTCTTTCGCGTTGGATACGGGTGGCATAAATAACGGCGGCGTTTTGCAAGCCTTCCTGAATGCCAGAATATTCGCGCACCGTATGTCCCGCGGAGACGAGTTCTTGCAAAAGTTCGGCGGGGGCGCGGAGATTTTCGGGAGCGATGAACGAGAAAGTTATATTTTCAAAGCGCGAGAGTAGTTTGGATAGCGAATGAATCGTGCGACCGTGTTTCAAATCACCAACCATCGCGATTGTCATACCGTCGATTTTTTTACCGAGACGGGAAAATTCGCGGCTGATGGTTAAATAATCCAAAAGTGCTTGCGATGGATGTTCTCCGATGCCGTCGCCAGCGTTGATTACGGGAATATTTATATTTGAGGCGAATTTCGCGACCGAGCCTTGTTCAGGGTGGCGCATCACGATTGCGTCGGCATATCCTGCTATAACTCTGGCGGTATCTTCCAAGCTTTCGCCTTTGGAAATTGAGGAAAAAGTAAAGCCCGTGGTGTCGACAACTTCGCCGCCAAGTCTTGCAAATGCGGTGTGAAAGCTCATTCGGGTGCGAGTTGAGGCTTCGAAGAATAAGTTGGCGAGCACTGCGCCTGCAAGTGCTGTGCAGCGGACTTTTCTTTTTGCGACGGGGGATAATTTTTCGGCGACGGAACGAAAATGTTCGAGTTCTGAACGGGAAAATTGGTCGATTGACAAAATATGTCTTCCTTGCAGCGACATTTTTTTCTCCTTAAATATTCAAAATTGACGCGTGGATTTTATTTTCGTTTTTTTTATGAAAAAATTTTACGGTTTCACTATCATATAGTCGTTTCAGTTCAAAATAAGACAAGGCAGCGAGCCGAAGACAGTATCTAGAATACGGCGAGGCGAAGCTAACGCAGTATTATTTTGAAATGGAACGACTATAGTAAAAATTATGCACTCTTCTTGCAAAAATAAAGGAAAAAATAGGGAATAACCATAACCGCCACAATTGCTGGTGCGACGGGAAAATCAAAAATAAATGCGCTAAAAATACCGAGATAAACGCAAATTACTGCAATACAAGCGGCAAAAAAAATACACTGTTCAGGTGTTTTAGCGATTTTTGCTGCCGCTTGCACGGGAATAATCAAAAAGCTCATTATCAGCATTAAACCGAGAAATTGCATCATTATTCCCGTAAAAATTCCTAGTAATACTAAAAAAATTGCCTCTATGTATTTAATTTTTACTATTTCCGTATGTGCAATTGCCTCTGATACCGTTAGCAAAATTATACTGTTCCATAAAAAATAAAGGATAAATAAGCTGATTACGCTGACAAAAAATATCAATATTAAATCACTGGAAGTTGTATTTAGTATATCACCGAAAAGATAGGTAAATAAATCACGGCGAATATTTTCCATTTTGGCGAGCGCAATTACCCCGAAAGCAAGCATCGCGTGGCTTAAAGTGCCTAAAATGTTGTTGCTATCCGTATTTGACTTGTTTTTTAGTAAGAATAAAAGAGTAATTAGTAATGCGGTTGTTAGCCAAATTCCGACATAAATTGGTAGGTTAAAAAATAAAGCAATGGCAATACCAAGCCAAGCTGAATGCGAGAGAGCTTCTCCGAAATAAACTAATTTTCGCCAAGAAATAATTGCGCCGAACGGTGCAGCAGAAATTGCCGCAAAACTCGCTGAAAAACATGGAACTAATACAAATTGCCAAAAAAAGCTCATCGACATTTTAATTATTACCTTAAATAACTTGTGAGAATTTATGTTTTTTCGCTTGTAAATATTTATCAAAGACCATTGCAATATTGCGAATAAGTAATCTGCCAGGCGGCAGGATAATTATTTTATTCCTTTCTTTTTGTATTAAACCATCAGCTGCTAGTTCGTCTAAATTTTGCCACTCTTGTTGAAAATATTTTGCACCGTTGATATTAAATTCCGCAGATATTTTATCTAAATCAAGTTGTAAATTACACATTATTTCGGTGATGATTTTTCTAACTATTATGTCGTCTGTGTTTAACTTGATGCCGCGTGAAATTGGCAATTCATCTTTATCTAAACTCGCATAATATTTATCGCGCGCTTTATGATTTTGACAATAAGAATCAAAAGTTTGCGATATTGCCGAAATTCCACAGGCGACAACATCACAATTGCTATAAGTTGAATAACCTTGAAAATTGCGGTAAAGCGTGCCTTGCTGTTGATGTTTTACTAAATCATCATCTTTACGGGCAAAATGGTCTAGTCCAATAAACTCGTAGTTATTATTAGTGAGTGTTTTTATTGTGTCTTCAAGGATTAAAAGTTTCTCTTCTTTACTCGGTAAAAACTCGGCATTTATCTGCTTTTGCGCCCCGAATAAATCAGGCAGGTGCGCATAATTAAACACCGCTAATCTGTCAGGAGAAAGTTCGATTATTTTTTGCAAAGTCTCTTGAAATTCCTGTTTATTTTGATGCGGAAGACCGTAAATTAAATCCATTGAGATTGAACGGTAATTTAACCATCTTGCCTGTTGGACAAGCTCTGAAACTAATTTAAAACTTTGCACTCTATTGATACTTTTTTGCACCTGTTCGTCAAAATCTTGAATGCCGAAACTAATGCGGTTAAAGCCTAAATTGCGAAGATGAGTTAAATAATCAACATCAACGGTTCTCGGATCAATTTCAATTGAATATTCACCGTCTTCGACTAAAAGAAAATTTTCTTTCAAGAATTGCCAGATGTTTTCATAATCATCTTTGCTTAAAAATGTAGGTGTTCCACCGCCAAAATGTAGCTGTTGCAGTTTTCTTTTTTTACTGTCGATATATTTTAATTGCAGTGTTAGTTCTTTTTTTAAGTATTTTAAGTATTCATCGGATTGGGCGTGGTTTTTAGTGATAATTTTATTGCAAGCACAGTAATAGCAAACATGTTCGCAGAAGGGGATATGGATGTATAAAGATAAATCGCGGTTTGTATTATTACTGGCGGTTAAGTCCGCAATTCGTTCTTTTTCGGTATATTTATCGTTGAATTCAACCGCGGTAGGATACGAAGTATATCTTGGTCCTGTCATTGCATATTTGGCAATTAAATCGGAATTAAAATACGAGCATTGCATTTCAAATCTCTAATGTGCAATTAGTTGGCAATATAAAAATAATTTTCTTTGATTTCAAATTCTTTTATTTCTACGGTATTTATGTCGCTGATACGGGCGAATTTTACTCCACCTTGTTCTATCCAAATCTTTAACTCTTCTAATTTATTTTCCTCACCATTGGCGATAATTTTTACCCTTCCATCGCTTAAATTTTCGACGAAACCGACTAAACCGAGTTTATTTGCTTTGATATTTGTTTGATAGCGAAATCCTACTCCTTGCACTTTTCCGCTAATTAAATATTCGATTGTTTTTTTCATAAATAAGCTTGTTATATAAATTGCAATAGTTCAGAAATATCGCTAATTTCAGCATCAGGTTCGGCTGGTAGATATTTTTTTTTTCCGTATCCGTAATTGGCAAAAACTATTTTACAATTTGCCCCTCTTGCGGCTAAAAAATCATTTTCGCTATCACCAACCATCAAGGTATTTTCAGGTTGGATGTGCATTTTTTCGCAAGCTAGAAGCAATAAATCGGGATTTGGTTTTCTTTTGGGTAAAGTATCTCCACCGTGAATTGCGGTAAATAATTCAGCGATACCGAAATATTCCAATATTTTGCGAGCATTTTTTTCAGGTTTATTAGTTACCAATGATACCTGTAATCCTTTTTTTACTATACTCTTTACGGTATTTTCCGTATTTGGAAATAGCACTGTTTTATCTAATAAATGCTCGCTGTAATATTTTGCATGTTCGGCGAGAGCTTCCTCTATTAGCTCTTCATTTTTACCATCTCTACTATCGGTTAAAGTGCGGTGAATGAGTGTTCGCATTCCGTCGCCGATATAATTACGGATTTTCTCGATGGGTAATTCCTGCATTTGATATAAACGCCGCACGCGATTTGCGGATGCGGCTAAATCAGGAAGGGAGTCAATTAAAGTGCCGTCAAGGTCAAAAATGACGGCAGAAATATTTTGAATATTCATAACGATTTATGGTTAGAGATTTTCTTTAAGCTTATTTTTTAGCTTTATTTGCGGCTTTATTTACACCTTGATTTTGAGCCTCTACCGCTTGTTTGAAGTTCTTTTCGTCCATTTCGTATAAGGCACTGGCACGACCGACTAATAATGGATCTACCGCTCCGATTTTTTCTACATTTTTGCCCTCGTAATCAAGCTTATGCAGAACATAACGGATAGCGTTTAAGCGAGCTCGTTTTTTGCAATTTGATTTGACCACAATCCAAGGGCTTTCGGGAATGTCGGTGTGATAGAACATTGCCTCTTTGGCGGCGGTGTAAGCTGACCATTTATCGACGGAAGCTTTATCCATCGGGCTTAATTTCCATTGTTTTAACGGGTCGCCTTCACGGGATTTGAAGCGGCGGCGTTGTTCATCTTGTGAAACTGAAAACCAGAATTTAATTAAAGTGATACCGCTTTGGGTTAAAAATCTTTCGATTTCAGGTGCTTGCAACATAAATCTTTCATATTCGGCATCTGTGCAAAATCCCATTACTTTTTCTACTCCTGCGCGGTTATACCAAGAGCGGTCGAATAAAACGATTTCGCCTTTGGTTGGCAGATGTTGAATATATCTTTGGAAATACCATTGTCCGCGTTCCTGCTCGGTTGGTTTGTCGAGTGCAACAATTCTTGCACCGCGCGGATTTAAGTGTTCCATAAATCTTTTAATTGTTCCGCCTTTACCAGCGGCATCTCTCCCCTCGAAGAAAATTACCACTCTTTGCCCAGTTTCTTTCACCCATTTTTGTAATTTTAATAATTCGACTTGTAGATAATATTTTTGCTTTTCGTAGCTTTTACGGCTCATTCGGTTTTTGTAGGGATAAACGCCTTCTCGCCAATTATCGACAAGTTCATCATCAGCTTTAATTCCAGTTTGAGCTACTACCGCTAGGGAATGTTTAGTTAGGACGGTTTGTAGAATTTGTAAATCATCAGGAGACACGCCGTCCAAGATTGCATCAAGATGTTCAGCCGCTGCTGCTGCCCCGTTTTTTCTTAAATCTTGTCTTAATGCGTCTTGTAATTCGGTTTTACGGTATTCTTGTGCATTAGAGATTTGTTTAGCAATTGAATTATCGGCTTTAATTTGGCTTAATTCTTCTGAATGTTCAGCCTGAATATTTTTACTATCTTCGCTTTGTTTATTGCTAGTGTTGTTAGTTTTAGCTTGTTTAGCATAATTTTTTGATTTATTCATTTTCCTAGTTTCCTTGATGTTGTGAAAATTGAGCTTAAAATATTAACCGCAGGGATTGATACCTTGCTCGCGTTCAGCTGCACTTAAAGTGAAAACTTCGTAGCCAGTTGCGGTTACCGCCAGCATATGTTCCCATTGTGCGGATAGTGAGCGGTCGCGGGTTACGGCTGTCCAACCGTTTTGTAAGATTTTCATTTGATATTTGCCTGCATTTATCATCGGTTCGATGGTGAATGTCATACCTTCTTTTAAGACGATTTCTTCCGCGCCTTTACGGTAATAATGCAGAACTTGCGGTTCTTCGTGAAAGCCGCGACCGATGCCGTGTCCGCAAAAATCGCGCACGACGGAAAATCTCTCTGCTTCGGCAAAGTTTTGAATTGCACGACCGATGTCGGCGAGTGTCGCACCTGGTTTTACTTCTTTAATGCCGAGCCACATTGCTTGATAAGTGGTATCGATTAGGCGTTTTGCGCTGATAGACGGTTCTCCGACGACATACATTCGGCTGCTATCGCCGTGAAATTCGTCTTTGATAACGGTTACATCAATATTGAGAATATCGCCGTTTTTGAGTTTTTTATCGTCGGGAATACCGTGGCAGATGACATGATTTACGGATATGCAAGTATGTTTGGGGTAGGGCGGATGTCCGTAGCCGAGACAGGCGGAAATGCAGTCGCGGGATTTAATGTATTCGGCGCATAAATCGTCGAGATATTCGGTGGTAACGCCTGCTTTGACATATTCGCCGATAAAATCGAGCACATCAGCGGCTAAGCGTCCAGCAACTCGCATTTTTGCTAAATCTTCTTGTGATTTGATTGAAATTGTCATATTTGATTGTCTTTTGTATTGAAATTAAAAAAATTATTTTTAGCTTATTGATAAAATTATATTCAGCTTAATTTTGGCATTTCAAATTATTTTAATAAAACTATTTTTATCGCTTTCAAGGAATTTTTAATGGCTTTACAGTGGATTTCTGCTGCGGAATATAAGGAAAGATTGTCGCCATTTTTATGGCAAAAAGTTCTTTTTTCTTATGTGGTGAGTGTTATTCCATTCATATTTTTATTACCGATAAGTTTTGCGGTATTACTAATTCCCTCATTATTTATTAAGCACTATTGCATTAAAAATTCGCATTACAAAACTGGGCTCTTTGCTCTAATAATCGTATTCGTTTTATCAATTATTTTGGTTGCTCCGAATGTAATTAGTTTAGGAATTACGGTTAGTTTTGTCGGTTTATTATTACTTATGAGTTGTTGTAAGCTACTTGAAAGCCGTAATTTACGCGACACCAGAATTATTTTTCTCACCAATTCGACTTTGCAGCTTGGCGTTTTAATGTTTAGCCAAAGTTTTTTTGTTTTTTTGTACACTTTATTTGCGATTGCGGTTAATTTTAATGTTTTATCGTTTATTACACGGCGCAATTTTTCTCCCGAACGCCAAAAGATTAGCTTAAAAAATACGGGGAAATTTGTTTTTTTTGCGCTGCCTTTTACGATTTTGCTCTTTTTTGCCGTGCCGCGAATGAATCCAATTTGGGGATTGCAGCGTGATTTAGGCGCGGGAATTACGGGGCTTCCTGATGAAATGACGATGACGGGCTTATCCGAGTTGGTTCGTTCTGACGAAGTTGTTTTTCGGGTGCAGTTTGAGGGGAAAATTCCGAGTGCGAAATATCTTTACTGGCGCGGACCTGTGCTACATAACTTTGACGGTAGAACTTGGAAACACCGCGGTCGGCGCGAGTGGCAGGCAATGCGCGAACAGCTTATTCCTGCGCAAAATTCTCCTGAATGGACTTACACCATCATTCCGAATAAGGCGGAAACACCTTATATAACCGCGCTCAATATGCCGTATCACAACTCCAACCGTTTATTTCTCGGTTCGGCGCATCAGCTTTGGAAACCGCCCATCGTGCACGGTGAGCAGAAATATAAATTCACTTCAATCGGTGATTACTACTTGCAGGCAAGTGAGCTCGGGCGTGAAGAGCGGCGTGAGGCATTGCAATTGCCGAGTTCGGATGCTTTCCGTCGCACTCGTGAGCTTGCTTTTGATTTGTATGAAAAAGGCGGTCGGAATAAGGAAGGTTTTGCCCGCGAATTTATGGACTATATCCGTAACGAAGACTTCTATTACACCCTCGAACCGTTTGAAGGTGCGGAAGATGTGGAAAACTTTCTATTTACGGCGCGGGGCGGATTTTGTCAGCATTATGCGAATGCGATGGCGATTGCGGCGCGCACGGTTGGTATTCCTTCGCGAGTGATTTTGGGTTATCTCGGTGGAAGCCGTAATGCGATTGACGGTGAATTCCGTGTGCGAGAAGAAAATGCTCACGCTTGGGTCGAACTTTGGGACGAAGAATATGGCTGGACGATGTATGACCCAACCAGTGCGGTTAGTCCTTCGCGGGTGGAAAGTGCGGGGCTTACGCAAGAAACGCTATCTGGCGGCACAAATAACCGTTCGATATCCTCGCGTTATGCGGAAAAATATCCGATTGTGGCGTATTTACGGGATTTCGGCGATGCCGCGCAGGCGTTTTGGCAAAACTGGGTGGTAAATCTCAATTCCGAACGGCAAGACGCATTTTTCGGTAGCTTTCAACGCTTCGGAATTAGCAAAAAAATGACGCAAGGATTGTTGGTTTTCTTGGTATTTACGGGATTTATCCTGCTGATGCTTCTGTATCACCGTCGTCGCGGCACAGAGGCACGAGATGTCATCGCAATTGCCTGCGCGCGCTTTTTGGCGAAATTGGAAAAATACGGCATTACCAAGCAGGCGAAGATGAATTTTGCGGATTTTCTGCGGACGCTCATCGGAGAAAATATCGCGAAAAATCCAGATGATTGGCAAAAGGCAGCGGATACTTATGAAAATATCCGTTACCGTCCCGATAAGGCGAATACCGTAACTGCAAAACAATATTTGCAGCTCTTGAAAAAATTGCGGATAAATCGGCAAAACACAAATAGACGCTAGCAAGACGGTAAAAAATATCTAACTATTTGAAATTTAAGGAAAAATAAATGAATATCGACGAGCAATTAGCTTTAATTTCCCGTGGAGCAGAAGACTTTATCGGTCGTGAAGAATTGGTCGAAAAACTCAAACAGGGCAAAAGATTACGCATCAAACTCGGTATGGACCCTACCGCACCAGATTTACATTTCGGGCATACCGTAGTTTTGAATAAATTGCGGCAGTTTCAGGATTTGGGACATACGGTGATTTTTTTAGTCGGAGATTTCACCGCGCAAATCGGCGATCCATCTGGTAAAAACGCTACTCGTCCGCCGCTATCCAAAGAGCAAGTGCTGGAAAACGCTAAAACTTATCAAAATCAAGTTTTCAAAATTTTGGACGAACAGAAAACCGAAATCCGCTTTAATTCCGAATGGATGGATAAAACGACGGCGGCGGATATCGTCAAACTTACCGCAAAATACACCGTAGCACGCATTTTGGAACGGGACGATTTCGCTAAACGCTACCGTGAAAACCGTCCAATTGCCATTCACGAATTCCTCTATCCGCTAACTCAAGCCTACGATTCGGTTGCGCTCGAAGCTGATGTTGAGCTCGGCGGAACGGATCAGAAATTCAATTTATTAGTCGGTCGCGATATTCAACGAGAATACGGTCTCACTCCACAAACCGTCATCACAATGCCGATTTTGGAAGGCTTGGATGGTGTGGCAAAAATGAGTAAATCGCTTGGCAATTACATCGGTATTTTTGAAGAGCCCAACGAGATGTTCGGAAAAATTATGTCGATTTCGGACGATTTGATGTGGCGTTGGTTTTTGCTGCTTTCTTTCCGTCCGATATCCGAAATTGAAGAACTCAAAAAGCAAGCGGCTGACGGTCGTAATCCCCGCGATATTAAATTCGAACTTGCAGACGAACTTATTACTCGTTTTCACAATCAAGAGGCAGCAGAAAGTGCAAAACAGGAATTTATCAACCGCTTTGCCAAAGGCGCATTGCCTACGGATTTGCAGGAAATTACGCTAAATGTCGGAGCGGCAATTGCCGTAACTAATCTCTTAAAAGATGCAAGACTTGTTGAAAGCACCTCGGAAGCCATCCGAATGATTAAACAAGGCGCGGTGAAGATGAACGGGGAAAAAATCGCTAGTAAAGATTTGCAAATTGAAAAAGGAGAAAATATCTTCCAAGTCGGAAAACGCAAAGTTGCCAAGGTGATTTTGCTTTAATTTGTCTCTTTGTAATTATTTTCTTATCTCTTATTCTTTGAAAATCACCGTGTAAGTAACAACAAACCTTCCTGTTGGGAGGTTTTTTATTAGCAGATTTAATTAAAAAATAATCTTGTTTTATATAGTTCTTTCGTATTAAAATAATTGAATTATGTTACAATCAATTTTTCAGTTAATTTGGAGTGTAAATTTATGGCATACGATGTGAAATTTAAGGAAAAAGTGCTAGAAATTTTGGCGCAAAATAACGGTAATGTGCTTAAAACTAGCAAATTATTGAACTTAAACTACCGAACTATTGTTAGATGGAAAGAAACCGCCGCAAGAGGTGAAAGTTTAATCCATAAGAGTGGTGGTAAAAGAGTGGAAAAAATAAACCCAGAAAAGCTAAAAGAGTATGTTGATAAAAATCCAGATAAATATTTGTGTGAGATTGCCAAAGAATTTAATTGTTCAACATCTGGAGTTTTTGATGCTTTGAAAAAACTTGGTTATGGCAATAGAAGAAAAACACGAGTTATAAAAAAATAAGACCTAAAATTGTAGATATTTAATAAAAATATTGTAAAAATATGCTATAACGGTGTTGTTTTTATTGCCTTACTCCCTAGAATTAAACGAACATAAGAAAAGTTAGACAAACCTTAAAAAATATCTACGCAGTGTGATTCATTATTACAATACAATTGTAAGAGGTGATAATGAGCTATTTTGTTGCGAATTGACTATAGCTCAAAATGACGGCGACGGTAAGCAAATTGCCACGACTTGCCGTTGGTCAGCCTCGCAATGACGGTGAAAAATAAAAAATCCGCCGAAATAAACAGCGGATTCGTCTTGCAAATAAATACAAATTAGCGGCACTCGTAGGTTCAAATAAGGATTCGCCCCCGCGCGCCGCGGGCGACCGTGTCGGGCGACTAGAGATCTAATTCTGCGCCGACGCTTAAATGTAGGCGGATTTTGTCGCCTAAATCTTCGTCAAAGCCGTGTCCTAAATCGATTTTTATCGGACCGACTGGTGATTTCCAGTGTAATCCGACACCTGCGCCGAATTTCGGTTCAAATTTACGGTTGAAGGCATCTCCGCCATCGACGAAAAATGCGGCTGCCCATTGCGGTTTGAAGTAATACTCATATTCCGCACCAGCGACGGCTAAATACTTTCCACCGACATTTGTATTACTTTTGTCGTAATGACCGAGTTTTTCGTAAGAATAACCGCGGATACTGCGGTCGCCGCCTGCGAAAAAGCGCATTGATGCTGGCAGGCGGTGATAATCATCTGTCCAAGTTGCACCGCTATCGAAGCGGAATACAACGCGGTTTTTCGGATTAAATGATTTCAAATAACGCGCGCGCAGATTGCTTTGCACAAAGCTGATATCCGAACCAACACCTTTTCCGCCGCCCAAAACATTAGCTCGCACCTGATAGCCGCTGTCGGGATTTAAGCGGTTTTCGGTAGAGGTGTAGGTTGCTTGCAGGGTAGGGTAGGTGAGCAGAATTTCATCGCTATCTAAACCGATGGTGAATTTTTCCCAAGCGGAAGTGAGTGAAACGCGGTAATCCCAATTTTTGCGTCGCCAGTTGTAGCCGCCTTCGGCAAAGTATCGTCGTGAGTCGTAATCGTCGTTTTTGATATCGCCGCCGAAGCTGAAATAGTAGTAATCGGTAGCTGGATTGCGGGCGGGAATGCGATACATATTGTGCCAAGAGCTATTTTTTTGCGACAAGAAGAGCTCGGTTGAGAAATTATGTCCGCGACGATTTACCCAGCGGCGGTCAAAATCGAATTTTCCACGCACACCGCTATCGGTTGAATAGCCAACTCCGAAAGCGTAATGTTTATTTTTATTCATCACAACTTGCGTGCTGACGGGAACGGTTTTGTCGTCGCGCTTTGGTCTTGGTCCTACGGTAACCTGTTTGAAATAACCGCTAGCTTGTAAATCTTGCTGTAATTTTTCTATATCTTGCGAGGAATAAACCTGACCTTTTTGAAACTGCACAAAGCGTTGAAGAAGGTCATCATTTAGCGGTAATGGTTCATCTTTATTATCGGAACGGCTGAAAGTTACGGTATCAAAGGTGAAGCGTTTTCCCGATTCGTAATGCAGTTTGATATCCGCTGAATGGTCTTCGGGTACGACTTCCACCAATTTTTCGGTGAAATTACCGTCAAAATACCCGCGAGTAACCGCTGCTTCTAAAAACTTGCCTTTATATTCTTCGTATTGTTTGTGATTTAGAACTTGTCCTTTTCGGAACGGATTTGCTGCGAGGATTTTTTGAAATTCTGGGTCTGATAAAGCTTCGCCCGTAATTTTGACATCAATGGCACGGATTTTGGTCGGCTGATTTTGTTTGACGGTATAAATAACCCGCAAGCCTTCTTTTTCTTGTTTTTTTTCGACTTTAACTTCTGTTTCATAAAAACCGAAAGGCTGCTGCGACTCGGCAATTTCATTGATACCGTTTTCGATGAGCCAATTGACATAATCAGGCTGCTCGATGACTTCGTTTTTAACTCTCGTCAAGCTTAAAAATACTTCGGCGTTATTTAACTGCTCTTTATCTTTAATGCCGATGATGTCGATTTTGTGAATTTTTTTGCCTTGTAATTCGGCGAGTTTTGGGTCGATTGAACCGTCGGGAATTGCCGCCAGAGCACCGTTTTCGGCATTATCAGAATTTTCGCTAGTTATTGGATTGTCGTTATTTATGACTTGTGTGGAATATTGCGTAGAAGTATCGAGAGTGAATATATTTTCGGAATAAGCAAAACAGGCGGCGAAGGAAAGCGCAAGCAAAGTCGGTTTTTTTGTAATTTTGAAAATATTGCGGTTCATATCATCTTTCCAAAGACAGGGAACGCGGACGAATTCCAGAGATTAAAAGTGCAAGCGCATAAATCGCTGCTGCCGAAATTATTGTAATTAGTAAGCGAATAATTCTTTCAATTCTTGATAGTTCTAAATATTCTGCAATTGCAGTGCTCGGTAATACAAAATATAAAAATACCGCCATCGCGAGATTAGCCAAGAAAATTTTGCCAATAAAAATAAAAAAATTCCGCTCAAAGCTGAAACCGAATTTTTTGAGCGAAAGGGTCAGCAAACTCACATTTACCACCGCCGACATTGCTGCCGACATCGCCAGACCAATATGCGCAAAGTAACGCGACAAAATTACCGCCAACACAACATTAGTAAGCATCGCGACAATGCCGATTTTGACGGGAGTTTTGGTGTCTTGACGGGCATAAAACGCAGGAGCCAAAATTTTTACCAAGATTAAAAACAAAGCCGCAAGTGAATAAACCTGCAAGCTGGCGGCGGTGCGTTCGACATCGTGAGCGGTGAATTTTCCACCGTAAAAAAACGCCGCGAGCAAATGCTCTGCCGTCATTGCTAAACCGATTGCCGCCGCAGTCCCCACTAAAACTCCCCAGCGCAGAGCCCAATTGAGCGTGCGGCTGAAATCTTCTTCCTTATTTTTCGCTTTTAATGCTGATAGGCGCGGCAAAATCACCGTGCCGAGTGCGACACCGATTAAAGCAGTCGGTAATTCCACGAGACGGTCGGTGTAATAAAGCCAAGAAATGCTTCCCACCGCCAAATGCGAGGCGATGAAAGTATTAAATAAAACGACAAATTGCCCGACCGATGAGCCAAAAAGCGTGGGAATCATCAGGCGGATTATTTTGCGCACGCCTTGATGAGCGAAGTTAATCAGCGGGAAAACTAAAAGACGCAGGCGAAATAAAAACGGCAACTGCACGGCAAGTTGCAAAATTCCCGCTGCAAGCACCGCCCAAGCAAGCTCCGTTCCGTCGGTTTCCCCTTGAGCTTTGCGCCAGAAGCAGGCGGCAATTAGTGCGATATTCAAAATTGCGGGAGTAAGCGCGGGAATGGCAAATTTGCCGTAAGTGTTCAAAATTCCGCCGCACATCGCGGTAAGCGAAATTAGCAAGATATACGGAAACATAATCGCAAGCATCGAGCTGCCGAGCGCGAGTTTTTCGGGATTTTGTGCAATTCCTTGTGCGACAAAATAAAAAATCGTCGAAGAGAAAATCACGCCGAGAAGCGTAATCAGCGACAAAATCAAAAATAAAGCACCGAAAGTATGAGCAAGAAGATTTTTTAATTCCGCCTCGTTTTCTGCTTTTGTTGCCGAAAAAACTGGCACAAAAGCATTGGCAAATCCGCCTTCGGCAAAAAAACGCCGCAGAGTATTGGGAATGCGTTGCGCGGCAAAGAAAATATCACTCAAACCAGCAGGAAAAAAACGGGCAATCAAAATATCGCGCAAAAGTCCGAGCAAGCGCGAGATTAAAGTCATCGCGGCAAAGATTAAAGATGATTTAGCGGCTGATTTCGACATTTTTTTGTTAGCTAAAAGTGAAAAAGTTTTGTTTAGGCGTGTTTTGTAAGACTGTCTTTTATTTCACAGGCAATCTCGTATGCCAGATTTACGGGGACGGCATTTCCAATCATTTTGTAGCCGTCATTGAGATTTTTGTAAATAAATTCAAAAGAATCAGGAAAACCTTGCACTCTGGCTGCTTCCCGCACGGTTAGACGGCGGTATAAATTTTCTTTTCCCTGGACAAATTCACATTTATCCAAGCCGACTTTGAGCATTTTTGGTGCTTGCGGGTGTAATTGACTTTGCCGACCGCTAGCTTGCACGGTGAATGCTTGTTCATTCCACGCTTTTACGCGGTTGCGGCTCATAAAAATCGGTGAATATGTGCCCGTAAAGTATTCGTTATTGTTGATAGCGGCAGGATTGTGTTTGTTGTTTGCTAGCGCGGGGACGGCGGTTTCTTGTAAATCCCAGATGATGTCTTTGAGTGTAATTTTGTGCTCATCTGCCTTGGTTGAGCCTTCGGGTAAATGAAAGTCGATGTGCAAATCACTTCTGAAACCGATGTAGAAAACACGCTTGCGCTCTTGTGCTACACCGTAATTTTTTGCATTCAGCAAAGTTAGCGAAACATCGTAGCCAGCTTCATTGAACAATGAAATGATGTTTTGCACGGCTTCCGAGTGTCGTTTTGCCAGCATTCCGCTCACATTTTCTGCCAAGAAGAATTTGGGCTGCTTGTTTTTCAAAATACGGATGTATTCGTAGAACAATTTTCCGCGAGCGTCGTTGATTCCGCGTAGTGCTCCCGCCTCCGACCAAGACTGACAGGGCGGTCCGCCAATAATCCCGTCTATTTCGTCTGGAAAGTCGCTTACTTTTATGTTGCGGATGTCGTCTTTGATGAGTTTTGTATGCGGATGATTTTTTTCGAATGTCGCCCAGATTGATGGGTCGAATTCGTTTGCAATTGGTATTTCAAATCCAGCTTTTTCGAAACCTAAATCCAATCCACCGCAGCCGCTAAATAAGCTGATTACTTTCATTATTCGTAACTTGTGAAAAGCGCAAGTCTTTTAATTCGACCGACCATATGCCTGTATCTGATTGTTATTTTCCAAGTCCCACGGCGCGCAAGATTTGCAGCACTGCTTCGGATTTATTCATCGAATAGAAATGTAGATTTGAAATTCCTTCACTGATTAGCCGTTCGCAGAGTTTGGCGACTACATCGACACCGAATTTGCAAAGTGCAGCTTGGTCGTGTTCTAAATCTGCCAAGCGTTTTCTTATCCAAGACGGCAATTCAGCACCGCATTTATCGGAAAAATCAGCAATTTGGCGGTAATTAGTAATCGGCATAATTCCAGGTGTCAGCGGAATTTGAACTCCCGCTCTTACCGCATCATCACGAAAACGCAAAAAGCTATCGGGATTGAAAAAATATTGACTTACTGCTTCATTTGCTCCAGAGTCTGCTTTTTTCTTCAAAACCTCGATGTCAGCGGCGACAGTTTTGGCTTTCGGGTGAATTTCGGGATAGCAAGCAACCGCGATATGCGCATCAGTCCAAATTTCGCGAGTGAGTTTGACCAAGGCGCAAGCATCTTCAACTTCGTTTTTAACTTCTTTTCCGACCAGATTTGCAGGCATATCACCGCGCAGAGCCAAAATTCCAGCGATGCCGATTGATTTGTAATTTTCCAGAAGTTCGGTTATGGAATTGCGGCTTGCAGCAACGCAAGTCAGATGCGCAATAACCTTGGGATTTTTAGGATTTTCTGCTTGCTCTTCGGCGATGCGTTGGACTAAATTTACGGTGCGCTCTTGTGATGAACCGCCAGCTCCGTAAGTTACGGAAAAATATTCAAAATCAGCGGCGGTTGTAAGTTCTTTGCGAACAATGGCTAATTTTTCCGCGCCTTGCTCGGTGTTAGTCGGAAAAAATTCGCAGCTCAAAGAAATGTTTGAAGAATTTGTCATTGTTAAAAATTAAAAAATTAGGAATGAATTTTTATTTTTTTACTTTTGCGGGATTTATCGCTAAAACTAAATTTTTCTTGATGGAATAAGACTGCTTATTTACATCTTCAAAGCGATAAAAACCGTCAGCATCAACTTTTGGTTTGGTTTTTGCGTAAAGCGAACCGCCAGTCATCATTTTTATTTCGTAGAGGCGATTTTCGTCGCCAGCTAAGTTGCTCATAGTTTCGCAAGCCGTAAGAAAGGACATAACTGCAAACAACAAGATTTTTTTCATAAAAAACAAAGCTCCGAACAGGGAAAAATAAATAGCGGCGGATTATAGATTTCAGGCAAATATTCTTGATTTCGTTCGATTTTTTCAAACTACGGTCAGGATTGTGAGTTTTTTGCCGTTTCAATCAATTGATAAATGAGTTCCTGTGCGGATTTTGGCGTAAGCGCATCTGGATCGGTATTTTGCAGTGTGTCCAAGATTAGCGCGAGATTTGCGGGTATCTGCGGTTTTTCTTTTTCTTTGCTTTCTTCTTCCGATGGGAAAAATGAAGATTGCTGCGGTTGGCGATTGGCTTTTTCGCGCTCTTCTTCTAATTGCCGTAATTTTGCTCGTGCTTGATGCACGGTTGCAGGCGGAACTCCCGCTAATTTCGCAACCGCTAATCCGTAACTTTTACTTGCCGCACCGTCTTCGATTTGATGCAAAAACACAATGTTGTCGCCGTCTTCGATAGCGGAGAGATGAATATTGCGAATGTTGCGGTGGAGCTTGGCAAGTTCGGTGAGTTCGAAGTAGTGAGTGGCGAAAATCGATAAGGAATGATTGTGTTGCGAAAGGCGCAAAGCCGCCGCCCAAGCAAGAGATAGACCGTCGAAAGTTCCCGTGCCGCGCCCGATTTCATCCATCAGCACAAGGCTTTGTTCATCAGCGTTATTCAAAATATTTGCCGTTTCACTCATTTCGACCATAAAAGTTGATTTACCAGCGGCTAAATCATCAGATGCACCGATACGGGTGAATATCCGCGTGATTTTGCCGATTTGCGCGCTTTCAGCTGGCACAAAACTTCCCGCCGCTGCCATCAACACAATTAGCGCGGTTTGCCGCATATAAGTGCTTTTTCCGCCCATATTCGGCCCTGTGAGAATGAGTAATTCGCGGTTGTGATCGAGATGGACGGAATTCGGAATAAAGGGATTTTGCGAAGTTTGCTCGACAACTGGGTGGCGCGCGTTTTTGATTTTGATGGAAGTGTTATCAACAAAAGACGGACGGCAATAATTTTTCTCCGCCGCAATTTCCGCAAAACTCGCGAACACATCGAGTGCGGCGATTTTGCTTGCGAGACGCGAGAAATTTTCACGGTCGCGGTCGAGTTCGGCGAGAAGTTCGTTGTAGAGATTTTTTTCGAGAGCGAGAGCGTTGTCGCGCGCGCCTAAAACTTCGTTTTCTAATTTTTTAAGTTCGGGCGTGATGAAGCGTTCGCCGTTTTTTAAGGTTTGTTTGCGCACCCAGTCGATTGGTGCTTGTCTTGCCTGCGCGGTCGGAAGTTCAATAAAAAAACCGTGAATTTGATTGAAAGCGACTTTCAAATTGGCAAGTCCTGTTTTTTCTTTTTCGCGATTTTCGATGTCTGTGAGCAGCTGTTCGTTATGGTTAGACAGCGCGCGCAGGCGGTCAAGTTCGGGGGAAAAATTTTCGGCAAAAATTCCACCGTCTTTGGCAAGTGCAGGTGGATTTTCGACTAGCGTATTCAAGAGTTTCTCCGCCCAATGCTGCCAAGAGGCGATTTCTGAAAGTATCGACATAAAAATCCGCGGAATGTTTTCACGGTCAAAGTCGAGTGCGGCGGCGATTTCAGGTAGAACAAGCAAAGTGTCGCGTAGTGCGCCGATTTCCCGTGGTTTGGCAGAGCGAAGAGCAATGCGCGTAACAATCCGTTCGATGTCGGCGGTAGAACGCAACAGTTCGCGGATTTTTTCGCGGATTTCTGAATGAGCTAAAAGAATTTCTATGCAGTCAAGCCGTTCGTTTATTTGCTTAAAGTCGGTTAAAGCACGGTTTAGCCAGCGTTTTAGAGTGCGTGTGCCGCTGGCGGTGCGGCAACGGTTAATCGTGCCTGCAAGGGAATATTTACTGTCGCCAGATAAGCTGTATTCAATTTCTAAATTGCGACGAGTTGCGGCATCAAGCTGCATAAAACCGTTTTCAGTGATTTTTATCGGAGCAGAAAGCGGCGGCATACGCATTTTGTGGGTGTCGCGCAAATGTTGAATTAGACAACCAGCAGCGGCAAGCGACGGTTCGCGCGCGTCCAGACCAAATCCGTCTAAATTCATCACCTCGAAATATTGCAGAATTTCGCGCACAGCCGATGATTGCTCGAAATACCAATCGAATTTGCGTTTTGGTTTGACACATCGAGAAAGATTTAGCACCACGGTGGAAGTTTCAGGAATGAGAATTTCCGCGGGTTTTAGCCGTTCAATTTCCGCTTGTAGATTGCTTTCCGTGAGATTGGAATGCAGCATAAATTCGCCGCGGGAGATGTCGGCATAGGCAATATGAAAAAGCGCGCTTGCGGATTTTTTATCGGGATAAATGGCGAGCAGGATGTTGTCGCGATTTTCGTCGAGCAGAGTTTCATCAGTCAAAGTGCCTGGGGTGATGATGCGAGTAATTGCCCGTTCGATAACGCCTTTGCCGCCAGCTTCACCGATTTGCTCGCAAATTACCGCCGACACTCCTTTATTTATAAGTTTGCCGAGATAGTTATCCAAAGCGTGCGCGGGAACACCAGCCATCGGTATCGGCTCACCAGCGGTTTTGCCGCGCGTGGTCAGCGTAATGCCGAGTAAGTCGCTTGCACGGCGTGCGTCTTCGAAAAATAATTCGTAAAAATCCCCCATACGGTAGAAAAGCAAAGTGTCGGGATAATCTTTCTTAATGTTCAAATATTGCCGCATTACGGGCGTGTGCTGCTGTTCGGTCATAAATTAAAAATAATGGTTCTGTAAGTTCTGAAATAAATATGTATTGATATGAATAAAATTCTGGCAGTTAGATTTTCTTAACTACCAGTCAAGCAAATTATGAGTATGAAAAAAACTAGTCTCCAAATCATCAAAGCAATTTTTCTATTTTTTGTTCTTTTTTCTTTCGGACAAAGCAGGTTTGCAGAGGAAAAAAAATCTACGGCAAATGCAAAGCAAACAACTAAACAAAGCGCAAAAAACGATAAGCAAAGTGATAAAAAAAATAATAAAACCGCTGATAAAAAAACTGCTAAACCAGCCGAAAGCGATATTAAAAAAATCACCGAAACCAAAGACGAAAATGCCGCAAAACCTGCCGTAGAAGCTGAAGCTGCGGAAAATGCGGGAAAGGCAGCCGAAGAGAAAAAAGTAGCCGAAGAGAAAAAAGAAGAAGGCACGGCGGATAAAAAAACGGATAAACAAGCTGAAAAAAACGCTGATAAAACCGCCGATAAGAATGCAAATAAAAACGCCAAAAACGACGGTAAAAAAGAAGCAAAAAAAGAAGATAAAAAAGACGCTACAACCGCAAAAAAAGACGACAAAAGCGGTAAAGGTGTCAAAAAAGACGACAAAAAAAATGAGAAAAAATCTGACGGTAAAGAGCCAGTCGTCGCACTTCTGCCAGCAGGAAAAAATGCCGATAACTTGCAAAATGCCGCACAAGGTGCAACGGTTAGTAATGCCGAAGAATATGCCGCACAACTTCTCGGTGCGGGCGACGGTGCTCCAACTCCAGTTGTGGTGCAAGGTTCAAGTTCGGCTCGCAAACCGTCTTTGAAGTCGGATAAAAATTTAGCCGCCGCCGAAGTTAAAAATCAAACCAAAACTCCCGTTGCACCTCTACCGCAAGCTCCCGTTAATCCCAATCAGTGGATTGGTTATAAACAAGTTGAAGCTTTGGCAACTAACGGTAATCCTGAACTTGCGCTCAAACAATTAAATATGCGCTTGATGAATTCGCCAGATGACGGTAAAGCTGCGTATATCAAAGGTTTGATTTTGATGCAGCTCGGTCGTGCCGATGAAGCCGAACGCTGGTTCAAAATGATGCAGGTGAATTTTCCGAGTCAATCCGCGGCTAGTAATGCTCTCGCGGTTATTTATCAAGGACGAGGAGATTGGAATGCCGCTCGCGCCACGCTAGAAGGTTTTTTGGAACGCGAACCTGACAACATCAATGCGCGGAAAAATCTTGCTTACATCTACACCAAACTCGCTCGTGAGCAATACTACCGCGCGACACAGACTAAAAAAGATCCCGCTGTTGAGGCAAAAATCCACGCTCTCGACGATTTGCTCTAAAAGCATAAATTTAAGACTAGAAGCACGGTGAAAAACCGTGTTTTTATTTGTTAAATCAATTACATACAAAGGAAAAATAATGAATAGCGATCAGAAAAAAGCACTTGATGCTGTCCTTTCACAATTAGATAAGCAATTTGGCAAAGGCACGGTAATGCGGCTCGGCGATCAAGCTGACAATCACGATATTTCGGTTATTTCTACGGGCTCGTTGGCACTGGATATTGCGCTTGGAGTTGGCGGTTTGCCGAAAGGTCGGATTGTGGAAATTTACGGTCCTGAAAGTTCGGGTAAAACGACGATGATGTTGCAGGTTATCGCCGAGGCGCAAAAAAACGGCGGTTTGGCTGCGTTTATTGATGCTGAACACGCGCTCGACCCTGTTTATGCCCGCAAGCTCGGAGTTGATATCGAAAATTTATATGTAACTCAACCTGACAACGGTGAGCAAGCCTTGGAAATTACCGACTCGCTAGTGCGCTCTGGTGCTTTCGATGTGATTATTGTGGATTCGGTTGCGGCTTTGACACCACGGGCGGAAATTGAAGGCGAAATGGGCGATTCGCATATGGGTTTGCAAGCTCGTTTGATGAGCCAAGCTTTGCGCAAATTAACGGGCAATATCAAAAAAGCGAATACATTGGTGGTATTTATCAACCAAATCCGTATGAAAATCGGGGTGATGTTCGGCAATCCTGAAACTACAACGGGCGGTAATGCTTTGAAGTTTTATGCCTCGGTTCGAATGGATATCCGCCGCACGGGTTCGGTGAAAGATGGCGAAGAAGTTCTCGGTAACGAAACTCGGGTCAAAGTTGTGAAAAACAAAGTTGCGCCACCGTTTAAGCAAGCGGAATTCGACATTCTTTACGGTCAAGGTGTATCCAAGGAAGGCGAGCTAATCACGCTGGGAGTAGAGGCAAAAGTTATCGAAAAATCTGGTGCTTGGTATGCCTACAACGGTAACAAAATCGGACAAGGCAAGGAAAAAGTTCGCGCGTATTTACAAGAAAATCCAGCAATTGCCGCGGAAATCGAAGCAAAAATCCGTGAAAAATTCATCGGTGGTGAAGTCGAACTTCCAGAAGCCCGTCCTGATGATGCCGCAGATGCCGCAAATTACGAAGAATAGTCGCGGTCGCGTGGTAATCTCAAACCAAAAAATCCGCTGCAAAAACGGCGGATTTTTTATTTCTGCCATCTGAATAGAAGGGAAAAATTGGCAAGAAATTTGTTGCGAATTTGCAACTTTTGTGAGTAATTTTGGCTAATTTTTCGCTGGATTTTTGCGCGAAAAATTGCAGAAAAACAACAAATTTGCAAAATTTTTCCCAGTAAATTTTCAATAAAATCAACGAAGTAGCCGCGAAACGCAATGTCTAGGACTTGCAAAAAAAAAAAAACAGGTAGTCTTATCTCACCGTGTATTGGCACGGTTTTTTTATTCTTAACTTGTATGGAGAAATAGATGAAATTTTTAACGAAATCAATTTTGGCTACCGCAATCGCTTGTTGTTTTTCTGCAACGGTTTTGGCTGACAATTCAGTTGCTGGCGGATTTGTTGGTGTTGGCACTGGTTATGACTTTCACAATAAAATGAAAACTGATACTGGCGGTTCAGCAAAAAAAGATAACAACGCAAATATCTCTATCAACGGCGGTTATGACTTCGGTAATTGGCGTGCTTACGGTGAATATACCTACAACGCAAATGCGAAAGACACCGAAGAAAACGACCTTGGGTATGCAAAAGAAAAAGAAGTATATAAATGGAATTCTCACGACATCACATTCAATGCTGATTGGACACCGCAAGTTGCTGATAACTTTCGTTTGGTAGTTGGTGCTTATACAGGTTATTCATTCGGACATGTCAAGGCTGATTATTCGAAAGAATACTACTCGGGTGGTTCATATCACGGTGAGAGTAAAGATGATTTAACAGGATGGTTGCTAGGCGCAAGAGTTGGTGGTATTTACGATTTAGATAAGAACTCTTCAATTGATTTCGGCGTGAAATTCGACCACACTTGGTATAAAGATATTGACTGGTCAGAATACACCTACACAACCGACTTCGACCGCAACAAATTCGGTGCTTATGTTGGCTACAAATTTAAATTTAACTAATTTTTCTTAATTCTTCGATGTTGATTTAGTTCTCTTGAAATAGACCTAATCCTTACAAAACCCTCGAATGCTTATTTATTCGAGGGAATTTTTTAGTCAGAATTGGAAAAAATTAGTGAAAAAGATTTTGTTAATTGCACTTACCTTGATTTTGCAAGCTTGCGCAACTGACGGTAACGCACCGCAAAACGAAAAATTGCAGGCAAATTCCCTGCAAATCCGAGCTAGATTTATAGGCGAAAAGGAATATATGAATAAAGTATTTGCCAGCAAATGTAGCGGTGGATGAAACGGCGAATTTGGCGGTGAGTTATGAATTTGAAAGCGCGGAAAAGGGCTCTGGATAGGGTAAATGGTATGGGGGATTTGTCGCAGGATTTGGTGTTCCTGATGGAGAGATTAGCGCAACTTACATCGGTAAATTGAGATTTTCGAACGATGCAAATGAGCTCAATTTCACTGCTTCCTGCAATATGACAAAAATTCGCGGACTTTATGCAAATGGTAATTCTTCGAATATCCGTAAGCACTGCATTGAACAATTAGCAAAAGAACTAGAACAACAAATAAATACAAGTTATCAATCAGGTGGTTTTAATGTCTTCAATTAAGAATTTCCTTGTTTTTTTTGCATTTTATTTTTAACGGCTTGTAATCCTCGGCTTGGTGAGCAATTTAGCGGTTTTGAACAACCCGAAGAGGGCAAGTCTTCTGTATATGTTTATCGAGCCAGAGGATTTGTTGGTAAGGGTGTGAGACCAAAATGGGCGGTTAATGAAGGTGCAGAAGATAGAGCTATTGCTGTTATTTATCCAGGTAGTTTTTCGCACACGCAAGTTGATGCTAATCGCGAAGTTGAAGTCTGGGCTAAAACCGAAACTAAAAGTTCAGTAGTTTTGGATACGGAAAACGGTGCTATTTATTGCATCAAAGCTACTGTAGGTTGGGGAATGGTGATTGGTCGTCCGCATCTGACAAGAATGGATGATGAAACTTGTCGTAAAGAAATATCTTCATTGAGAGCGGCACCGCCTTTGAAGAAGAAAAAATAAATATTTATTTTGATATATGAAACAAGTATTGATTGCAGTTTTATTTTTGCTTATGTCTGCTGCTTCTTTGCAAGCGGAAGCTTATTTTTGCTCTCAATACTCTGAACCAAGCGAACCGTTTTGTTTGTCTGATTTTCATACTTTTTCTAGCGAGAGTGATTTTTATTTTTGCAAAGAAGAATTGATGAGATATGCAAGACAAATTGACGAATATGTAAAGTGTCTGATGAACAAAGCATATGAAGAAGTTGAGAATGATGGAAAACGATATCAAGCAGAAGCTGAAAGAAAAGCAGAGGAAAAAATTAATTATGCAGTTTCACTCTGCGAAAAAGAATTGGAATTTGTTGAAAACTTAACCGAATATGAAGCTGAAAGATGTATTCGTAATAAAGCAGAACTAGAAATTAATTTATTAAAGCAAGAGTATAAAAATAAAGGTAGAAGATTAGGGGAAGAAATAGGTTATAGGTATAAAAGAAAAATAGAAGAAGCGCAGAAAAAAGGAATTGAGGCTATAAAAAAATTCAATTGCAAAGCATCTGGTGGCTCGTATTTAATAGGTAATATGTGTAGTAAATAAAAAAATAACGGCAGATTTATATTTCTGCCGTTATTTTTTTATCCGTAAAAGATTTTTTTATTTCGTAAAAATATTTTTTAAGGCAGTTAAAAGCCGTTCATTGTCATCATTAAAACTTACGGTAATGCGCAGGCAATTTTTTAGTAGCGGGTGTTGTGTATTGAGATTTTTGACCAAAATTCCTTCTTCTTTTAACTTTGCAAAACATTCGTCGCTATTTGCAACTCGCAAAACTAAAAAATTCGTGTCTGATGGGAAAACTTCAATGCCGTTGATTTTGCTTATTTCTTCTGCAAACTCTTGGCGCAAGAGTGGAATTTTTGCGGTCGCATTTTGGATTTCCGCGTAATTTTCGAGTGCATACTCAATTGCCGCTGCGGTCATTACATTGATGTTATAAGGCGGACGGATTTTTTCGATTTCGTCGATGAGAACGCGGTTACCAAATAAATAACCGAAACGCGCTCCCGCAAAGCCGACTTTGGATAATGTCCGCAAAATCAACACATTCGGATAGCGCGCGGCAAACTCTTGCAAATTACCGCCAGAAAAAGCTTGATATGCCTCATCGATTATAAATAAAGCGTCTTTTGCGGCTTCAATCACTTCCGCAACCGCTTCGGCGGAAAATACAACTCCCGTCGGATTATTCGGCACGGCGAGGAAAATTAAATTCGGTTTTTTATCTTGAATTGCGGCTTTGAATGCTTCGACATTAAGCGAAAAATCAGCATTCAACTCGACGGAAAAATAATCAATGCCCGCAAAATTCGCACAATTGCGATACATCACAAAAGTCGGCGCAACCGACAAAACTGCGGCATTTTCCCGTGCTGCGGCATAAACCAACATTTGAATGATTTCATCCGAACCGTTACCGAGTAGAAGCCCGAACTTTTCGTCGATAGAGAAATTTTTGTGCAGGAGTTTTTCGATATTTTTATGTTTTGCAGGCGGATAACGGTTGAGCGCAACGGCAGAAAGGCGTTTTATGAGTCCCGCTCGCAGCTCCTCGGGAAAATCTTGCGGAAATTCCATCGCATCTAATTTGAGCATTCCTTGCGGAACATCGGCTACGGGATAAGCAGTTGCATTCAAAACCGCATCGCTGAAAATTTTTGTTTTATCAAGCATTTTTAGTCCTTTTACATAAGCATTGAAAATCTAATTTTATGGCTTGTAGCTTGAATTCGTGCGGAATTTGCAGAGTACTCTGCAAGCTCCACTTGACAAAGTGGAGCTTTATTTTTTTATTTAATTAAAGGAACTAAAAATGAATATTTTGAAAAAAATTACCGTGATTTCAGCTATTTTGTTTGCTGCTAGTGCTTTTGCGCAAATGACTACTGAATACAACACAAATACGGGCTCAATCACAACTCACACAACTACACAGTTCGGTAACGGCACAAAAACCGATTCTTACAACAACTCAACTGGCAAGCAATCGACCACAACTTGCTTTGGTAATGCTTGCTCAACTACGACTTATTAAGTAGCCGTAGAAAATAAAAAAATCCCGTCGTTTTCGGCGGGATTTTTTGTTTTTAGCGTGATTTAGATTTCCTTCACAATCCAATCTTTCAGCGTTCTTAATTCTTCATCGAAGCAGGCACCGATTTTGTAGAGTTTCTTCGTTCCCTGTTCGTATTGAATTGCATATCCTTTTTCGTCGATTTGTCGTAGAGCTTCTTCTGCTGTGCCACGCAATTTGAACTCAAAAACATAAACCGCGTCATCGGTTTCCAGCACGAAATCACTGCGTCCTGCGGCTGTTCGCTCTTCGGTGCGGACTTCAAAATAACTCGCCAGACGGAAGATTAAGTAGAACATTGTCTTGTAATGCGCTTCGTTTTGTCTTTCAGCGTCATACGGTATCGATGAGAAAAAACTGCGCATTTGCTGCATCGCATCATCGACGCGGCGTTCTTCGAAGGCGAGCGTGAGATTCGATAAAAAAGACGAGTTCTGATTGCGGCTAGTTTTGGAGTAATACGGCATCAGACC
>JAGBJT010000058.1 GCA_017934275.1 Cardiobacteriaceae bacterium | reverse complement strand
ATCGGGACAAAAATTTCAAAGAGAATCATTAGTTGCGGCTTTACAAGATGATAAAATAATTGATCCAATGAATAATAAAGGCACGATGACAAGTAAATTTTTCGAAAAATGGTTTGTCGAATTCTTGATGAAAGAACTAAAACCGAATTCGGTTATTATTTTAGATAATGCATCGTTTCATAAAATCGAAAAATTGCGCGAATACGCGAAAAAATATGGTCATACAGTGCTGAATTTACCGCCTCACTCCCCAGAATTAAATCCACTAGAGAAAACTTGGGCAAATCTTAAAAAATATATACGAAGTGTTATTCATAATTACAATACAATTGAAGAGGCAATAATGAGCTATTTTGTTGTGAATTAACTATAAATAATTTACTAGTTTTAAGCACATTACCGTTATTTTGCGCCAAAATTTCTAGCATTTTTTCCTTAAATTTAATATCGTAAGCCATAAATATATACTCCAAATTAACTGAAAAAATTATTGTAACATATTTATGTTACTTTGATGCGAAAGCACTATAGACAAAAATGGCTGGATAACGGTGCTTGTCCCTATATATCCAGATGATCACCGCCTTCCCAAGAACTGGTCAATATCTCACTTAAAAACTCAACTCGCAAACATTGGCTTTAACTTAACCGATGAAATGATTGCGGAGATAGACAAAAATCGAAGGAAGAGGTAAAAATAAAAAGCGGAAGAGTTAAATCCTCCGCTTTTTTTTCAACCAACAGCTTTCTTCCACTTCTTTTTTGCATATTTGCATAATTATTTTTTATAACCGTATTGAGAATATCAAGCTAATATTCACCTTCTTTCAACGCCAATTTAGGAATTTTTATGTGCGCAAAACATTCATTACAGCAAAATAACCGCAATACCGTGATTATTTGGTTTGCGGCGATGTTTTTAGGCTTTACTCTTGGGTTTATAAATTTACCCTATTTACAGGAAATTTTTAACCTCATCGCTAAAATTTTTACCAGATTATTTCAATTTATTGCCATTCCCGTAATTGCCATTGCGGTCATCGGAACGCTTGCAGATTTAGCGGATAAAAAAGGGACAAGCAAAATATTCTCCCGCACAATTTTTTACACTCTTTCTACTACTTTTGCCGCTGCAATTGTTGCACTCTTACTATTTATTATCATATCTCCCAGTGCAATTTCTAGCGTAAATGCCAATATTTCCGATATACCTGTTAGCACAGAAAAATTAAGCTATTCAGAGCATTTTATTTCCATCATTCCTAATAATATTTTGCAACCTTTCCTCTCTGGAAATGTGCTCTCCGTATTATTAGTCGCATTTGCCGTAGGTTTATCACTCGCATTTATGCCGAAAACTGATAACCGCGAAGTTTTAATAAAAGCCGTTCGTGGAATTCAAGAATTACTTTTTACCCTCATCAGCGGTTTAATTTTTATCCTTCCCGTCGGTGTTTTAGCCTTTTCCGCGCAGCTGGTTTTAGAGGTCAAACAAGGAGCAGCGGTCGAAGGATTAGCGCAATATACGGCGGTAGTTATAACCAGTAATTTATTGCAATTTTTTGTAGTTTTACCTTTATTTTTGCTCGCGAAAAAAATCAATCCAATTGCGGTAATTAAAGCGATGTCTCCTGCTTTGGCTTTTGCGTTTTTCTCGAAAAGTTCCGCTGCGACATTGCCTTTGACTTTATCTTCTGCCGAAAATAATCTCAAATTAAACCCGCGCATTGCCCGTTTTGTTTTGCCGATTTGCACCACGATAAATATGAACGGTTGTGCGGCGTTTATTTTGATTACTTCTTTGTTTTTAATGAAAAATTCTGGCATTGAACTTTCCATCGGCACGATGATTATTTGGGCGTTTATCGCGGTGATTGCGGCGGTTGGAAATGCAGGCGTGCCGATGGGGTGTTATTTTCTGACGCTATCTTTAATGAGTTCGATGAATGTCAATATAGAAATTATGGCGATTATTCTGCCGATTTATGCCGTCATCGATATGATTGAAACAGGAGTGAATGTTTGGAGCGATTCGGTTGTTGCCACAATGACAAATAAAGATTTGGCAAACAAACTTGATTTAACTGAAATTCAAGAACCGCATGCGGCTTAAATTTTGCACTCTTAACAAATAAAAAGGCGGCTCTTACACCGCCTTTTTTCATATCTTATATATTTTTAATACAAACGCCAACCAATTCCAGCTGCAACTCCGTAATGTCCGCGAGAGTTACCCGATCCCGTTGCTTTGAAACGCCAATTTCCGCTAGTCGACATATGCGAATAACCGACGGCGTAACCACTTTCACCACGGTAGCTACCACCAGAAACTCCCATCACGCCTTCACCAGGAAGCGCAGAATGCGGCATTGTCGCAGCAGCCAAGCTTTGTGCAATACCAGCACTGGCGTGTCTATCGACGGATTCAATGCGTTGATTTATCCTCCCTTCCATCGCTCCCAAAGACGGCGCAACCACACCTGAAAGCGCATTACGCAATTGCCCGAGATTTACCGCATCGCTATCTTCCACCGCATTACCGACATTTGTAACACGATATCCAGCATTATCAAGACCCGTGTCATACAAACCAACCCCAGAACCAAGCGCAATACCGTCGGAATTCATCACCGTCGAACCAGCACTAATTTGTCCGTTATCGCCGAGTGCAATTTGATTATTGAGATTGACTTCGTAATTATTTGTATCACCGTTAGTAGAAGATGTAATACGCAAATTGCCGTCCGTATTAGTAATTGCGGTATTTTTCGCCCCAGAATTTCCGCTAAATCCGATAGTAAATTGACCGTCATTGTTATTTACCGTAATTCCATTTGTGCCGACAAAAGAAATACCCTCTCCTAGCTTAATTTTCTGTTCAGTTTTACCGTCAGAAGCTGTCCAATACGATTGATTTATAACATCAGCTACATTAGAAGCGGTAGTTAAATTATCTCCATCTGCCGTAACTTTGCCGTTATTAACCGCAAGTTTGGAAGTTTTAACATCAATTTCATATTCACGGATTAAATCATTATTCAAATCACCGCCCGTAATTTCTAGCAAGGAATTTGTAGTCGAGAGTTTAGTGTCATAAGCATTGACGGTGTATTTATTGTCTTGCTTGCTAACTTCGGTATTTTTACCCTCTTCCACTTCAATCGGCGTGATTTTTATACCGCCCACAGCATCATCAACATATTTTTTATTGACTAAATCACTGTCGTTTTCAATCCGCCCCGTGTAAGTCGCAACACCTGAAATTATCGTATTTCCGCTTAAAGTTGTATTACTTGCGGTCAAGCTGTTTGTCTTAACCGTATCAAATGTAACATTCTTCGCGGTTGCAACCGTAATACCTTGCTCGGACGGTGTCAGCACAATGTTAGAACCTTGCACAAAATCAGCGTTATTTTTTGTTTTATCGATAGTTTGTGCAACAGTTGTATTACCATTAGCAACAACCCGAGTTTGAAAACCTTGCATTGCAGAGTTCAAGTTATTTTGATTTGCATCATCTAAACCGATAACAAATTCAGTGTTGCCTTTTTCATTATCAGTCTTTTGCTCAATTTTTATACCTGTTGCGGCAGAAATTTGTAACTCTCCACCGTTTTTAATTAGCTGTCTATCCGCACCTGTTACATTACTTCCGCCTATCGCATAAAAACCAAGCGATGAAGTTGCATCATTTATCGCATTCGCCGTCTGCAAACTATCCCAATATTTATCTTGCTCTCCGCCTGTAATTTTGCCGCTATCAAGCTTTTGATAATTTGCCGCACGATTAACCGCAAACTCAAAATCTCTTTCCTTTTGCTGTAAAGTCAAACCAGAACCAGCAGTCAAAGTTAGAGCATCATTTGCCTTAATACCGACTGGCTCAAATTTACCACCATTTGCATTGCCAGCACCTTTAACCGTCCAAGCAAGACTATCGGCATATTCTTTATTTACAACTTCCGAGTTTTTATAAGTTGCAGTGCCAGATATTGTTAAATTTTGTAGTGTTTGCGTATCCTTGGTTGCGAGAGTAATTTCACCATCATTTTGGCTAACTTCTAAATTATCCCCAGCCTTAATAGTTACTGTTGCATCTTTACCGACTTTATAAACCTCTGGTTTATCACCTGAAATATTACCGTCAATTGATAAATTAAAACTTGTAGTCTTCGCGCTTTCTTTTATGGCCGCAGTAATTGCATCATCAATACCTCTATCCGTAATAACAAAATCATCATTACCGCCGCCAGACACCGTTACATATTTATTATTTTGATCTTGCTGCACTCCACGGGAACTTACGATGTAAGTAGTTTGTCCGTTTTCTGTTTTTTCTTCAATCGAAACATTGCTGCCTTCCTGAATCTTTACTTTTGCATTAGCAATATCAGTTTTTAGCTGGCTAGCATCAAAAGTTAGCTGATAATCGGTTACTTCGCCATTTTGTGCAACCGTTCCACCTTCAATCTTTATATATTCATCACCTTTTATATCAGCGGATTTCAATTCATAAGTAATTTGCCCAGTGTCAGAATTGACAGTTTCTACATATCCGATATTTCTAGAATCTGTGGAAATATTTGTGCGAGCATTATCAACATAGGATTTATTCACAAGACTTGTGCCGTTAGAGCCATTTTCATATTTAATTGTTGGCGTGTAGCTTGCTTGACGACCGCTAACTTGTAAAACATCATCTGTTCCAGCTTTTAAGACATTCGTATCAATGCTGTTTATTGTCAAATCATCAGCAAGCGAAATGTCGTAGTTATAGTCATCTTTATCTTTCTCAACAACAATATTTCCTGTTTTTTCCTTCAAAGTAGTAATAGTGTTGGTATCGGTAGTTTGGGCAATGTCATAATCTTTACCGTTATAAGTTATGCCTGTAACTTTGCCGTCTTTAATCGTTACTTTGGAAACATCGGCGTTATATTTAACAGTGTTCGTATTCTTCTCATATTCAACCGCAACCGTCGTTCCCTTGCCAGCTGCAAAATTAACCGCTTTACCTGATGAAATATATTTTGATTCAGCTCCGCCAACTTGCAAATACCAACCGCTGTTTAGCACATCTTGCACGGTCGCGGCTTGATTTGCTGGGACACTACCATCAGAATTTAGGCTTTTACCGTTAATATCAAAATGAGTTTTTAGTCCGTCAATTGTGCCATTATTGCTTGTAAAGGTAAGACTATTGTTTGACAATTTAGTATTTCCAATAGTCAAACTACCGCTATCGCCGAGGATTACCGCATCATTCAAACTGACTTGTATTTTTTTATCATTACTGTCGCCATCAATACTTGTAACCGTAATATTTTCATCACCTACAAAATTGACTGTTTCTCCAAAATCAGGAGTAAGAAGCTCGCTATCAGTGCCATCCGCTCGAAATTTAATCGGTTGCAGTTGTTTTTTCAAGGTATCAGTATTTAAACTGATTTCATAATTGTTATATCGCTTGTTAGTTTCATCCCAATCGCCACCCGAAACTTGTATCAATTCATTTGCATTTTCCGCCTTCTTTAAGCCAGCTGTCTCAATCTTAAGTGCTAATGTTTTTTTATCCGTCTCCGATGCAATTACTTTGCTATTTTGTCCGTCTTGGAAATCAACCGTGTAACCGTGTAGGATTGAATTATTACTGTCCCCAACTTTTGCATACCATCCAGAGTTAAGGACATCTTCAACAGTAGCAGCTTGGTTTTCTTTACCTACATCATCTAAATTATGACTTTGTAGATTTTCAATAACCCCTGATTTATTAGTAAAGTTAATTTCATTAGCTTTAATCACGGTTTTTGCACCAGCCTTTTCAACCGTCAAATTACCGTCTTTACTATTACTTCCGAGTGTTATTTCATCGTTTAATGACAGGTCATATTTATATTCGTCTTCTTTATCTTTTTTCAGAATTAAATTGCCATTTGTTGCATTTGCGGCTTGACCCTGTGTGGTAAGTGTGGTTACGGTATTGGTATCAATTGTTTTTTCAATTTCGATAGTCTGATTACCGTCTTTAATTGTAGTTTTACCGTTATTGTCTTGACTTATTGTCCAAGCGTTTTGAAGTTTGATTTCGGTACCAGCATCAGAATTAGTTTGACTTAATTTCAAACCATCGCCAGCAACAATATCTACTTTATCACCAGCTTTAACCTGCTTATATTCAGGGGGATTCGCATTAGAACTGTCATAAGCACGGATATTCCAAGCGACATTGTTAGCGATATTGGCAGCATCATTAGCGGTAATTAGTAGTTTGCTTTGTTCTAAATCTGCAATGTTTGCCTTACCGTCTGAATAAAACAGATCATTGCCAGTTAAGTCGGCAGTACCCACCGCAAATTCAAAAACTCCCTCATCTTTGTAAGTTACGGTTACATTGCCATCTTTTTCCCCTTGGAAGACAACTTCCTTACCAGCGGAAACTTTGTAGCCGCCAGTTTCATCTGCTGATTTTTTCGCCACCCAATAAGCACCGTCAGCAACCGCTTTCAATTGTGCGAGATTCACCGCATCGGTATCCTCACTAGCAGCAGCAACCCCGATAATTTGCCGAGTTTGAGTACTAGTGCCAACAGAAACCGCAGGTAACATAGAAGTCCAAGCAGGTCCTGAACCAAGGTTTTCGTTTTCTAACGGATTTTTACCTGTTTCACTGCTATCACGATCAGCAACACTACCAGAACCAAGAGCAATACTTCCATCGAATTTGGCTAGTGCATTTTTACCAATAGCCGCTGAATTTTCTCCGTCAGCAGTTCCTCCTAATGCTGCAAGAGAGTTTGCTTTATTTGCATAGCTTTCAACACCAAAAGCAAGTGAATTATCACCTTTCGCTTGTGATTTATAGCCAAAAGCTGTTGAGTTCTTACCGCTTGCTTCTGTTGTATCTCCCCAAGCAGTTGCTTGATCATCAGTTGCTTTGGTATTACGACCAAAAGCTGTTGATTTTTCACCGATTGCTTGCGTCTCAACTCCAAAAGCTGTCGATAATTTACCTTTAGCCTCTGTGTTAAAGCCAAAAGCTGTTGAATAACTGTCGCTAGCTTTTGTTTGTTCTCCAAATGATGTGCTTGCATAACCAGTAGCTTTTGTATCTTTTCCCCACGCAGTTGTCAAAGACTTGCAGTTGTTTTCTTCCCCTGATGTATTACCAGAGCCCCAAACTGTGTTTTTATCATTACAGGCATTATTAGTTTCTGTACCAGAACCAATTTGCACATTTGGATTTCTATCTTGGCCACCTGTGGAATGTGTATTCCTTACTACTCCATCCAAATCTCTTGCATTTGCCGTAATTTGTGTTACACAGGACAGCACTCCCACAGTTAGAAGTAATTTTTTGCTTTTTAATTGTTGCGGTAGTATTTTTTTGTGTTTTTTGTTCATTCTCATACTCCATTTTTTTGAGGTTAAAAATTCACTGAAAAGAAGACGGTTTAGCAGGCAAGATTAGCCGCCAACTACGATAAATGAATTCTAGGCAAAAAAAAAAAAAAACAAGCTATGGACGGTAAATTTCCACTCTTGTTTTTGTTTTTTGTATATCTTGTTGTTTTTTTTCTTCCTCGTTTTTGCAAACATCAGTGCAACCGCAAGCTTTTTCCATTCCCAAATTTGCAATTCCACCGCAACTGCCAGCAATCGGTTTTCTTCCGCATAAAACTCCAACCGACATTGCCAAAATTACGCACATAAATATCAGAAAACATAGTGCAAATATTGTCATTTGTATTACCTCCGTATGATTTTGTCCGTATTTTTTACCGTAATTCAATGTAATTTGTATTACTTCTGTATAAAAATATCCTGCCAATGTTTATTTTTACGCACCGAAAATCCGCCCTGTTCATCGGCAAAAATAAACAAAACCGCTAATTTTTGTTTTTCGGCGAATTTTTCCGCATCTTTACCGCCAATTGCCATCAAAGCAGTAGCGTAACCATCTGCCAACATACAATTTTCAGCCGCAACCGTAACCGAAAGCAAGTTCGAAACCGCACCACGACCCGTGCGCGGATCAATCGTATGAACTGCCCGCTCACCGTCATAATCAATGAAATTACGGTAATTACCAGAAGTCGCCAAGCTTTTATCCGTCAAATCCAGCACTTCAGCAATCGAATTCGCGCCACGATTTTCAGGAACTTCCACCGCAATTTTCCAAGCTTTACCGAATTTATTACCGACCGCTCGCACTTCACCGCCAATATCCACCAAGAAATTTTGCCGATTTTCTTTTACTAGTAATTCAGCAAGCTTATCCACACCGTAACCTTTGGCAATCGAAGATAAATCAATGCGCATTGCGGGATTGTCTTTGCGCAAAATATTGCCGTCCAGATGCAGTTTTTGATAACCAATCAGCGGTAAAACGGCAGCAATTTCTTCATCGGTCGGTTTTTTCTCCACTTTTTTCGCCGCAAATCCCCAAAGTTCCACCAGCGGCAAAACAGTAATGTCATACTTTCCATCACTTTCCGCCGAAATTTGTAGTGCAGCTGCCACAACTTTACTCATTTCAGAGCTAATTTCTACCGCCGCATCAGGGGAATTATTAAAACGAGAAATTTCTGAATCCGCAATAAATGTGCTCATCTGCTGATTTACCGCTAGAAGTTCCGCTTGGATTTTTTTATCCAGCTCGGTAATTTCAGTTGTACTCATTTTTTCAGCAACCGACACCTGCCAATAAGTGCCCATCGTCTGACCACGCAGAATTATTACCTCCTCGGAATTACAACCTGTCAGCAATAAAAAATATCCCGCCAAAATTAGCGGGATATTTAACTTGCTCAATCGGAGAAAATTAACCACCGAAGTTATCAAGCAAGATATTTTCATCTTCAACACCAAGGTTGTGCAACATATCGATTACCGACTTGGTCATCATCGGAGGTCCGCACATATAGAACTCACAATCTTCTGGTGCTGGGTGATTCTTCAAGTGATTTTCATAAACCACATTGTGAATAAAGCCCGTATAACCAGTCCAATTGTCTTCTGGAAGAGCGTCCGACAATGCAATATGCCATTCGAAATTCGGAAATTCTTCTGCCAATTTATTGAAATCGTCTTCGTAGAAAATTTCCCGTTTTGAGCGCGCGCCATACCAGAAACTAATCTTGCGTTTGGTATTCAAGCGTTTCAATTGGTCAAAGATATGCGAACGCATCGGAGCCATACCAGCACCACCACCGATAAACACCATTTCCGCATCAGTATCTTTGGCGAAAAATTCACCAAACGGACCAGAAATCGTAACCTTATCGCCTGGCTTCAAGCTGTAAATGTAACTCGACATCAAACCAGGAGGAGTGCCTTCTGGCGCACGCGGCGGCGGAGAAGCAATCCGCACATTGAGCATAATGATGCCTTTTTCGTCTGGATAGTTCGCCATTGAGTAAGCACGAACCACATGTTTATCATTAACCGCACGGAGTTTGAATAAACCAAATTTTTCCCAATCACCGCGATATTCTTCTGGAATGTCGTAGTCGGAATACTTAATGTCGTATTTGTCGCATTCAATTTGAATATAACCGCCAGCACGGAACGGAACCGACTCGCCATCAGGAATTTGCAATTTGAGTTCTTTAATAAAGGTCGCTTTGTTATCGTTAGAAATAACCGTGCATTCCCATTTCTTAACCCCGAATACCGAAGAATCAACTTCGATTTTCATATCGCGTTTCACCGCAACTTGACAAGAAAGACGAGAACCTTCACGAGCTTCTTTTTTGCTGATATGGTTCAGTTCGGTCGGCAAAATATCGCCGCCACCTTCATAAACCTTAACTCGACATTGACCGCAGCTACCACCACCGCCGCAAGCAGAAGATACATAAATTCCACCGCTTGCCAAAGCACCGAGCAATTTGCCACCAGCTGGAACGCTAACTTCTTTTTCGTTATTGATGAAAAGTTTGACATTGCCAGAAGAAACCAAAATACTTCTTGCCGCCAAGATGATGATGGTTAAAAGTAAAACCAAAATTACGAACACCGCAATACCGATAATTATTTCTGTCATTGTCAATGCTCCTTAAATTTTGATGCCCGAGAAAGACATAAATGCAATTGCCATCAGTCCAGCGGAAATGAAAGTAATTCCCAATCCTTCCAAACCTCTTGGCACATTGGCATAACGCAATTTTGCACGCACACCCGCCAAAGAAATAATCGCCAACGCCCAACTTAATCCTGAACCGATGCCATAAACCACCGACTCGCCGAAGTTGTAATCTCTCTCAACCATAAATAATGAACCAGCCAAAATCGCACAATTCACCGTAATCAGCGGTAAAAATATTCCGAGTGCGTTATACAAAGACGGAACATATTTATCGAGGAACATTTCAAGAATTTGCACAATCGCCGCAATTACACCTATATAAGCAATCAATCCCATAAAACCAAGATTGATATTTTCCATACCCATCATTTGCCAAAGCGTTGCGTTTTCTTTCAATAAAAAGGTATACATCAAATTATTTACAGGAACGGTAATCGCTTGCACGATAACTACCGCAATTCCTAAACCAATCGCTGTATCGATTTTTTTGGAAATCGCCAAAAAGGTACACATTCCCAAGAAAAACGATAACGCCATATTTTCAAGAAATACGGAGCGTATAAAAAGACTTAAATAATCCACTTTGAACCTCCGTCTTAATCTTTAATATGAACAAAAACTGGAGTAACAGCTTTGGCTTCGTGGAATTCTCTCTTTTCAGCTTGGTCAGGTTTCCAAACCCGAAGAGCCCAAATCACTAAACCAATTACGAAAAACGCACTCGGCGGCAAAAGCATCAGAGAATTTCCTTGATACCAACCACCGTTATTTACATTTTCAAACAAGGTAATGCCGAACCAAGTGCCGTTACCGATGATTTCACGGATTGTTCCAACAACCAGCAAAAATGCGCTGTAACCTAAACCGTTTCCTAAACCGTCAATAAAGCTCGGAATCGGCGGATTAGACATCGCAAATGCTTCCAAGCGTCCCATAACGATACAGTTGGTCAAAATCAAACTTACGAAAACCGAAAGCTGCTTTGACAATTCGAAAGTAAAGGCCTTCATCAGCTGATCAACCACAATTACCAGCGTCGCTGCAACCGTCATTTGCACAATAATCCGAATGTTGTCAGGAATTTTGGCACGGATTAAACTCAAAAATAAGTTCGCAAAAGCCGTTACAAATGTAAGCCCCAAAGACATCAAACAGGCGGTTTTCATATTGCTCGTTACAGCAAGCGATGAACAAATCCCCAAAACCTGCAAGCCGATTGGGTTATTAGTAAAAATCGGATCTAATAACAACCCTTTATAAGTGTATTTTTTGTCGCTCATAAATTGCCTCTTGATTACTTACCGTTTTTATTAGCGACGGCTTTCATTTCTTCAACAGTGATTTTTCCCTGCTGAACATTTTCAATAAACCGACGGTAGCCAGCATCAGATAGCCAATAATTAACCGTGTTTTGCACACCACGGCTGGTTAATGTCGCACCAGCAATTCCATCAACTTCATTTTTCGCTTTATCTGCTTTATTTTTGACTACACGCAGCGGTTCAGTTTTAGATGCAAAATCAGGAACTAAACCGTCCCATTTTGCTTGCCACTGCGGTTCGCCAATTCTTGCACCAAGTCCTGGAGTTTCAGCTTGTGAATAGAAATTGATTGCACCAATTTGTGCTTTGTTTTCCTGATCTAACTTAACCGCCAAAAATCCATACATCGTCGACCAAAGTCCGTAACCTTGAATCGGTAGCACAATTCTTTCAACTCGCTCACCGTCCAAAATTACATAAACCGAACCGCTCAAAGCTTGCCGTTTGATGCTAGCAGGATCTTCCTTGCCTAATTCACGACCTTTCGCGGGATCTTTTGCCGCTGCATACATATCGAATTTCAGCGGATCTTCTTTGTCGTTCAATGTGCCTTTATCAAAATCAACTACCAAAGGCAGAACTTTTTGATATTTAGTCTCAATTTCAGAATTGCTCAATTTTTCTTCCGCACCAGCTAAACCAGCCGCACGCAAAATATTGATTCTTTTTTCATTCAAGGCGTTTTCTTCTTGGAAACGACGCAAACCAACCGCCGAAACCGATACTAATACCGAACACGCCAAGCATACAATCGTCGCAAATTGTAATACTTGAAACTTCGATTGTTGTTTATTTTCAGCCATTTGTTCTCACCTTGCGACGCTTAACATTCGCGTTTTGGACAAAATAATCAATTACAGGCGCAAAAGCATTACCGAACAAAATCGCCAACATAATGCCTTCTGGATACGCTGGATTGGCAACCCGAATCAAAATCGTCATCGCACCAATCAAGAAACCAAAAATATATCTACCTGTATTCGTTACCGAAGCGGTTACGGGATCGGTCGCCATAAAAATTGCACCGAAAGCAAAACCACCAAGAACAAAATGCCACCAGAACGGCACGGAATACATAAAGTTCGTGTCGCTATGAACTAAATTCATCAATAAAGTTGTTACCAACGCACCAGCAAACACACCGAGAATAATTCTCCAAGATGCCATTCCCGTTGCCACAATGATGAACGCACCAATCAAAAGCGCAAAAGTTGAGGTTTCACCGATAGAACCAGGAATGTTGCCGATAAACGCATCAAACCAAGAAATACCGTTGTCTTGCAAAGCTTTCATACCGCCTTCTGCAATTTGCGCCAAAGGAGTAGCCGCAGTATGACCATCAACTGCAACCCAAATTTTGTCGCCCGTAATTTGCGCTGGATAAGCAAAATACAAAAATGCCCGTCCAGTCAAAGCAGGATTAACGAAATTGCGTCCCGTGCCACCGAAAATTTCCTTACCGATAACTACACCGAAAGAAATTCCCAAAGCAACTTGCCAGAGCGGAATAGTCGGCGGAACAATCAGCGAGAACAAAATTGAAGTTACGAAAAATCCTTCCGATACCTCGTGTTTGCGCACTAATGCAAACAGCACTTCCCAAAAACCACCGACGGCAAAGGTTACGAAATAAATCGGAATATGAACTTTCGCTCCATACCACATATATGCGAAAAGTCCGCTACCAATTGAAGGGTCAGCAGCCGCAGCAAACTTTCCAATAAAAAACCAACCAGCAAACATCGCTGGAAACGCAGCCGCCCAGATGATAATCATCACCCGTTTGAAGTCGATTGCATCACGGATATGCGCAGGACGACCAGTTACAAAACGCGGACTGAAAAAAATCGTCGCAGCAGCTTCGTATAGCGGATACCAGTATTCCAGTTTTCCGCCCTTTTCAAAATGCGGCGCGATTTTGTCGAAAAAATTTTGTTTTGCCATAAATCAACCTTCTTCTTCGATTTGCGTCAAGTTTTCACGCAAAATTGCACCGAAATCGTGCTTGCCTGGATCTACATAAGTAAGCAGAGCAAGATCTTCTTCTACCAATTCCAAAGCACCGAGCTGCACCGCAGTATCGGTATCCTTCACGGAAATTGCTTTCAACAGTAGAGTTGGAAGAATGTCTAGGGGCATAACTTGTTCGTAAATTCCGAACGGCAAAATCGCCCGCGCAGAACCTTGAACCAAAGTATTGAACTTGAATTTGCTTCTCACAAAACGACCTGCATAAGCACGAGTCGCAGAGTATGTCGCCAAACCTGGACGCATAAACTCTAAAAACACCGCATCGCCACCTTCTGGCAATACGCTAATTTGCTGATCGTAAGCACTTAAAAAATCGGTATTTTCAGCGGTCGCACGACCCGAAAATACCGATCCCGAAATAATTCTGTTTCTTCCTTCTTGCAAATTGCCATTAAGTAGTTCAGAAACATTCACCCCACGGCGAATCTTGACAAATTTTGGCTCTTTTACAGCAGGACCTGCAACGCTGATAATTCTTTCGTTGTCGGTTCTACCTTGTAAAAATAAATAACCGATTGCGAGTAAATCTTGCAGAGAAATATGCCAAACGGTTTTATTAGCACCAACACCGTCAATAAAGTGAATATGCGTTCCGACTAAACCAGCAGGGTGAATTCCGCCAAATTCGTGTTTTTTTGCTTTACTTACATTCGTTTGCGGCAATTCAGCTTTCGCTTTATGACAAATATGAATATCACCTTCGGTTAATTTTGCCAAAACTGATAATCCCGCTTGATAATCAGCCTCACGATTTGCCAAAGCAAGCAGAGGTTCAATCGCCAGCGGATTAGTGTCCATCGTATTTACAAAAATTGAATGCGGTTTGCTATCAACTTGCGGAATTTTGTCGAACGGACGAGTGCGGAAATAACTCCAACAACCGCTCTCTTTGAGCTGTTCCTTAATTGTCTCCGCGTCAAGTGCTTCAATTTCAGCTTGTGAATATTGCTTAAACGAAACAAATCCGCCTGAACTTGCATTGTCAGCAGTAATAATTACGGAAATCAGCTTACGGCGTTCGCCACGAACAATCGCTTTAATTTTTCCTGCAACTGGTGCGCAAATTTTGACACCTGGCTTTTTCTTATCTTCAAAAAGCACTTGTCCTTCTTGCACGCTATCGCCTTCCGCCACGAACATTGTTGGTTTTAGACCAAGATAATCGTCTCCAAGAACTGCGTATTCGGAAGCTGGATTTGCTTGATGAATTGTGTTGTCTTGCACAACACCTTGAATCGGCAGGTCAATGCCCTTTTTAATGACTATCATGCATTTCGTACCTTGCTTTCATAATGATGAAACCGTTAAATTCGGTCAGTTCTCTATATCTGAAATATGTGATTGGTGCCGACGGCGAGACTCGAACTCGCACGAGCTTGGCTCACTACCCCCTCAAGATAGCGTGTCTACCAATTCCACCACGTCGGCTTATCATTGATTGAGACAGCTACAAAGCTTTATTCCAATGGAATTTCCGCCCCGTTAGCAGGCGCGGCATTATCAGTAGGATTAGCTTTATTGTCAAGTTTTTCTCCAACTTTTCCCGCATCAACTCCATCAGGAAGAGCGGAAGTATTTGTTTTTATTGTGTTTTCAGGGATTTGTGCAACCGCTTGCGGATTACTTTCAGGAATTTCCGCTACTGGTTTTTCAGCCGTTTTATTAGCAGTTTCGCTAACTACGCCGCCTTTTTCTCCTGCCAAAATATTTCCGCTGGTTGCTTCTTTATTCATTACATATCCCATTGCCAATGCAGATACAAAGAACACCAAAGCGAGAAATCTAGTCAATTTATAAAGAAACGAGCCAGCACCGCGAGCTCCGAATACGGTTGCTGATGCGCCAGCACCGAAACTTGCTCCGATGCCAGCACCTTTTGATTGTTGTATTAAAACCAGCACAATCAACGCAATTGATGTGCCGACAAAAATGACTTGTGCTATTGAAAGAATCATTTAAATGCCTCGATTATTTGCTTAAATTCGTTGATTTTCAGCGACGCGCCGCCGACTAAAAATCCGTCGATATTTTCCATATTTGCTAATTCTTCCGCATTACTAGCTTTGACGCTACCGCCGTAAAGAATGCGGATTTTGCTGGCAACATCGCCAGATTTACGACTAATAATTTCGCGGATTTCTTGATGAGTTTTTTCGGCGTATTCGGCGGTTGCGGCTTTACCCGTGCCGATTGCCCAAACTGGTTCGTATGCAATAACGGTATTTTCGTCGATTAAACCAGCTTCGAGCATTGGATTTAACTGCCGTTCGAGCACGGATTTAGTTATTCCTGCGTCATATTCCGCTTCGGTTTCGCCGATGCAGTAAATAACCGCGATATTTTCCTCGTTGAGCCGTGCCCATTTTTCAGCCAAAAGTTTTTCGTCTTCGCCGTGATATTGCCGTCTTTCGGAATGTCCGATGATGCAAAATTCTGCGCCTTGTTCTTTGAGCATCAAAGCGGAAATTTCCCCCGTAAATGCACCGTTTTTATTGGCGGAAACATCTTCTCCCGCAATATTTTTAAGTCCTAAATTTTTCGCTTGACTAATCAAAATTGCGGGCAATCCGTAGATTATTTCCGCGACATTCGACTGCAATTGTGCCTGAGCAAAATCAGCGACTAATTGGCTATTTCCGTTCATTTTCCAGTTTGCGGCAACGATTGGCTTACGCATATTTTTCTCCTTGATTGACAAATTTGTTCCTTACTGATTATTCCTAATCACCGCGATTAAACCATCAACAATCTGTTCCAAAAATCCTTCCTCATCGCCTTCTGCCATTACGCGGATTATCGGTTCGGTTCCTGATGGACGGATTAACAGACGACCTTTTCCTGCAATTTCTTCTTCGGCTTGCTTAATTGCTTCCTGCACGGCTGGATTTTCGAGTGCGGTTTTTTTATCAGTAACGGCGACATTTTTGAGTATCTGGCAGGTGAGATGCAAATCTGCGGTAATTTCTTGCACCGTCTTATTCATATCCAAAACCGCGGCTAGCACTTGCAAAGCGGTGATTATTCCGTCGCCAGTTGAGTTACGGTCGAGACAGATGATATGACCTGAATTTTCACCACCGACTCTTGCACCGAGTTCATTTAATTTTTCCAGAACATAGCGGTCGCCGACTTTGGTGCGGTGAAGTTTTATCCCTAATTTTTCCAAAGCACGCTCCAAGCCGTAATTACTCATCTGCGTGCCGACGATATTGTGTAAATCTTCGCCGCGATTTTGGCGGAATTTCGCGATGATGTAGAGCAGCACATCACCATCTAAAACTTGTCCGTTTTTATCAACCATAATCACGCGGTCGCCGTCGCCGTCAAAGGCTATGCCTAAATCAGCTTGTTCTTCACGGACTTTGCGCTGCAAGGTTTCGATATGCGTTGAACCGCAACCAGCGTTGATGTTGCAGCCGTTCGGTTCGGCGTTGATTGCGATTACACGGCTACCTAATTCACGGAAAACATCAGGTGCTACGGCATAAGTCGCACCGTTAGCGCAATCCACAATCAGTTTTAATTTTTCGAATTGCAGATTGAGCGGCACGGAGTTTTTGCAAAATTCGATATACCGTTCTCTTGCGCCTGTGATGCGGTAAGCCTTACCGAGTTGCGCTGACGGCACGAGTTTCATCGGTCGTGCGAGATATTTTTCGATTAACTCTTCCTGTTCATCGCTTAATTTGTAACCGCCACGGGCAAAAACCTTCACGCCGTTATCGTCATAAGGATTGTGCGAAGCGGAAACAACAATTCCTGCCGCAGCGTGGAAAGTGCGGGTGAAATAGGCAATTCCTGGTGTTGGCATTACTCCGAGCAGATGAATATCCATTCCCGCTGCGGAAAGCCCCGCCACTAGCGCATTTTCGAACATATAACTAGAAATTCTGGTGTCCTTGCCGATGAGCACTTTTTCGCCAGCGTAACCTTTATCGGCAAGCATTTTTCCTACCGCCCAACCGAGATGCATCACAAAATCTGGACTCATCGTCGCTGTTCCCACTCGACCGCGAACACCGTCCGTGCCGAAGAATTGGCGTTTATCAGACATTTTTTCTCCAAAAAAATAAAAATCTAACTTCGACTAAAAAGCGGCGATTTTCCTGCTTTTTCGCAATGCAATTTGCGTTCAACAGTCGAAAAATACAATCAGCCGCTCTTTTTCAAGCTAGCAGGATTTGTTTTTATGTATGAAGCGGCATTCAAAATCCGCAAAAGAACTAAACGGGAGGCGATAAATCTCGGCATAACCTTTGCTCGGCGTTTTTTTCTCGATATGTGGCTTACGAGTTTGCCGTGCTGGATGGGAATTTTTGCCGTCTGCCTTACGGTTTATCTTGCAAATTCATCGCTTGATTTGGCTTTATTTTTATTCTGGCTTTTGAGACCGCTTGCCGAACGCCCCGCAATTTATTGTTTAAGCCGCAAGGCAATGAACCTCCCCTACTCTTTCGCCGAAGCACAAAAGAAAATCTTCGCACCTGGTTGGTTGTTAGAAATAACTTTTTTACGCTTGTTTGTGCCATCAAGAATTACACGGCATTCGGTGCGGATTTTGGAAGGCAAAACCGTGCAAAAAATTTCCCAGCGAATTGCGAGTTTTTCGAATTTACGCCTGCAAATGTTTGAAGTTGCGAGTTTTTTTGCTTATGTAGAAACTGCGGTGGCGGTTTCGATGTTGCTAATTTTTGCGCTTGGTATTCCAGGTCAAGCTGGTCAATGGAATTCGTTTTTTGTTTTTATCGAAAACGCCGTCAAATCCCCCGAACTCTTCGCCCTACCGCTATTTATCTCCGCCACCGCAGGCAGCGTATTTTTTACCTGCTCGGGCTTTGCGGCTTACTTAAATCACCGCATCATCGAAGAAGGCTGGGCAATTTCGCTCTACCTGCAAGAGCTCGCCGAAAAATGGAAAAATCAAAAAGCACAAACTTTCAAATCAGCCGCAATAGTTGCCGCCTTTGTGCTTGTCGGATTATTTTTTACGCCAGATACCGTCGAAGCCGCAGAAATAAATCCCGCAATCGAGCGGCAAAAAGTGCAAAAAATCATCGATGAACCGTCAATCCGACCGTATAAATTCCGCGCCCCACAAGAAGAAATCCCAACAGACGAACCGTCTCAATTCAATTTGAGGAATTTTGATTTACCGTCAATTTCGCAAATTCTGCGAATGCTTTTGCTTATTTGCGCCGTCATCTTCATAGCTTTTCTAATCATCAAAATTCTCGACAGCCGCTTACCTATTTTCGAACGGGCAAAAAACAGGCGCAATCACTCTTCCGCTCGAATCGACAACGAAACCACCGAAGAGCAAAATTACTGCGCCGAACTTGACCTTGCACTCACACAGCTACACGCTGGCGACAGCGTCAAAGCTTTGGCGGTGATTTACTCGCGCCTTGTGCATCTTCCAGAAAATCATCATCTGCCGCAAATCAAGCGCGGTGAGTGCGAGAGTGAATATTTGCTCCGTAACGCGGAAAAAATTAGCCGCGCAAGCCGTGATTTCATCGCGAATTTTTTTGCTCTCTGGCAATCTGCCGCTTATGCTCATAATCCACCGTCGAAGGAAAGCGTGGAAAATTTAATCAATCAATATCGGCAAATCTGGCATTAAGGATAAATCATAATGAATAACAAGAAAACCATAATCGCCGTATTTTTCCTGATTGCAATTTGCGTAATTTTTTTATTTTTACCGAAAAGTACAACGGCAGAACAAGGCGAAAAAATCTGGAAAGACGGTTCAATGCGCGGTTCTGCGCGTTTTAATGATTTTTATGTGTTGAAAAAATATCTCGCCAAACACGGAATAACAATGCGGCAAAAGTCTTCAATTATTCCTAATGATTTATCACAAAATGAAGCAATAATTTTGGCAAATAAGAATATTTCTCACAACGAATTTTTGGATAAAAACAAAATTGATTTTTCTAATTTAGAAAAATGGATAAAAAACGGCGGTCATTTAATTTTGCTTGATTACCTACCGAAAGCCGCATTAGATTTAGCCGAGCTCGAAGAAAAAGATTTTCAAATTGTGGAAATAAAAGATGATTTTTTGCACTACCAAAATCTCAATATCAGTAATGACAATAAATCAAAAAGCTTGTTAATCCCTAATGACAAAATTAGCAATAAATTTATCCGCAGAGGAGAGCAAAAAGATTATTTATTTCTATTCAGTATAAAAATTGGTAAAGGTATAATTACTTTTAGTCAAACAGATGCAAATATTTTCTCTAACAGTGCAAAAAAAATAGCTAATCAAAAATTTGAATATGAAGATATAAATATTGCAAAAGCGGATAATGCAGCTTTTTTCTTAAAACTTTTAGCCGACGAAGAAGCAAATATTGCCAAACCAAAAACAATTCAACTTATATCTTTGAAGCAAATTCAGCACAAAACAGAAGCCGAAAATAAATTTAGCGATTTAAGAAAAAATATCATAATTTTTGCACCGTTAATGCTTATTTTATTCATTCTTGCTTATTTATTAACTTCTCGTTACGGTAGAAGATTTGGCTCATTAGAAATAAACTCAAATAAATCAAAACAAGATTTTCATAATCACCTAATTGCCGCAGGAAAATATTGGAGTTATACAAGAACTGCTATGCCTTATTTTCATCTTTTTAAGCATTCAAAACTCCGTCTGGAAGAAGATTTGAAAAGCAACAATAAAAAATCTACAATTCTTCCAGATACTCCAAAAACAGAGCAAGAATTTCATCTATTTATGCAAGAAATAGAGAAAATCCGTAAAAATAATTCACTTTAATTTTTACATAAAATATAAAGGAAAAGAAATGACAGAAATTCACATTATTGCCGCAATGACAAAAAATCGAGTTATCGGTAAAAATAATACTATGCCTTGGCATCTTCCAGCCGATTTAGCACACTTCAAAACAACAACTTTGAATTACACGGTAATAATGGGAAGAAATACTTATTTTTCTATCGGAAAAGCCCTACCAAATAGAAGAAATATCATCATAACAGGGCAAAATTTTACAGCTGACAGTTGCGAAATTTTTCATAGTTTAGAGGAGGCTTTTTCCACCTTAAAAGATGAAAAGAAGATATTTATTATCGGCGGTGGAAAAATATATTCTCAAACTATCGATAGGGCAGATTTTTTGCATATCACTTGGATTGATACGGAACTTGATGGAGATACTTTTTTTCCCGAAATAAAGCCAGAAATATGGCAAGAAAAAAGCCGTAAGATGTATGAAAAAGATGCTAAAAATAAATTCAATCTTGACTTTGTTTTATATGAAAGAGGGTAAATATAATCTGATGAAGTTAAGCAAAACTGCAAAAGCAATAATCAAAAGAACAACTAAAAAAGCCTTAATGCAGTTTCTTGCATTTCCTCATTTTCTGTTTGGCGCATCTAAATTTCTACTTTTTCATCCACTGTCAAATTATTTCAACAATTTTTTACTGAACTTAATTGCAGAAATAAAAAAACTCCATCTTTTAATGAAGTTTTTTATGTTCTAACGGTATTTTTTATACTGTTATCAGCATTTTTCTACACCATCATCTAAATATTTAACTGGATTTTGACTATCGTTGTAATATTCAGATACATCTTTTCCGACAAATAAAGCAGCTATATTCGGACTAGCTTGTTTTCCAATAAAGCGATATCTATCTCCAACTTGCACCCATTTAGACACTTCAAACACCGCAACAATCACATTTTTTATAACCGCAGCAGCATATTTAATTTTCGACACACGCTCTTTTTCAACTTTCCAAGCAGCACAAGTATTGCTCAAAATTTCTTCAATAGAAGGATTTTGTAAATCAGCTAATTCTTTTTCAGCCTTAAACATATAGTGCTTTCGCACCAAAGTAATTGAACTATGTTATAATAATTTTTTAGCTAATTTGGAGTAGGGCGCATCTAAAAATTCAAAAATTCTTCTAAAACATTCCTAAAATTTCAATTTTCTGCTATAATTATTTCACTTAATTTTAGTCAAAGAATGGTAAAAATTATGGCGAACACCTATAAATTAAAGCACGAAAGAGATT
>JAGBJT010000057.1 GCA_017934275.1 Cardiobacteriaceae bacterium | reverse complement strand
TGCATATCAAGAGGGCGATGGAGAAAAACTCGGCAAGAAAATCGGCGCTGGCGGAGTTGAATTCACTATCGCAGCCGCAACTACCAAAGGAATTGGTGCTGCTAGTAATGCGACAAAGGTTATAAATAAAGCGGATGATTTATTTCCTAACACCAACACTCCGTTACTTCCAAAAGCAAAATATCCAGATACAAATCCTTGGGCAGAAGGCGTGCCAATTGTTTCAATGGAAGCCCCACAAAATTTTTACATCCATATGGCACAATCACCAGGTCAAAAAGGACCAGGTGGCTGGGGAACACAAGACTACATTCCTGATGTGAATTATGTAAGAAATGAACTAGCTGTTACCCCTGGTTTTAAACCTGAAATCACAGATGTTCAAACATACTTAATACCAGAAGGTATCAGAGTCCAAACTGGAACAGTAGGTCCTCAAACACACAACGGTGTAACTTATCCTGGTGGAGGGACGCAGGTAGAAATTTACAACTATGAAGATAGGCAAAAACTAATTCCAATTGGAAATCCAAGACCTATCAAATGAGTTTAAGATGTGCAGAACCAATAAAAAACTAATAGACGCAAAAGAACATCTCGCAGCCAGATACACAAAAAATCATTATTATTTATTTGATGATGAACTCATAGTATGCGACGAGCACGGGGAAATTATCAAAATAATATACCCTCCTTCTGACTATGATGGTCCTTTTGCTAAACATATGCTAGTTAGTTTCTATACTATGTATTATTCAGAAGACTATTTGTTGGTAGTTGTAAATAATAGATGGAATGCTGATTTTTGGTTCAAACTATACGATCATCAGCTGGAATTAAGCGAAGATTATCATCGTTGGATGTAAATGGCGAAACGGCGGAATTTTTCCGCCTTTTTTATTTATAATACCTAACTTTCCATAACGCAAGAGTGCAGATAATTTTGCGGTAGGTATAGAAAAAAACGCTGGGAAGGTTGAAAACATTTCTCCAACGGTTGCGGTTGATACCGTTCCCGCTTCCAGACCTGATTTTTATGTAAAACCAAACGGTGATGTTGTGCCGAGCACTGGATATCGGTATATGAAGAGTGAATATGCGGAGAAAACTATGGAAACTATGTCTGCTCCTGGTAGTTACTTTGGTTTCAATAAATACGATACTGCTGCAGAAGCAAGAGATGCCTATCAAATTGCCCCGCAATGGAGTGATGCCAGACTACGCGGTGAATTTGATACCCTGCAAGTTATAGATGATATGTATGTTCCGCGCACAAGAGGAAATACAGGAACAGAACTAGAACCGTTCGCAACTTCATATCCAGAACACGGCAAAGGCGGCGCACAACAGTTTATGTACGAAGGTGATATTAAGTTTAGTAAAGTTGATTTGTTGGAGGACAAATGAGCAATTCAGAAAAACATCAGAAATATAAAGAACAAGCTGCAAAAAATGTCCTCCGCCTAATATGCAAGTATGCACCAAACAGGCAAGATCTCATAGATTATCTAAAAAATGACCAAACACCTTATATACACATAAGATATTATTTGTCAGAAATTGATCGTTCAAAAGGCGATTTGAAATATACATTCGATGATCTAAAAGAGATAGGCTATTGGATATGATACAAGCGGAGTTTTCTCCGCTTTTTTATTCCATATTCAACGATAACTAATCTATTTACCCGACATTTTCCAGCATAACGGTGCAATATTTTTTACCGTATAATCATTAAAAAAATTCACAAGAGGATAAAAATAAATGTATAAAATCGAATTTCAGCTTTTTCCCGAAAATCAAGCTAGACTACTTAATCTTTGCGGGGAATTAAACAAGCATATTGCAAGCATTGAAAAATCAATTGGAGTGAATATTTCTAACCGTGGTTTTTTATTTGAAATTACAGGTGATAAAAATAAAGCAATTAAAGCCCGTGAAATTATCGAAAATCTTTACCGTGAAACTGAAAACATAAGCATAAATCAAGAAGCGGTGCATTTAGCCGTCCGTGATGCCAATGCTACGACGCAAGTAAATCAAACCTCAAATCCTGACGGTGAAAACAAACTAATTAGCATCGAAACCAAACACGGCACCATCACGGGTCGCGGCGACAATCAACGCCGTTATCTCGCCAGAATTTTCCATAATGCGGTCAATTTCGGGATTGGTCCTGCGGGCACGGGGAAAACTTATCTTGCGGTTGCAGCGGCGGTTGGTTTTTTGAATTCCAATAAAGTCAGCAGAATAATTCTAGTCCGTCCAGCGGTTGAAGCAGGTGAAAAATTAGGCTTTTTGCCAGGCGATATGTCGCAGAAAGTTGATCCTTACCTCCGCCCTCTTTATGACGCTTTGAATGACATTCTCGGAACGGAAAAAGTTATCAAATATGTCGATCGCGGCACGATTGAAATTGCACCACTGGCGTTTATGAGAGGTCGCACATTGAACGACGCTTTCATTATTTTGGACGAAGCGCAAAATACCACCATCGAGCAAATGAAGATGTTTTTAACCCGTCTCGGTTTTGGTTCTACGGCGGTAATTACGGGCGATATCAGCCAAATTGACTTACCGCGCGAAAAGCAAAGCGGTCTCATCAATGCTGAAAAAGTATTGCGCAATGTCGATGGAATTTCTTGGACAAAGTTTTTATCGAAAGATGTTGTCCGCCATCCGTTAGTGCAAAGAATTGTCGATGCTTATGAAGGTTTTGATAAGAATAATTTCCGCTCTTCTGATGAATAATTAAAGCTAATTTCATAATCCGCGGGCGGAATAAATCCAGCCGCTTTTTCCGCCCATTCGATAAAAATCAAGTCATTATTTATTTGCCAATCGCGGACATCTAGATATAAAAGTTCATCAGGTTCTGTAAGACGATATAAATCCGCGTGCAGAATATTTAATCCATCGATTTGATAAGTATTTATTAAAGAATAAGTCGGACTGGGAACGGCATCTTTCCAACCCAAAGAGTGCAAAAAATATCGCGTAAAGGTGGTTTTTCCTGAACCCAAATCTCCCGATAAATAAATAACTCCTCGGTTATTGATTAAGCTCGAAATTAGCTTTACCGCTTGACACAATTCTTCGATAGTGGTGATTGTAAATTCTTGCATTTTGATTTTTTTATTTCAAGTAATAAAAAACTCCGCTAGCAATTTAGCGGAGTTTATATTAAAAGTTACTTTTTAAGCTTTTAGCGCTTTCGACTTTTGATTCATCATCGTCAGCACACCTTTAATCAAAAGAATTATTGACAAAACAAGCAACAATCCTGCGATAAAGATACGGGCAATATTCCAAACCGAGGAATTTGCCGTGCCGATAGCGTTGAAATCTTTCAAAATCAAAAGAATCAATGCGGTAACCGTTGCGGTCATCATAAAGGCGAGCGGAATGTAGAGCATAAAGTTCTTCTTACCGATTTTGCCGAGCCAAACCGCAATCGCGAGCAGCCCAAGCCCTGCAAGCAGCTGATTTGCCGCACCGAACAGCGACCAAATATTTTGATAACCGTTAAGCCCCAAGAACATTCCCAAAACGATGGTGATTACCGTCGCGACATATTTATCGGTCAAAAGTTTCATCAAGCCCGTTGTTTCAGATACTTGTTGCCCTTCTAACAACCAAAATTCTTGGAACATATAACGCGCTAGGCGAGTAGAAGTGTCGAGCGTTGTAAGACAAAATGCGGAAATCGTCAAAATCAACAATTGATAAACGGTAAATTGCGCATCCGCCATACCAGGAATTTTGGCAAACATTTGCGAGAGCCCATCTGCAAAAACAGCCGTCGGTGCAGCATAGCCGCCAGCGGAATATTTCTGCCAAACATAAGCCACCGCAAGCGTCGACATAATCGCCAAAATACATTCAATCAACATCGAACCGTAAGCAATCGGACGAGCGTGTTTTTCTTCTGCCAATTGTTTTGCCGTAGTTCCCGATGCCACAATCGAGTGAAAACCAGAAATCGCACCGCAGGCAACGGTTATAAATAAGATTGGAAATATAAAGCCTAATTTATCGTTACTCCAACCCGTAAAAGCAGGCATTTCTACCGTCGGATGCGCTGCAATAATACCGATTATCGCGATAATCATCATCGCATAAAGCAAGAATGAACTTAAATAATCCCGCGGTTGTAAAAGTATCCAAACTGGCATTACAGATGCGGCTGTAATATAAATCCCGATAACTATTAACCACTGCTTTTCAGAATAATAAAACGGATGGAATTTCAAACCGACGATAACAATCGCCACAATCGCAATAATCCCCGCAATCGACAAGCCTAAAAGCGAAGAACCGCGCTTACGGAAAAGCAACCCAAAAACTACCGCAATTGCAATAAATAACAAAGAAATCATCGCGGTTGCGGCATTGGCGGTATTTGCTAACACTTGCGCGGGATTACCAGAAATTTGACCAAACGCCTCACTTGCTGGATTTATCGCCGCAAAAGTTTTCGCCACAATCGATGAAAACGCGGCAATAACCAAAATCAGCGAAAAATATCCGAAAACTAAAAATAGCTTTTTCATCAATTCGCCCATCGTGTTCTGAATGACGATACCGATAGACTGACCTTTATGGCGGATTGAAGCGTATAAAGCACCGAAATCGTGCACCGCACCGAAAAATATTCCACCGAAAATAATCCACAACACAACGGGAACCCAGCCGAACGGTGCAGCCATAATCGGACCGTTTATTGGACCCGCGCCCGCAATCGAAGAAAAATGATGCCCCATCAAAACGGGCGGTTTAGCAGGAACATAATCGATGCCGTCGTTGATTTCTTCCGCAGGAGTCTTCTCACCAGAAATAACTCCCCAGACGCGCTCTAAATAGCTGCTGTAAAAAATGTAGCCCAACGCAAGACAAATTGCGCCGCCGAATAAGATAAATAAAGCATTCACTTAAAAACTCCTTTCAATAATGCTTTTTCTAAAATTTATGCATAAAAAATAACCGTAAGAGGTAAATTTTCTATTTCTTTTTCAACTGTTTTTTAACCAAAGGGAGAATTTTATTTCTTGCAAGACGGTAAAAATATTTGCATTGTTTATTCACAAACGGTGCGGATTTTTTCCAAACATAGCGCAAAGATTTATTGCGAATTTTTTGATATTTCGACCGTATTTTTCGCCAAATAGCCCAAGATTTTTTTGCCAAGGGTTTAATTTTTTTGAGCTTAATCTTCATCGACACTATCCCAATCAAATTCGATATTGTTGAACAATTCTGCAAGCTCACCGCTTTCTGCCATTTCCGCGATGATATCCGCACCACCGACGAGTTTTCCCTCAACCCACAATTGCGGAAAAGTCGCCCAATCGGCATATTCTGGTAAGTATTGCCGAATAGCTTCATCTTGCAGAATATTGACATAGGCAAAAGGCTTTTTTAATGCTTTCAAATGCTCTACCGCCTGCTGGGAAAATCCGCATAACGGTGCATCAGGATTGCCTTTCATATAAAGAATTATTGGCAAAGAATTGATTTGTTCTTTTATGCGCTCAATGGTTTCTTCTTTGTCGTAAATTATTTCTTCTTCTGACATTTTTTGTTTTTTCCGTTTTAGACTTTTTATTTATAAAAAAATATATTAATATATTACCTTTCATTTTTACTAATTCATACAAGGTTATTACTATGTCTCACTTAATCAGCACATATGCACGGTTACCTGTCGAATTTGTTCGAGGTGAAGGCGTGTATCTCTTTGATAATAAAGGAAAAAAATATCTCGACGCACTCGCAGGAATTGCCGTTTGCGGTATCGGGCACGCAAATCCCGAACTCTCCGCAAACTTAAAAATTCAAGCCGACAAACTTTGGCATACCTCGAACCTCTTTGCCGCGCCAGAACAAGAAAAAGCCGCCCAAACTTTATGCCGCATTTCAGGAATGAAAAGAGCATTTTTCGCCAATTCAGGCACGGAAGCAAATGAAGCAGCAATCAAATTAACTCGGCTGCACGCGGAAAAATTAGCCATTGAAAATCCGCAAGTTATTTCCTTTCACGGTGGATTTCACGGTCGGACATTCGGCGCGATGGCGGCTACCTCAAATCCCAAAATCCGTGCGCACTTTTTCCCGCATCTGCCAGATTTCGTCCATCTTCCGTTTAATGATTTCGCCGCGATTGAAGCGCATCGCTTTAATCCCAAAATCGTCGCGGTAATGTTCGAATGTGTGCAGGGTGAAGGCGGATTACACCCAGCAGAGCGGGAATTTGTGCAAAAGTTGCGGGAAATTTGTTACAAGCGGAATTGGCTACTCATCTGCGACGAAGTGCAAATTGGAATGGCAAGAAGCGGAAAATGGTTCGGCTTTCAACATTACGGCATTGAGCCAGACGCAATCACAATGGCGAAAGCCCTCGGAAATGGTTTGCCCGTCGGAGCATTGCTCGTAAATGAAAAAACCGAAAATTATTTCCAAATCGGAATGCACGGCTCAACCTTCGGTGGCGGAAATTTAGTTATCAATACGGTAAATAAAGTTTTGGAAATCTACGAACGCGACAATCTGCCAGAGCGCGCGGAAAAAATCGGTAATTTCCTAAAAAATCTTCTTAATGAAAAACTCGGCAATTTGCCGATTGTGAAAGAAATTCGCGGTCTTGGTTTGATGCTCGGAATTGAACTTCAGCGTCCGATTGAGAATTTAGTCGCGAAAGGTTTGGAAAAATCGGTAGTAATAAATGTAACGGCAGGAAAAGTTATCCGTCTTTTGCCACCGTTAATTTGGACGGAAGAACATTGCCGCGAATTAGTTGATATTTTGTTCGACTTACTCAAAGACGAAAAATAATGTCTATTGCAACGGCGGACATTACCGCCGTTTTTTATTTTTATTCGGAGGAAAAATGCTCAGCTACCGTCATCACTATCACGCAGGCAATTTTGCCGATGTTTTTAAGCATTTCTGCTTATTTTCCGCCCTCGAATATATGACCCAAAAAGATAAACCGCTGTTGTATCTTGACACTCATTCTGGCGCGGGAATTTATCAATTAGATGAAAAAAATCGGGAATTTGATAGCGGTTTGGGAGAATTTTTCCGCCTTGATACGAGTGTTTTATCCGAAGATTTGCGCAATTTTCGTGATTTTCTACTTTCTCTACCACAGCGCGGAATTATTCCGAGAAACGCGGTGGCTGGCTCACCAATTATTGCCGCCAGTCTCTTGCGCGACAACGATAGTCTCCATCTTTGCGAAATGCACAGCACGGATTTTCCAATTTTGCAGCGAGCGGTTAAAAATTTACGCAGCAGACGCACGGTTATTTCTCCCAATGACGGTTTTGATGCCGTAAAAGCTGCTCTACCGCCGCCATCTCGCCGCGCTTTAATTCTTATCGACCCGTCTTATGAAATTAAATCTGATTACAAACGCTGTATAAACGCATTACAAAACACCATCAAACGCCTGCGTTCTGCGGTGGTTTTGCTCTGGTATCCGCTGCTCAAGCGCAAAATTACGGAGACGGAAGGTTTTATTCCCGCACTTATCGCAGAAGCCGAAAAAGCCGCCCTGCCCTATTTCAATCAAACTTTTATTCAAGACAAAAATGCCGACGGAATGTTCGGTTGCGCAATGTTTGTGCTCAATCCACCGTATCAATTTCCTGAAAAAGTTGCGCTTGCCTCGGAAATTTTGACTAAAAATTTGTCGAAAAATTATTAAAAATACGGCAGCTCAATACGGGAGGTTTTATGAAAAAATTTTTCTTCATTTTGATAACGGCTCTATTTTTTACCGCCTGCACAACGGGCGCAAAAATCGACTATCAAAGCGTCTCGCAAATCAAGCGCGGAATAAGCACAGAACAAGAAGTGCGCAAAATGTTCGGCGAACCAGATAGCAGCCAAAGCAACCTCGCAGTCGGTCAGAAAATTTTGATTTACCGTAACCGCAAATCCGATGAAATAAAACGCCCAATCGCAGGAATGGTCGGCACAATCGCTGGCGGTGTGCTGGGATATCAAATCGGCGACGGCGGCGGTCAAGCAATCGCGACGATGATTGGCGCAAGCGCAGGCGGTGCAGTAGCAGGTAACGCGGTAACAACACGCGAAGAAGAGCGAAATTTAATCATCGCAATTGATATGAGAACGGGGCGTGTATCAGATTTCAATTACACCGAACAAGCAAATAAATATTCACCTTGGTCGCCATCTTCCGCTCCGTCAGCTTTGTAAATTTTTCTTCACCGAACTTGCATACGAAATTCAAATTCATAGAATGCACGGCTTCCATCGGGAGCGTTCTTGGATTCGACGGGGATATCAAGGCTCTAGGTGCATACCGAGAATGAAAGAATCTCGTTAAACCCTTTCAAAAAAATAGTTGCAAACGACGACAACTATGCTTTGGCTGCTTAATTAAGCCAACGGTCAGCTGGAATTGTTCCTGGTTTTAGTTCGACCGTCGTTTACAGGAAATCGCTGGCTGTCGCGTCTGCCGATAGTTTAGTTAAATCCAGCAGAATCGCCAAGAAGATGCCCGTTCGTCGGCTGCTTTGCGGTTAAACACAGTAGGCAGAACTAAGTATGTAGGACCGAAAGTTGCGGATTCGCGGACGGGGGTTCAAATCCCCCCGCTTCCACCAATTTTTAATAACTTTCAAGTTATGACTAATATTTCATCTCTTTTGCCCGAACTTATCTTCGGGCTTTTTTTTTGCGCAGAAATATTTTTTGTCATACATTGCCATATTTTGCATATACAAATTCCAGCAACTAGCATTTGGCTTAAAATCAAACCCAAGTTTTAATTTGTTGCAAATACCGCTATGACAACTCCACGCAAAATTCTCACTGCTTCTTCTTCTTTTCCGAGACTTCGTGAAGCTAATGCTGTATATATCGATAAAACTGCACTTATTCACAAGATGGTCTATGCCGA
>JAGBJT010000056.1 GCA_017934275.1 Cardiobacteriaceae bacterium | reverse complement strand
TCTTTCCATCGAACAACGGTTCGGTAGTTTAAATTAAATAATTTACTAGTTTTAAGCACATTACCGTTATTTTGCGCCAAAATTTCTAACACTTTTTCCTTAAATTTCACATCGTATGCCATAAATATATACTCCAAATTAGCTAAAAAGTTATTGTAACATATTTTGTTGCTTTGATGTGGAATTACTATAAAGGTGCTCCTTTATTTGAACATCTAATAGCAGAAGAAAAACTATTAGTCATCTAACGACAACTAAATCAAGTTGAACGATGCCATCGTTTTTCAAATAAAAAACTCCCTACAAAAATATAAAAATGGCAATTCATACGCAACAAAATATCATTGTCAAATATGCGGTTTAGGTTATATAGAAAAGGATTTTTGCTTGCGTTCAAGTTGTGTTTGTTGTAATTGCAAATTTACTTATGACGATAACAGTGATGATGCTATTACAAGTTATAGACAAAAATGGCTGGATAACGGTGCTTGTCCGTCATATCCAGATGACCACCGCCTTCCCCAAAAGTGGTCAATATCTCGCTTAAAAACTCAACTCGCAAACATCGGCTTTAACTTAACCGATGAAATGATTGCAAGTATAGAAAAAAATCGAATGAAGAGGTAAAAATAAAAAGCGGAAGAGTTAAATCTTCCGCTTTGTTTACATTCAAAGCAATTCAAAATTTACGAAAAAGTTTTAACCTCTAACCGTTCTACAAATCAACATAAACCGCAGATTAGAAGTTCGTTTTTCCCGATAAATTTGCCAACCGTCGGGAACTTGGAGAGCAAAATCGCGCGGCATTTCGCAGTAAATTTTGCCGCAAGCCGTTGTCCAATCATCATTTGTAAATTTTTCGATTGCTGACGCAAGCAAATTTTCGGCAAACGGTGGGTCGAGAAAAATCAAGTCATATTTTTTATCCGCCGTGATACTCAAAGCATCAGCTTGGAAAACTCGGTTGTTTTTATCGACTGCGAAGCTATGCAAGGCAAGTTGTATATCGCGGGCGGACAAAGTATTTTTTTCTACAAAATCTACCGTCGCACCGCGTGAAATCGCTTCTATTCCGAGTGCGCCCGTTCCTGCAAAAGCATCTAACACCGCCGCGCCTTCGATTTCCGTTTGTAGCCAATTAAACAGCGTTTCGCGAATACGGTCGGAAGTGGGACGAAGTCCAAAACGGCTACGGACAGGAATTTTTCTACCGCGCAATTTTCCAGCGATGATGCGGATTTCGGCGGGATATTTCGCATTAATAGCAGTTTGATTTCTCGTGTTCATCGCTATTTTTCAGCCGCTTGCAAAATAAGTTTTTCCGTGCTCTGCCAATCAATGCAAGCATCGGTAATAGATACGCCATATTGCAAATCCTTGCTATCACTGAGACTTTGGCTGCCCGCATTGAGATTGCTTTCCAGCATCAAACCGACAACATTTTCCTCCCCAGCCGCGATTTGCGCCATCACATTTTGGAATACGGGAATTTGCCGTTCGTGTTGTTTATAAGAATTAGCGTGCGAGCAATCGATGATGATGTTCGGTGCGAGCTTATTTTTGAGTAATTCTTCGGTTGCCAGTTTGATATTGACGCTGTCGTAATTCGGACCGTGTGAGCCGCCGCGCAAAACGATATGACCATAACGGTTACCTTTCGAACGGATTTCCGCCGTAGCACCGTCTTCATCAATACCTAAAAAGCTATGCGCTTGCGAGGCGGATTTAATCGCGTTAATGGCAATTTCGAGCGAGCCATCGGTTGCGTTTTTGAAACCAACGGGAGTTGAGAGACCGCTTGCTAATTCGCGGTGCGTTTGACTTTCGCTGGTGCGCGCACCGATTGCCGTCCAAGAAATTAAATCGCCGATATATTGCGGTGTAATAGGGTCGAGTGCTTCGGTAGCGCAGGGAAGACCAATTGCATTGATATCGATGAGCAAACGGCGTGCGATTTTTAATCCCTTGGCGATGTCGAATGAACCGTTTAAGTCGGGATCGTTGATTAAACCTTTCCAGCCGATGCTGGTGCGCGGTTTTTCAAAATAAACCCGCATCAGAATGAGAAATTTATCTTTTACTTGCTCGGAGAGTTTTTGTAATTTCGCGGCGTATTCGATCGCGGCGCGGGTGTCGTGGATTGAGCAAGGTCCCGCGATAATCATTTTGCGGTCGTCTTTACGGTCAAGCACTTGCCGCACATCTTCGCGTCCGCGCAGAATGGTGTTTTTGGCTTGTTGCGGCAGCGGCATTGAATTGGAAAGTTCATTTGGAGACAAAAGTGCAGTGCGCCGTTCAATTCTTAAATTGTGTAAATCTATGTCCATAGTTTTTCTCTTTTATTGAATTCTTGGAAAAAAATATTTCTAATTTCTAATAAGAAAAGTCTATCGAAAGATAGTTAAGTCAGTGAGCCAAAAACGATATATAGTCGTTCCACTTCAAAATAATACTGCGTTAGCTTCGCCTCGCCCTATTAGACATACTGTCTTCGGCTCGCTGCCTTGTCTTATTTTGAATTGAAACGACTATACCAATCAGCAACACAAAATAATGCATATTGTTTTTCAACACATTTCATCATTTGAGCCGCAGGCGAAAAATCCCACCGTAGCCGTTATTCAATCCGTAAGAAAAACTTCATTATTTGTCGGACAAGTTGATACACAACAGCAGCAAAACAGCAGCATTCGCGGTAGAAAATAGCGATTTGTTTATAAGACATCGGTATGAATTATTCATACCGAAATAGTTGAAAATAATTCAATTGTATGAATTTATGCGGTATTTGTTATGTACTTGAGTGGTATATCGTCGCCCCCCAAATCGGGGTAGGCTATAATGAATCATATGAATGGAATATCTGAACGTCAGTTATAGCCGCCCCCCAAATCGGGCTGGGCTATAGTCCTCACAATGTGAGACTATAGTATTCCTGAATTAACAGGACTGTAATAAGAGCAGTGTGGTTAAAAGAAGCTCGCGTGGTATATGTGTGCATTCGCATAGACGGG
>JAGBJT010000055.1 GCA_017934275.1 Cardiobacteriaceae bacterium | reverse complement strand
TTTCCTTGTGTAAATAAAAATAATGCTTTACGAATAAAGCAGGGCGATTATAAAAGTGAATAAGAATTTGTCAAGAGAAAATCACGGCAGAGATTTTTCGCCTACGGCTCAAAATGACGGTTACGGTGAGATTTTTCGCCTACGGCTCAAAATGACGGTAAAAACGGCGTAAGAAGGTGCAGAACAGAAATTAACGGAAAATTCTCCAACACTGTATGAGTTTTTTGCCTATTGTTTTCGATATAACAAATAAAAAAGCCCGTTAAAAAACGGGCTTTTTTATTTCTAAATGAACGAATTTTTTATTGATAAGCCTTAATCCGCACCAAAGCCGTGCCAGATTTGCCCATTTGCAGCATATCGGCGGCGGCTTTGGATAAATCAATAATTCTTTCGCTTGAATGCGGACCGCGATCATTTATCCGCACCGTTACCACCCGACCGTTATGCAGATTTATAACTTGCACTTTTGTTCCGAACGGTAAAGTCGGATGCGCGGCGGTATAACCATACATATTGAAGCGTTCGCCGCTTGCAGTGCGTTTGCCGTGGAATTTCGCACCATAATAAGAAGCCTTGCCTTTTTGTACCAAAATAACCGAACCGTGCTCGTTTGGTGAAACTAAATTGCGGGTTTGAATTTCAGGCATCGGATTGAGCTTGATTTTTACACCCTCTCCGTTATCAGGAATTATGTTGTTGCCAGAATTTAATCGCACTCTTTGCCCTAAATTTGCAATAGAACTTGCCACAGGTGCATTTTGAGTTAAGCGGACTTCTTGGTTTGAATATCCCGATGAAAAGGAATTTGCGTTATACGGTTCGGAGACTTTTTCCGAACGAACAACCTGTGCGCCTCCAGCCGCTAAATTGGCGAAATGTCCGTTATTTTGCGCTGCTGCGTTATTTGCAACGGCAGGTTGCGCAACAGTTGGTGATGAATATGGATCAGCGGAATAAGCTTGAATTTGACTTGAACCGTCATTGGTGATTGGTAGCGCGGTAATAACTTGCGCAGGAGAAGGCTGAGTTTGTGTTTCCTGCTCGAAAGCGTAAAGATTAGATGTTTGCCGAGCAGCTTGCGAGTTAATTTGCACAGGTTGCGGTTGTTGATAACTAGTTTCTGCCAGCAGCGTGGAATTGCCTAAATTGCCACTTGCGGGAACTTGATTGCCCAAAGTTATGTTGTAGGAACTTTTCGGAGTTGGAACTTGATGGTCGGCAATTTGAGGTTCGGCGGATTGCAATTTGATTTTCGCGGCAGTGTTTTGAGTATTTTTTTGATAATTTTGATTGCTAGTAACTTTTGGTGCGTTTTGATAATTAGTTTTCGCGGTAGTTTTTGGCATTTGCCGATTTGCCGTATTGACTGATTTTGTATTACTTACCGTATTTCTATTAACTGCTTGAGTATTTGTATTTCTTTTGCCGTAATTTGTATTTGTTGCGACTTGTTTTGTATTACTAGTTTTTGCCGTATTTGCTTTTTGAATTTGCGGTTTGGTTTGATTGGTTTTGGGAGAGTTTTGAGTGCTTGCGGCTTGCGTTTTGCGGGGTTGAGGATTTTGTGCGGGGCGGGATAAATTTTCTCTACCGATAACCGTTGCGCCGCGGATATTTCCAGCATTTTTGGTGAAATCGTAACTTTTAACTATTCTGCTTTGACCGTTAGTCGTGCGGTTTTCAACTCTGGGTACGCCACCGTCTTTTTTAGTGAAATCAATGGTTTTGACGATTTTGTGATTAACTTGTGTGTAAGTTGTTCCACAAACGACAGCGGCAACCATCGGGATAAGTATTTTTTTCATAATTATTTCCTTAAACTTAAAAATATCGAATTCTTTAATTTTCTACATTACTGCGAATTTTATTAGCGAGATTGATAACACTCATCGCATACATCGGCGAAGAATTATAACGAGTAATCACCACAAAATTATTAAAAATCAAATAATTAAGAATTTTGTCTTCGTCTTCTAATTTCAAAGTCGCGAATTGTGTTTCATCGGAATTTATTTGCGGTAAGTTTTGCCAATTATTCCTTTGAGATAATTGTTGAAGTGTAGAATTAGCTTGACTTAACTTGCCGATTTCCAGTCCATCGTTTAATGAATTATTGGGCAAGAGGTAATAAAAATCGCCGCCTTTTTTCCAACCGCGATTTTTTAAGTAATTGCCGACTGAGGCGATTGCATCAGCTTCACTTTTCCATAAATCGACTTTACCGTCAAAATCTGCATCAACTCCGTCATTCCAATAACTTGACGGCATAAATTGACTAATTCCCATTGCGCCAGCGTATGAGCCTTTAATTTCGGCAAAATTCCATTTTTCTCTTTTGGCGAGTTTGATGAATTGCTCTAATTCCGAGCAGAAAAATTCAGCGCGTGGTGGATAATCAAAGCATAAAGTGGAAAGTGCTTCTAAAACTTCGTATTTCCCCGTAAAAGCACCGTATCTAGTTTCGACTCCGATTATTGCGGTAATTATTGCGGCATCAACTCCGTAAATTTCTTGTGCTTTTTGAAGATTTTGACGATTGCGACGGTAAAACTCAATTCCTCTATTTAGCCTCTCTTCATCGGAAAATATCTTTTTATATTCATACCAAGGCTTGGTTTTTTCTGCGGGTTTGGATATTTTTTGCAATATTTCATCGTTTCTTTTAACTTGTGAAAATAGCTTGTGTAATTCACTTTGCGGAATATTATTTTCTTGGGAAAATTTCTTGATAAATTGCTGAACTGTTGCACTGTTTGTGTAATTATTTTCTACTCTTTCTATATTTTCTTCGGCAAATGAAATATTAAATAAAGTGGTAAATAGACTTAAAAATGCGGTAAAAAATAGCTTGTTTGACATATGTAAATCCTATAAATATCTCTAAATTTATAAATAATATTTTATACATATATAATTTATTTAAACCCGCGGTGAGAGTTCATAGTAGCCGCATTTTTTTATCTAAAACTAAATATTTATGAGACTTAAAACTTATGAGCAATATTTCTATCGATACGGTTTTCAAAACCGCAAATCTCGCCCGAATTGATTTATCCGAAGAAGAAGCAAAGCAATTGCAAGAAGATTTGGGCAATATTCTCAATCTTTTTTCTACCCTCAACCGCGAAGAAATTTCCTCTCTTCCTGCTCTCGGTCATCCTTTGGAATATAGCCAACCCTTGCGTGAAGATGTTGCACAAAATCGTGATTTAGCAGCCGTGATTGAACGGAATGCGCCTTTGGCGGAAGATGGTTTTATCACCGTTCCGAAAGTTATTCAGCACTAAATTCATACAACTGTATTTGTTCTTAATACAAAATCAAGAGAAAAAATAATGAGCGATTTACATCTATTAGATATTTATCAACTTGCCGACAAGTTAAACAAAAAAGAAATTTCCGCCGTTGAGTTACGCCAAGAATTTTCCGACCGAATTGCCAAATTTAATCCTGAAATCGGTGCTTTTTTACGCACGACTGAAACCGATGAAGCTGAAAAAAGTGATGCTCGCCGTGCCAAAGGTGAAGTTTCGAGCCTTTTGGACGGAATTGCGATGGCGCATAAAGATTTATTTTGCACGGCGGGAGTGGTTACTACCGCTGGCTCAAAAATGCTCGAAAACTTTACTCCATCGCATACGGCAACGATTGCTGAAAAGCTTGCGAATGCAGGTGCGGTAATGCTTGGCAAATTATCGATGGACGAATTTGCGATGGGTTCGTCGAATGAACATTCGGCTTTCGGTGCGGTGAAAAATCCTTGGAATACGGCAAAAATTCCAGGCGGTTCTTCTGGCGGTTCGGCGGCTGCGGTAGCGGCGCGTTTAGTTCCATACGCAACGGGTTCGGATACGGGCGGTTCAATCCGTCAGCCAGCTTCGTATTGCGGAGTTACGGGGATTAAGCCAACATACGGTGTTTGTTCGCGTTGGGGAATGATTGCTTACGCTTCAAGTCTTGACCAAGCGGGAGTTATTGCAACTACGGCGGCAGATTGCGCGCTGGTGCTCGAAAAAATGGCGGGAGCTGATGCGCGAGATTCAACTTGTGCGCCGAATAAGTCATACGACTTCACAACTTACTTAAACCGCGATTTGAAGGGAGTAAAAATCGGATTGCCGAAGATTTATTTCGAAAAGCTCGACGAAAAAATTGCCCAAAAAATTCAAGATGCAGCGCGGCAGTATGAGGAGTTGGGCGCGAAAATTATCGATATCGATTTAGAAAATTCCGACATTGCGATTGCTGCTTATTACATCATCGCTTCCGCCGAGGCTAGTTCGAATTTATCTCGTTATGACGGTGTTCGTTACGGATACCGTGCGGAAAATCCGAAAAATCTCGACGATTTGTATCGCCGTTCGCGTAACGAGGGTTTCGGTGCGGAAGTAAAACGCCGTATTTTGCTCGGCACTTATGCGCTTTCCGCTGGCTATTACGACGCTTATTACGAACAGGCGCGGCGCGGTAGAAGGGCGATTTTGAATTCATTTAAGAAAGCATTTTCTGATTGCGATGTCATTCTTGCTCCAACTACACCTACCGTTGCATTCGATATCGGTAGCAAAACTTCCGATCCAGTCGAGATGTATTTGAGTGATTTATTTACGGTTGCGGTGAATTTAGCGGGATTGCCAGGGCTTGCGCATCCCTGCGGATTTGTTGATGAAATGCCCGTCGGTTGTCAGTTAATTGGTGCGCATTTCGCGGAAAGCCGTATTTTGAATTTGGCGCATAGATATCAGCAAGTTACGGATTTCCACCTGCAAATTCCTGAAAAATTTAGATAAATGAAACTGCCGCTATTTAGTTTTTTCTGTTTATTTCTTTGTGCCTGCGCCCAAGAGGAGTATTTCGACCAACATACCGTATGTTTTGACGGCGGTTCTTGCGTATCGGAGCAAAGTTCTGGTTGGAGACGCGGCACGGGAAACACAGTTGCTGGCGCAATTGGAGTAACGGGCAATAAAGTTCAGGGCGGAGTGAGTTTTGGAAATAATCCGCCGCCTCCTGTGCATCATCATCACGCTCCTGTGTATGTTGCACCGAGTTATCAAGGCACGACTTATCAAAACGGTAACACGACTATTTCCAGAGGTACTTACTATCCTGGCGGTTACTACCGAAGATAGAACAAAAGCATTTATGCAGTTTTGAGTAAATAAAAAAGATAAAAAATTCGAGGTGATTTATGTCATTTAGCAGAGACGAAACAAGGGTTAGTCATCACACGAAAATTGTTGCAACATTGGGTCCCGCGAGCAGCGAGCCTGAAATTTTGGAGCGGATTATTCGCGTTGGATTGAATGTTGTGCGCTTTAATTTCAGCCACGGCACGGCAGAACAGCACCGTGAAAACGCCAAACTTGTCCGTGCTGCATCACGGCGTGCGGAGCGAGAGGTCGCCATCATTGCGGATTTGCAAGGACCAAAAATTCGAGTAGGAAAAATTAAAAACGGTAAAACCGAGCTAGTTGAAGGGCAAACAATAATTTTGGATGCGGCATTTGAAGGCGAGGGCGATTCCACAAGAGTGGGACTGGATTACCGCGATTTACCGAAAGATGTCAAAGCTGGCGATGTGCTCTTGCTTGACGATGGTTTTATTACGCTGACCGTTGAAGATGTGCGTGGTAGCGAGATTTATGCACGGGTTGAAAATTCGGCGGTTTTGAAAAGTAACAAGGGAATAAATAAGCAGGGCGGCGGTTTATCAGCTCCTGCTCTTACCGAAAAAGATATGCGCGATTTAGAAACGGCGGTAAAAATCGGTGCGGATTACATCGCGGTAAGTTTTGTGAAATCGGCGGAAGATATGTTGCAAGCCGCCGAACTTATTCGTGAAGCTTGTAAAAATCGCAGCAAACTCGCTCCAGGCTTGATTGCAAAAATCGAACGCATCGAAGCAATTGAAAATCTCGAAGAAATCATTGCCGCAAGCGACGGAATTATGGTTGCCCGTGGTGATTTAGCGGTGGAAGTCGGTAATGCTGCCGTGCCAGAGCTGCAAAAGAAAATGATAAAAATGGCGCGCCGTGCCCGTAAATTCTCAATTACCGCAACTCAAATGATGGAATCGATGATTAACAATCCCGTGCCGACGCGCGCCGAAGTTTCTGATGTTGCAAATGCGGTACTCGACGGAACGGATGCGGTAATGCTTTCGGCGGAAAGTGCGGTTGGAAAATATCCCTTCGAGACAATTCACACGATGGCAACCGTTTGTCGTGCAACCGAGAAAGCGCGCTCTAATTCCGATGAGGAAGAAAATTTTCCAATTTCCGTAAAAAGAATCGATCACGCAATTGCTGCCTCCGCCGTATCTTGTGCAAAAAAATTACGGGCAAAAGCGATTGTTTCACTTACCGAAAGCGGCACGACCCCCTGTCTTATTAGCCGCCACGATTTGAATATTCCGATTTACGCTCTCACTGGCGACACCCAAGTGCAGCGCAAAATGAGCATTTTTCGCTGCGTGCGTCCGATGAAATTAGAAATTAGCAAAAATCACGCCGCCGCTTTGAGCGAAGTCGAAGCGTATTTGCAATGGCGAAAAGTGCTGGAAAAAGGCGATTTGTATGTCATCACTAGCGGCAAACCAATGGGGCAAGAGGGCGCAACCAACCGTTTGGAAATGCGGATTGTGGAATAAGCAAAGTTTTTCAAAATTCAAAACCAAGGAGAAATCAAATGAAAAGACTAGTTTTACTTAGACACGGCGAAAGCGAATGGAATCAAAAAAATCTCTTCACTGGCTGGACAAATGTCGATTTAACCGAAAAAGGTATTCAAGAAGCAATCCGTGCGGGCGAGACCTTGAAAAGAGAAGGATTTCATTTTTCTCGCGCCTTCACTTCTTATCTCAAAAGAGCGATAAAAACTCTTAATTACGCGCTTGATGCGATGGATTTAGATTGGATTCCAGTCGAAAAACATTGGCGGCTCAACGAAAAACATTACGGTTCGCTGCAAGGTTTAAATAAAGCCGAAACCGCCGAAAAATACGGTGAAGAGCAAGTTTTGATTTGGCGTAGAAGTTACGATGTTCCGCCTGCCGCACTTGCCGCAGATGATCCCCGTTCTCCGATGTGCGATGCTCGTTATGCGGCAGTTAATCCTGATGAATTACCGCTAACCGAAAGCTTGAAAGAAACGGTGGAGAGAATTCTTCCTTATTGGGAATCTGATATCAAACCAGCACTCGATCGTGAAGGCGAAATTTTGGTTGCCGCACACGGTAATAGTTTGCGTGCGATTGTGAAACATTTGAAGGGAATTAGTGAGGCGGAAATTGTCAAATTGAATTTGCCGACGGGAATTCCGTATTTATTCGAATTCGATGACGACTTAAATCTCCTGCGCGACGAATTTTTAGGCGATCCCGAAGAAATCCGTAAATTGCAAGAAGCAGTTGCCAATCAGGGTAAGAAAAAATAATTTAAAGGAATAACAAGCCGCGGGAAAATCGCCGCGGCTTTTATTTTTATGGAAAGTCCGTATAATCGCCGCCTTTCTTTTACAAGAGTTCAATAAAGCCGGAATAGCTCAGCTGGTAGAGCAGCGCACTCGTAACGCGAAGGTCGTAGGTTCGATTCCTATTTCCGGCACCATCTAATTTATGTCTCCTAAATTCTCTTGCCAATTTCTCGGTATTTTTCTATTAGCTAGTTGCACAACTCCTGACTATTCAAGAAACTATGAATATCGTCGCCCCGTAAATTATGTTCCTGCGACTTCTATTCTCCCTAGGGAAGTTAGTAATAAAAAAGCGGAAGAAAATTCTTCCGCCTTCTTTTTATTTAACAAATGTTTGTAAAAATGAGATTATTTCTTCTATATGTTGTTCCTCTTCACTTGTTATATTTTTCATACCGATTGCGTGAATTGAATCACAAATCGTGCAGTAGAGAATGAATAGATATTTATTTGGTATTTCTAGAAGATTATTTTTAATACACCTGATTTCATCATATACAAAAATAAACTCCTGTATATTACAACCTATTCTGGTATGGATATCATCTGAAATTAAATCGGTTACGACACTATCAAAGCATCTTGTTATCAGCTCAATAGTTTTAGAATCTACTAGAAATACTGTTGCTGTTTCAGTTTTGCTAATTAGTTTCATCTTACTTTCCTACTTTATGCGATCGGTAAAATACTTCTTGCCTGGTGTAGGTCTAAAAGCAGTGCCGCCATCTTTATTATTTGGATCTATGATGACAATTGTCCCAGTTTTGTCATCATCCCAATAGGCAGTTCTTCCTCTTTCTAATTGCCGTACTGCACTTGGATTGGTGATGATATTTTCGATATGTTGTGCAAATTGCTCACGAGTGTTAATGCCTAATTCCTCGAATTCTTGTTTTCGTGTTATATGCTTTTCATATGCGTGTCCATTAGCAATGTTATTGCTAATATTTTTTATCTCACCAGCATTTTTTGCAACCCCTCTCGCGCTATTTTTTCCTAGCTCTTCTGCGAGATTTTTGCCTTGTTTTACGGGTTGTTTTTTGCCCTGTCCAGCAGGACTTGCGTCGTAAATTGCGCCAGCTGCGGCGACAAACTCGGCGATATTGGGGTGATCTGTCGCGAATTCGCCGTAATTTGTCTGTAATTCGTCATATTTTTGTATTACAGGTTTGAC
>JAGBJT010000054.1 GCA_017934275.1 Cardiobacteriaceae bacterium | reverse complement strand
GGGGGGCGACGATATACCACTCAAGTACATAACAAATACCGCATAAATTCATACAATTGAATTATTATCAACTATTTCCGTATAAATAATCAATACCTATGTCTTATAAACAAATCGCTATTTTCTACCGCGAATACTGCTATTTTGCTGCTGTTATGTATAACCTTGTTTGACAAATGATGGTATTTTTCTTACGGATTGAATGACGATTGCGGTGAGATTTTTCTCCTACGGCTCAAAATGACGGAAGAGAGTGTGCAATGACGGTTAAAAATAAAAAATCCGCCGTAAAAAACGGTGGATTTGTTTTGTAAATGAATACAAATAACGGCAATTGTAGATTCGAAATAAGGAACGCCCGTCGCCGCTGGCGACCGCCGCGGGTCGTGGTACGCGACCGACCGAACTGTAAGAGTACTCTTACAGAGCTTCTTTGCTTGACAAAGAAGCTCTTTGTTTAATGAACAAATTAGGAGTTTCTTATGAAAAAAGTTTTTTCTATTTCAGTTGCGGTTGCAATGTTCGGATTAGCTGGTTGTATGAGTGGTGGAGGCGGTTCAGATGATGATGCTGTTATGTCTCCTGTGAGTGGAAATGTTAGTGGAAATGATGCCGTAAATACCGAAACGGCTGGCGTTAAGGGCAGATATATGATTGCAAAAACAGGAGCAATTAGTCAGTTGCCTCCTAGTGATAAAGCGACGGTTATTACTCTTTACGGAGAAGAATTTGATTTAGTCGATGGTATCGGTTTTGGTGGAAAGTTGCCTGCTTATGCACAATTCGCCGCGGCTGCTGCGTTGGTGAATGTCCAAACTAATGAGCTAATTCTTGCTCATCAAGGTGATGCAACTCCCACAAATGCACTTCCAACGGGACAAGTCAAATATGAAGGAGTTGCTTTTGCTATGAAAAACGACAATGTACAAGTTACCGAAGATCTAGACATAGAAGGTCTTGCTTATACGATAAAAGCAAAAGCTGAACTGACGGCTGATTTTGATACAAAAAACATTCAAGGCACAATTTCTAATATTTCAATCGATAGTCAAAAATATGACAACATTGAATTGGCTGGACAAATTCAAGGTAATACTTTTTCGGGAAACAATGCTGGTGTTGTGCTAGATGGAGGCTTTTATGGACCGAATGCCGCTGCAGCTACAGGCATATTTAAGGATAACAATCAAGGTTTAGTCGGTGGATTTGGCACGGTACAAGAAGGTATTGATTTGAAAAAATTAACACCGTAAATATTCCTATAAATTTATTAAAAACGCTGGCAACTGCTGGCGTTTTTTATTGCCGTAAATTCGCTAGTAGAAATATTCCCTATAAATTATAGAGAAAGCTTATATTTTGAGCTTATTTCAAACTGTTATAATCAAATTTGCATAAATTTTTAAGTTAGAGGTATTTATGACTACTGATACGGATACAGCGAACTTGCAAAATGCCGAAGAACTTGCGGCAAACTCTGAAAATTTCAGTGCTCAAGAAGATGTTCAAGCCAATCAAAATCCTCGTAAATCCGCTTTTATGGAAGAAGAAATGCCCAAAGAAATCGGCGGTCGCGACGGTTTAGAACCGACCCGTTACGGTGATTGGGAATATAAAGGTAGATGTATTGACTTTTAAGTTTTTCCGTGATTTTTATTAAATCGCGGTTTTTTTGTAATTAAATCAACGGTTTTTCACAGAATTTCATCGAATTTTGGCGGTTATATTTTTTCGATAAACCGCAAAATTTAGTTCAGGCAATATCGGAGACATAACGATGCAAAACAAAGATACGCGGCCGCTTTCGCCGCATTTACAAATCTACGGTTGGGCAGTAACGATGTTTATGAGCACATTCCACCGCATTACTGGCGTGGCGATTGTGTTCGGATTAATGTTAGTTACCGCTTGGCTGGCAATGGCTTCATTTAGTGAAGACGCTTGGAAGCTAGGACAAGCAATTTTCGGACATTGGTTCGTGATTTTGGTGATGATGGGCTGGTCGGCGACTTTATTTTTCCACCTCTGTAACGGTATTCGGCATTTGTTAGCGGATTTAACTATCGGGCTGGCAAAAGGTGCGGCATCAACCACTTCTTGGATTGCGATATTTGCAACTGCGGTGGTGTGGCTAGTGTTCTGGATTGCGATTTTTGCGGTTAAGTGAGGAATATATGAATAGTTTGTTTCAAGCTTTGAAAGGTGCGAAAGGTTTAGGTTCAGGGCATAACGGCACACATCATTTCATCGTGCAACGCGGCACGGCGATTATGCTTATTCCTTTGGCTCTTTATTTCTGCTATGCAGTTGTGGCTTTGGTTGGCTGCGACAATTATCAAGAAGTTATTCATTGGTTTGCAAATCCGATAAATAGCGGTTTGGCGGCATCTTTGGTATGTATTGGTTTTTATCACGGTGCATTAGGAATGCAGGTGATTATTGAAGACTATGTGCATCATCATTTGCTGAATTGGCTTTGTTTGACGGTAGTGAAGGGCGGCTGTTTTATTTGCGCTCTGGTTGCCTTGATTGCGATTATTAAATTAAGCGTATTAGGTTTTATAGCTTGAGGTTTATATGACAGCTGAATACAAAATAAATAGACATACTTACGATGTATTAGTTATCGGTGCTGGCGGTGCGGGACTTCGTGCGACTTTCGGTATGGCATTGGAAGGATTAAAAACTGCTTGTGTAACCAAGGTATTTCCAACTCGTTCGCATACGGTTGCGGCGCAAGGTGGTGTTGCAGCGGCTTTGGCGAATATGGGTGAAGATAAATGGCAATGGCATTTTTACGATACGGTTAAAGGTTCAGATTGGCTCGGCGACCAAGATGCGATTGCTTATATGTGCCGTGAAGCTATTCCTGCGGTAATTGAACTTGAACATTACGGCGTGCCGTTTTCGCGCAATGAGAAAGGTCAGATTTATCAACGCCCGTTTGGCGGTATGACGAAAAATTTCGGTGAAGGCGGACCTGCACAACGCACTTGCGCAGCGGCTGACCGCACGGGACACGCGATGCTGCATACGCTTTATCAACAAGCTCTGCGTCATAACGCTCAATTTTTTATCGAATATTTCGCAACTGATTTATTGATGACCGATGACGGTCGCTGCGTTGGTGCATTAGCTCTGGATTTACAAACAGGCGAATTACACATCTTCAATTCACAAATTACCGTGCTTGCAACTGGCGGTTACGGTCGAGCTTGGTTTTCTTGCACATCGGCGCATACTTGCACAGGCGACGGCGACGGTATGGTTCTGCGTGCGGGCTTGGCTTTGCAAGATATGGAATTTACTCAATTTCACCCAACGGGAATTTACGGTTCAGGCTGCTTGATGACCGAAGGTTGTCGTGGTGAAGGCGGTTATCTGACTAATAGCGAAGGCGAACGCTTTATGGAACGCTATGCACCGTCAGCGAAGGATTTAGCTTCTCGCGATGTGGTTTCTCGTTCGATGACGATGGAAATTCGTGAAGGACGCGGTGTCGGTAAAAATAAAGACCATATTCACCTGCACTTAGAGCATTTGGGCGCGGATACCATTCAGGAAAAACTTCCAGGTATTGCGGAAACGGCAAAAATTTTCGCAGGCGTTGATGTAACCAAAGAACCAGCACCAGTATTGCCAACCGTGCATTACAACATGGGCGGTATTCCGACTAACTATCACGGTGAAGTTGTGCAATTAAAAGACGGTAACCCTGATTATGTGGTCCCTGGTTTGATGGCTATCGGTGAGGCGGCTTGCGTATCGGTGCATGGCGCAAACCGTTTGGGCTCGAATTCATTGCTTGACTTGGTGGTATTCGGACGGGCTGCGGCATTGCGGGCTCGGGAAGTTGTCCAACGCGACTCCAAACCAGAGCCAATTCCAGAAGCAGCAATCGAAAAAGCTCTCAACCGTTTCAATAAAGTTCATCACGCACGCGGCACGACTTCTACGGCGGAAATCCGTTTGGCAATGCAAAAAACAATGCAAACTCACGCTGCTGTTTATCGCACATCTGAAAGCTTGGTTGAAGGTGTGAACAAGATGAAAGAAATTTATCCGCAATTTGAAAATGTCAAAATTGCCGATGAAAGCTTGCAGTGGAACAGCGATTTAACCGAAACTTTCGAGCTTGCGAATTTGCTTGCTTGTGCGCAAGTGTCTATTACGGCGGCGGAAAATCGCCACGAATCTCGCGGTGGACACGCTCACGAAAATTATCCAGAACGCGACGATGCAAACTGGATGAAGCACACTCTGACTTGGCTATCCGACGACGGTAAGGTAACTATCGATTACCGTCCTGTGCATTCATTTACGGGCACGGACGAAGTTGAATATGTCAAACCGAAAAAACGCGTTTATTAAGGAGCAAAACAATGGCTGAATTTTCTCTTCCTAAAAATTCTGTGGTTAAGAAGGGCAAGCATTTTCCTGCTCCTGAAGGTGCGAAAAATGTGCGGAAGTTCAAAATTTACCGCTACGACCCAGGTAAAAACGAAAATCCCCGTTACGATACCTTCGATATTGATATGGACGATTGCGGTCCGATGGTGCTTGATGCTCTGCTCAAAATCAAAAACGAAACCGACAGCACTTTAACTCTGCGCCGCTCTTGCCGTGAAGGTATTTGCGGCTCGTGTGCGATGAACATTAACGGTAAAAATACTCTGGCTTGCACTTGCGCAATTGAAGATGTGCAAAAAGGCGGAAAAGTTAGCGTTAATCCTCTACCGCATATGAAAGTGGTGAAAGATTTGGTTTCGGATTTAACTCATTTCTATGCGCAACACGCTTCCATTAAACCTTGGCTACAAACCGAAACTCCCGATCCAGAACGCGAACGCCTGCAAAGTAAAGAAGACCGTGCAAAATTGGACGGACTTTACGAATGTATTTTGTGCGCTTGTTGTTCGACTTCTTGTCCGAGCTATTGGTGGAATTCGGATAAATACTTGGGACCGTCGATTTTGCTGCAAGCTAACCGTTGGTTGCAAGATAGCCGTGATGAAGCAACCGCCGAACGCTTGGATTTCCTCGAAGATGCGTTCAAGGTTTATCGCTGCCATACGATTATGAACTGCTCGAACACTTGTCCGAAAGGTCTAAATCCAGCGAAATCAATCGCGCAAATCAAATTGAAATTGCTCGAAAGACAAACCTGATAGCAGTTTCGATTTTGAATAAAAAATCCCGTCAGAAATGGCGGGATTTTTTTATTGAGTTTTTGGAATATTTTCTGGATTAAATTTTTCTAGAAATTTAATTTGAGCTTTTGCGGCTAAATACCGTTTGAATAAAACAAAAATACAAAAAATTAGAAAGCAAGAACTAAAAACAAAATTGTTTACAGTGGCTAACTCAATAATTAAGAAGCATACATACCAGACCAACCATATCGGCAAGAAAATAAAATGAGCAACGATACTTTTTCTGCCATAAATGAAATTATTTCTATGGTTTCGGTAGCAAATGGCAGTGTAAAGATTTGGCGTTTTAGTAAGTAAGACGGATTTTGTCCTTTCGGCATAGATTGTTATTTCATCACCTGGTTCTAGTTGATTTCCCGTAATATTACTACCTAGGAATTTATCAGCCATAGTCTGGGCAGCACTATTTTGAACGAAGAAAGTTTTATCCCCCATATGAAAGGTTTTAGTATTCATTTGAAGTGGTAATTGCATAGTCTGTGTATTCAAATTTACATTTGCTGAACCAAACAAACCAGGCTTAATAGAACCGCCGCCAGTCGTATGATTGAGCGTGGTTTCATAATCACGACTGTGTATGTCATCTAAAACAATACCGTGAAAACATTTGATTTTTTTGCTGGTTTTTGGAGCTTTAATTTCAACACACTTACTTTCAATTTCAGGTTCTTCTTGTTCTTGATTTATAAACTGTGATTTATTTGATTGTGGATTAGAAACCGCTTGATTTGAGGTTATGTAAAGAGATTTTGCCTCGCCATCTATTAGCTCAAAATCTACCTCTAATCCCGTTAAATTTTGCCCATCTTGGCTTAAATTTTCTATATCCTTGATGTCGAATTTATAACGATTACCGTCTTCGGCGCGAAGTATTCCATCCGCGAGAATTTTGC
>JAGBJT010000053.1 GCA_017934275.1 Cardiobacteriaceae bacterium | reverse complement strand
AGGAGTTCGGGAACGCTTGGAATGTCATACAAATGCTCGTATTTTCCCAGTGTATTGTCTAACAACTGCTGTAAATCGTTTGGCGAAGTAAATTTCACGCCACTCATATCAAACCGTAAAACGGGAAATTTTTTCCACTCTTGCTCCATTTTTTCGATTTCTAATCCTTCGAAAAGCTCTTTTTTGCCTTGAAAATATGCTTCCAAAGTTGTAACAAGTAAGCTTTTACCGAACCGCCGCGGACGGGATAAAAAGAATGCGGTATCGGTATGTGTCATTTTGTAAATCAGGACGGTTTTGTCGATATAGACGGAATTTTCCTCCCGTAAAGTCGGGAAATGAGAAACGGCAGTGAGAATTTTGCGAGGAGTCATAACGGTATTTGCAACAAATTAAAACTTGTGAGTGATTTTAAGCTAAATGCTTGGATTGAAATTTTGTATAAAGAAAATCGTGCGATGTAATACAAAATATTAGAAAGTAAGCGATAAAAATAAAAAATCCATTTGGAGTGGTTGATTTTTTTCGCCGCTCGTAGAGGGGATAATTAAAAAAATATTTTTTTGGAGGCAAGAATGTTTGATGCGAGCCGATTAGTTGTTTTGGTTGATGGTTCTTCTTATTTATTCCGTGCGTTTAATTCTCTGCGCGATTTTGCTACTAAAGACGGAAGACCGACAGGGGCGATTACAGGTGTAATGCGAATGTTGGACAAAATTTATGAAAACTGCCGTCCCGAGTATTTTGCGGTAGTTTTCGATGCGAAGGGAAAAAACTTCCGCCACGAGATTTTTCCTGAATACAAAGCGAATCGTCCGCCGATGGATAATGATTTAGCGGTGCAAATCGAGCCTTTGCAAGAACTAATTCGCGCTGTTGGCTATCCCGTGATTATTTGGCAAGGTGTTGAGGCTGACGATGTGCTGGGAACGCTGGCAAAACAAGCTTTGCGGGAAAATTATCAAGTGCTAATTTCTTCTGGCGATAAAGATTTGGCGCAGCTTTTGGTTAATGCCGATATCAGTTTGATTGACACGATGAAAAATCAGGCGGTAACCGCGGATAAAGTTGCAGAGCGGTTTAAGGTTGATAGTCTGCGGGCGGATCAGGTTATTGATTTTCTGGCTTTGGTTGGAGATACGGTCGATAACATTCCAGGAGTTCAAGGAGTAGGACCTAAAACCGCCGCGAAATGGCTTGCTGAATATCAAACTCTCGACGCGATTATGGAAAACGCCAGCCGTATTACGGGAAAAGTCGGTGATAGTCTGCGTGCGAGTTTGCCGCAACTTGCTTTATCCCGCCAGCTTGCGACGATAAATTGCGATTTGGATTTAGGAATTAGCTTGTCGGATTTGGCGGTAAATCCCGTTAATCAGGAAAAATTAGAGCGAATTTGTCAGGAATTTGAACTCAAAACGATTTGGAATAAACACGGTCAGTCGGATTTGTTATCGGCTGTGGTTACAAAAACTGAAAAAAATTACCGTGTTATCGAAAACTTATCCGAACTTCGAGCATTTGCGGAAAAAATCAAAGATAAAAAACGCTGTGCAATTGCCGTTGCAACGCTAAATGCTCATTACATCGCAAGCAATATCGTCGGTATTGCAATTGCCTTGTCGGCGGGAGAATGTTGCTATTTACCGCTGCGCCAACAACTTACCGCGAATTTACCGATAGCGGAAAGTTTGCTGATATTGCAGGAAATTTTGACCGATAAGCAAATTCAAAAAATTAGCGATGACGGTAAAACTCTTCGCCACGCCTTAAAGCGCGAAGGTTTGGAAATTAAAAATCTCGAAGATGTTTCTTTGATGAGCTACTGCTTAAATAGCACGGCTTGTCGGCAAAATATTGCGGCAATTGCGGATTTTTATCTTTCATACAAAACTAAAAATGATGAAGAAGTATTCGGTAAAGGTGCAAAAAAAATCGAATTTTGCGAGCTCGATTGCGACCGTGCTTGCGAATATCTCTCTGAAATTGCCGATGTTAGTTTGCAATTGTTTGATTTTTTCTCGGTAAAGCTCTCGCAAATTCCCGAGCTGCTCGCGCTTTACCGCGATTTAGAACTACCTCTTTCCGATGTTTTATTCCGAATGGAAGAGGAGGGCGTTTTTATTTCTCGCGAAAAATTACAAGAGCAGTCGCAAGAATTGGCAGCAGAATTGGAAGAAATTAAAAATCGCGCTTTTGACTTGGCGGGCGAAGAATTTAATCTTGATAGCCCCAAGCAATTACGGGAAATATTTTTCGAAAAGCTCAATCTGCCAGTCATCAAAAAAACTCCCAAAGGCGAAGCATCAACCGATGAAGAAGTTTTGGAAGAACTCGGTAAAAATTCCGTGTTGCCGCGGGAAATTCTGCGCCACCGCACGCTTTCTAAATTGAAAAATACTTATACCGATGCGCTTTCTGCTCTGATTTATCCGCAAACGGGCAGAGTGCATAGTTTGTTTAATCAGGCTGTAACTAGCACGGGACGGCTTTCTTCATCAGAGCCGAATTTGCAAAATATTCCCGCTCGTAGCGAAGAAGGTCGCCGTATCCGTCGGGCTTTTTTAGCGGGAGAAAATAAAAAAATCATCGCCGCGGATTACTCACAAATTGAATTACGGGTGATGGCGCATCTTTCAGAAGATAGCGGGCTCTGTGCGGCTTTTGAGCGCGGTGCGGATATTCATACCGCAACCGCCTGCGAAATTTTCGGCGTAAAACCAGAAGAATGCGACGCAAACTTACGGCGCAGAGCAAAATCAATAAATTTCGGTTTGATTTATGCGATGAGTGCCTTCGGTCTCGCTAAACAGTTGGGGATTTCACGCACAGAAGCGCAGGAATATGTCGATTTGTATTTTTCCCGTTATCCGCGCGTGCGCGAATTTATGGAAGAAAAACGCGCCCAAGCACGGGAGAACGGTTTTGTCAGCACAATTTTTTCGCGCCGTATTCATACCAAAGATATAACCAGCCGCGATGCAAGACGGCGTAGCGAAGCCGAAAGAATTGCGGTAAATGCTCCTGTGCAAGGCTCGGCGGCAGATATCATCAAAAAAGCAATGCTCGATATCGACTGTGAAATTGCTGACAGCCGCGACTGCCGAATGATTATGCAAGTGCACGATGAACTCGTATTTGAAGTAAATGCTGATAGAGCAGAAGAGTATCGGGAAATTATTCAGGAAAAAATGCAAAACGCCCTTCGGCTCAATGTTCCACTCATCGTTGATAGCAAAATTGCCGATAACTGGGAAGAAGCGCATTAGGAAATAAAAAACGGATTGCGGCTAATCCGTTTTTTTATGCCGTTGATTTGTAAATAATAAACTTTCTTATTTATGTTAGTATGTAGATTTATTAGTTCTGCCGTGCAATTACGGCGTTTTTTTATCCTAGGAGAATCAACGATGTTTAACAAAACTTTATTGGCAATTTGCACCGTGGCGATTTGCTTAAATGCTAATGCTTTTACGGGATTATCAGATGCAATCGCAATTGCGGAAGCAGAAGGCGGTTCGGCTTATATGGTCAAACGCGGTCAGCGTCAGAATAAAGATGTATTTAATGTATTTATAAAGACAAAACAAGGCACGCAATTAGTAAGCGTCGATGCAGCAAGCGGCGAAGTTTTATCGCAAAAATCACGCAGAGGCAATAGCGCAAAAATCACTTTGCAACAAGCAATTGCCGCCGCAGAAAAAGATGGGGCACAAGTCGAAGAAGCAGTTTTAGTCGGAGAATTACCGCGCCATCACGGTCAAGCTGTTGCCGTTGAACCGTTTTATTTGATAACCGCAAATATCAACGGTAATCGCGAAAGAATTTTTATCTCCGCAGAAGATGGCTCACGCTTGCGCAAGCCAAAAATGTTAGAACGAGCAGGAGCTCATCAACACGGTGAAAATTCGCATCAGCACGGACAGAGCGAACATAATCACGCTAAGGCACAAGCTGGACAGGCAGGCGGACATTGCGAACATCACGGAAAACAAGCTGGCGGCGAAAAAGTAGAAGCATCGGCAGTAAAACATCAACACGGTGAAATGCCGCCTCCAATGCCGCATAAACACGGTGAAATGGCAACAGGACAGGCTCATAATCACGGAAATATGCCGCACAATCACGGAAATATGCCGCACAATCACGGAGAAGCAGCAGGACACAATCACGCGGAAATGCAAGGAAATGCTGGACACAATCACGCGGAAATGCAAGGAAATACTGGACACAATCACGCGGAAATGATGAGAAATCGTTCGCGTGAAAATATTGATGAAGCACGGTCGCAAAACCGTCCGCCACGGGAAATGTCAGCAGGACATCAACACGGTTCTGAAAATAAACCGAATAAACAAATGGAACATACGGGCGGACATTGCGAACATCACGGAAAACAAGCTGGCGGCGAAAAAGTCGAAGCATCGGCGGTAAAACATCAGCATCAGCACGGTGAAATGCCTGCTCCGCAAGCAGGACATAATCACGGGAATATGCCTCCACAAGCAATGCAACACAATCATCAGCATTGATTTTTCCCTTTAAAAAATAAAAAAACACGGAAGATTTCCGTGTTTTTTATTTATTGCCGTTGTTTTTAATTTAACAACTGCAATATTCCGCATTAGAAAAAAAAACGGCAAGATTTTTTTATAGTCGTTCCATTTCAAAATAATACTGCGTTAGCTTCGTCTCGCCGTATTCTAGATACTGTCTTCGGCTCGCTGCCTTGTCTTATTTTGAACTGAAACGACTATAGCATCAACCTTATTGGTTAATTTTTCAATACCTTCCGCAAGATTATAGTCGTTCCATTTCAAAATAATACTGCGTTAGCTTCGCCTCGCCGTATTCTAGATACTGTCTTCGGCTCGCTGCCTTGTCTTATTTTGAACTGAAACGACTATATCTGCACTCTTGCGTTAATAAAAAAATAACTTTGTGAATAAAAAAAACGGCGAAAAAAATTCCGCCGTTTTGGCATTTACATCCAACGATGATAATCTTCGCTTAATTCCAATTTATCCTCAAGTAACTTAAACCAGCACTGCCATAATCTAGTACTTACAACTATGGCTAAATACTCATTCTCATAATACATTTGTTCAAATTTGACCAACATGTGTCTAGCAAATGCCTTACTATCACTTGGAGGATAAATAGTCTTAATAATTTTTCCGTTGCTATTACCAATAAGTAATTTATCAGGGAACAAATAATACTTGTTGTTAGTATTCTTTGCATCTAATATTTTTATTGCTTTGGATGAATTGTTTTGAGACATAACTTCTACCATTATTTAATGATTTTTGGCTCTCCGATAGGTATCAATTTATTGTTATCGCCTTCGTTTAGAATGAAAATTTGCGAACCGCCGCCAGGGTAAGTTACACCGTTATAAGTTTGTGGTCCTACTGTTCCCTTTTGTATTTGAATACCTTCTGGGATTAGATAAGTCTGAACTTGACCTATTTCAGGTTTAAATTCAGGGGTAACTGCT
>JAGBJT010000052.1 GCA_017934275.1 Cardiobacteriaceae bacterium | reverse complement strand
GGGGGGCGACGATATACCACTCAAGTACATAACAAATACCGCATAAATTCATACAATTGAATTATTATCAACTATTTCCGTATAAATAATCAATACCTATGTCTTATAAACAAATCGCTATTTTCTACCGCGAATACTGCTGTTTTGCTGCTGTTGTGTATCAACTTGTTTGACAAATGATGGTATTTTTCTTACGGATTGAATAACGCTTACGCTGAGGTTTTTCGCTTGCGGCTCAAAATGACGGTCGCGGTGAGATTTTTCGCTTGACGGCTCAAAATGACGCTTGTAGCGGGATTTTTCGTTTCGCTCAAAATGACGGTTGAATGTGTTTTTTCGCTTGCGCCTCAAAATGACGGAAGAGACAGAAATTGGTAAAAATAAAAAATCCGCCGTAAAAAACAGCGGATTTGTTTTGCAAATGAATACAAATAACGGCACTTATAGATGCAAAGTAGGAACGCCCGTCGTGGCACACGACCCGCGCGCTGCGGGCGGCGGATTTGTTTTGCAAATAAATACAAATTAACGGCACTCGTAGATGCAAATAAGGAATGCCCGTCGCCGCTGGCGACAGAAAATTATTTTATGATTAGCAAAAGATGCGGTATTGAGAAAATATCAATAATTTATAAAAATTTTCAGGAGACCTTCGATGGAAGCGGTTTTTACTCTGCTGTCTGACAATTCGGTTTTGCTTTTATTTTTCATCATCGGGCTAGGAATGTTACTCGGGAAAATCAGGATTTTGGGGATTTCTCTGGGCTCTGCGATGGTGCTTTTTTTAGCGATTTTTTTGGCGGCTCTTGCTAATCATTACGGGCAAAACATCACCGTGCATAAGGAATTTTCCACGATTGGGCTTTGTCTTTTTGCTTTTGCTATCGGTATCAATTCTGGGCCGAGTTTTTTTGCTTCTCTACGCACGGCGGTAAAAACGATTTCGCTGATGTTGATTGTTTATGTGATTGTCGCTTGCGTTGCGATTTTTCTCGGTAAATTTTTCGGTTTGGAAAGTAGCAAAATTGCGGGAACTTTCGCGGGAGCTTTAACTAATACTCCTGCACTGGAAGCCGCTGCGACCGATCACGCAAGCCTTGCCGATGCAACGGTTGCTTATTCGATTGCATATTTATTCGGCGTGTTGGGAATGATGATGTTTGCCGCGGCTGCTTTGAATTACGGTAAAAACGATACCGACACTCCCGCCAAAATCATCACCGAAACCGTCCGCATCGAGCGCGAAGACAATCCGCGCATCGGTGATTTGCTTTTGGAATACGGTGAGCAGCTTTCTTTTTCGCGCCTGCAACGGGCAGGTGAGGTGGTTATCGACACGCCTTACCGTTCCGATCATCTCAATAAAGATGATTTGCTAACTATCGTCGGTAGTGAAAATATCGTCAAACAAGCAATTTTGGATTTGGGGCATAAATCCAGCCATAACCTGCAAGAAGACCGTAAATATCTCGACTTCCGCCGTATCACAATTTCCGATCCGCGTCGTGCGGGCAAAACAATTTCCGAACTGCATTTGCCGCACAAATTCGATGCGATCGCTTCTCGTGTTCGCCGCGGTGATATTGAACTTCCCGCCACTACCGATTTAGTTTTGCAACTCGGCGACCGTATCCGTATTGTTGCGCCTGCTAGTCGGATTAAAGAAGTGAGCCGTTTTTTTGGGGATTCTTCGCGCGGTTTTTCTTCGATAAATCCGATTGCCTTGGGGATTGGAATGGTGCTGGGAATGCTGATTGGCTCGTATCCGATAAGTTTCGGTAAAGTTTCTTTTTCTATCGGTATGGCGGCTGGCGTGCTGATAGTCGGTTTGATTATGGGAAGAATTGGTCGGATTTACCGCCTCGTTACCGCTTTACCTTATACCGCTTGCACCGTATTATCAGAACTAGGGCTTTTATTATTCTTTGCAGCGACTGGATTAAGTGCGGGGAATCAAATATTAAATGCTTTTTCTGGCGATGAATGGTGGAAAATTTTTATATTAGGAGTGGCGATTACTTGCACGCAAGGTATCGGTATGTATCTTCTGATGCGCTATGTTTTGAAAATCGGCGGAACGAAACTTTCGGGAATTATCGCGGGTGCGCAAACACAACCTGCGGTGCTCGCTTATTGCAATAATCGGACAAATTCTGACCCGCGTGTTGCATTGGGATACGCTTTGGTATATCCCGCGGCGATGGTCGGAAAAATCTTGACCGCAAAATTTATCGGGATTTGTTAGCGGAAATGTAGAACCTGCAAGCGTTTTGCTAAATTTATAGTCGTTCCATTTCAAAATAATACTGCGGGAGCTTCCTCGCCGTATTCTGATACAGTCTTTAAGCTCGCTGCCTTGTCTTATTTTGAACTGAAACGACTATAGCACTTGCAAAAAAAAAAAAACAGATACTCTTATCAACGCCGCAAATTCGCGGTGTTTTTTTATTAAAAGGTTTAATTATGAAAGCTAAAAATTTACTTTCCGTATCAGTAATGATGGCAATGTTTGGGCTCGCTGGTTGCGGTAACGGCGGCGGTTCTGATGATGAAATTATGAGCCCGACTAATCCAGAGGAGCAAGCACCTGAAACTACAACAATTGTTTTGACGGGGCGTGTGTTTTATCCGCAACTAGAAAAGGCAACAGATGTAAGTATTCCTATTGAAATAAATCAAGCTAATCATTCCGAATCTAATCCGATAGGCACAACAACTAATCCTGTAATTGTTGAAGAGGACGGAGAAGTAGATACTGTTGTTCTCGATAATCGTGTATATGATGATTCAAATAGGGCAAAAGCGCAATATGCATATGCCCGTTACTATCGTTCAGCTTATGACAATCAAGCTCATTATGCAGTAGCGTCTTTCGGTATAGAAACACCAGAAACAGCGATACCTACTGGTCAAATTACCTATGAAGGTGCAGCATTCGCTTATGAAAATAAAGATTATTCCCCATATATGTTTATAAACAATGGTGTTTTAGACATAGATCATACAAAGGTAGCTGCAACAACCAACGGACAAGGAAAAGTTTCTCTCACCGCTGATTTTGATACCAAGCAACTTACTGGTTTAGTTAGCAATATTGAGATTAACAGCAAGGCATACGATGATGTTCAACTCGCAGGGCAAATTGAAGGTAACCGTTTTGCAAGTGCAGACGGAGCGAATGTTTTGTTAGACGGTGCTTTTTACGGACCACAAGCAGAATCCGCTGCTGGGGCATTTTTGGATAAAGAGCAAAATTTAGCTGGTGGATTTACAGCTGATCAGAAGAAATAATTTTTGCTTTCACGAGAAAAAAAATAAAAAACGCTGGCTTCGAGCTGGCGTTTTTTTATGTCTAAATATGACTGTGATTGTGGTGATGGGTATAAACACCGATTGCCTGTGCATTGTCGCCGAGTAGTGCGATGTAATCGGGATGTCCGACAATTTCCTGCGGTTTGCCTTGACAGCAGAGATGACCGTTGAGGCATAAAACGCGGTCGCTTTCTTTCATTACTAAATGTAAATCGTGCGACACCAAAACAATTGCGCATTGATGTTCGGTTTGATACTGGCGAATTTGACGGTAAAAATTACCGAGCGCGCTGGGGTCGATACCTGATGCTGGTTCGTCGAGCGCAATCAAATGCGGCTTGATGAGCATTGCCCGTGCAAGCAACAATCTTTGTGTTTCACCGCCCGACAATTTTTTTAACGGACTATCAAGAAGATGCGCAATATTTAATTCTTCGAGGGGATTTTTTTCGCCGTTATTGGGTAGAAGTCCTGACAAAAATCGTCGCACGGTAATCGGTAAATCCGCTGGTGGCGTAAAACTTTGCGGCACAAATGCCATTTTAATTTTCTGCTGACGGCTGATTTTTCCGCTTGTAGCCCGAATTTGTCCGAGAATTATTTTGAGTAAAGTCGATTTTCCTGCACCGTTAGGACCGACCATTGTCAGTAATTCCCCTTGATTTATTGTCAGATTTATGTCGTGCAAAATCCGACGACCGTCAGCGTTAAAGGAAATATTTTCAAGCTTAATTAAAAAATCGGCTGGCATTTTTTGTCTCTTATGCAAATTTTTGTCGCGAGAATTTTATTTTTGCAAGCGGATATTGACAAAAATTGTTGCAAAAATGACACAAATTGTCGTAAGTAGGCGAAATGCGGTATTGCAAGTTTTATTCATCGTTTTATTTTTTTTATTTTTTCCGCCGAATTTGTAGCTCTTAAAAAAATATCTCTTTGAAAAATAAGAAAATTTTTTGTAATAGCAAGAACAAAAAATCAATTTGGCACGGCAAAAGCAATAACCACTTCGCTTTTATAAGCAGTTTGGTCTCCTTGAAAATATTACGCCGCATCAAGCGGCGTTCTTTTTGTCGGTAGCACCGACTGACAATCTGACACGGTCGGCTGCGTTTCCCCAAAACAATAATTTTTCTAATTTTTCCTTCTCATTCACCGTATTTCAAAAATAAAAAACCGCCGAAAGAGGGCGGTTTTTTACCGTTCAGGGATTTTTCCGTCCATTTTGTTCCAGAGTTGTTGTGCGTAATTACGGAAAGATTGCGGTGCAGAAAGAAGTGCTTCATCCATTTTTCCGCCGATGCGTCTTTTTAGGTCTGGGTGCATATTAGATTCTTTCACTGTAGGATCTAAATAATGGCTCAAACCGCGCATTGCGTATTTTTGATTGCCTTCATACATAATGATTTTCATAGGCAAGGGAACTGCTTCGCTGGTGCAAACCGTGGCATACGGTATCCAAATTTCCGATATTCCGTCTTTATCCAAATCGGTAATTGCGACCATACTTAAATAAAAATGCGCGATGCAATCATCAATGCAATCTTTTTCGAAGTCATAAATCCGCCAAATTTTCTTTGCGCCGTTGTTTATGTTGAATAGATAAGCAAAAAGTTCTCTGTTGGTTACATCGTCTCCGTAATACGAGTTGTATTTTCTTGTTTCCTTATCCGCCAAAACGATGACATTCTTCCCAGTGCTATCGCTAAATTCGATAGTTTTGATGATTTTTCCTTCGATGCCAGGCAGTTTGCTAGCGTCGAATGCAAATGTATTACTAATAAAAACCGTGAGCAGTGCGATTAAAAAATGTCTCATAAATATTCCTTTTTAGAAATAAAAAATCCGCCGAAAAACGGCGGATTATGAAGATGATTTGTTTATTTCGGTGCAACCATTTCTTCTGGTTTGACATATTTATCGAAGTCTTCGGCGGAGAGAATTCCGAGTTCGACTGCGGTTTCTTTGAGAGTTTTGTTGTTTTTGTATGCGGTTTTAGCGATTTTTGCCGCATTTTCATAACCGACAAAACGGTTCAAAGCGGTAACCAACATCAAAGAATTATGTAAGAAATAGTCGATTTTTTCCCGCACTGGCTCAATTCCGACCGCACAATTTCGGTTGAAGCTATCGCAAGCATCGCCCAAAATTTGAATACTTTGCAGCAAATTGAAACCGATAATCGGCATATACACATTCAACTCGAAATTGCCCGCACTACCTGCCATCGCAATACAAGTATTGTTGCCATACACTTGACATACAACCATCGTTACCGCTTCGCACTGTGTCGGATTAACCTTACCAGGCATAATCGAAGAACCAGGCTCATTTTCAGGAATACGGATTTCACCGAAACCGCAACGAGGACCAGAAGCGAGCCAACGGATATCGTTAGCAATTTTGTTCAAACTTGCGGCTAATGTCGTCAAACTGCCAGATGCGAATACGCAAGCATCGCGTCCCGCCAAAGCTTCGAATTTATTCGGTGCGGTAACAAAAGGTAGTCCCGTTAATTCGGCAAGTTGTGCTGCCGCTTTCGTTGCATATTCAGGGTGTGAATTAAGTCCCGTTCCGACTGCCGTGCCGCCAAGCGGTAATTCGTATAAATATTTCAAAGCATCTTGCAGGCGAGCTAAACCGTGTTCCAATTGGCTTACATATCCTGAAAATTCCTGCCCCAAAGTGAGCGGGGTTGCGTCTTGCAAATGTGTGCGACCGATTTTGACAATGTCCTTAAACGCATCGGATTTGCTTTGCAATGTATCACGCAAAGCGGTTAATTTCGGAATTAAATGACGGTTAATTTCACGGGCAGCTGCAACATGAATTGCGGTTGGGAAAGAATCGTTGGTTGATTGAGCGTGATTTACATGGTCATTTGGATGAACTGGCTTGTATGAACCGCGCGGCTGACCTGCAATTTCATTAGCACGGTTAGCTAAAACTTCGTTCATATTCATATTAGATTGCGTGCCAGAACCAGTTTGATAAGGCACCAAAGGAAATTGACCGTCTAATTTGCCAGCTAGCACTTCATCGGCAGCTTGCACGATTAAATCTTTTTGCTCATTTTGAATGCGACCGAGGGAAGCATTGGTGATTGCGGCTGCTTTTTTAACCAGAGCCATCGCTTCGATTAAGGCTTTCGGTAGAGTATCGCCACCGATTTTGAAGTTTTCATAACTGCGTTGAGTTTGCGCTCCCCAGTATGCGTTTTCATCGACTTGAATTTCACCCATCGTATCTCGTTCGGTGCGTGTTGCCATAATTTTCTCCGTTTGGTTTGAAAAAAATAAAAATATGCTTGAAAAGCAATGAGAAAAGTATTTTATCGGAGTTGGATAATAAATATTATCGATATTTGTTTTTGTTTATTATTTGAGGGTAGGTCAGTAATTTTAAATTGAAACGGCTATGAAAAATAAAGCGGCAAGTTTTTCCCTCTTGCCGCTTTATTTTTTACACTCTTTAATTATCAAAATCCCTCTGTTGGATTATTTTTGAAATACTCTTCTGGTTCGAATTCTTTTAATAACTCGAACGGTTTAGTGTTTCGTTTGCTTAATTTTTTGCCGATCCAATAGGCTGAATAAATCATCGTAGCGATTACTAATAGTCCAAATGGAATTTGCACTGCATTTGATGCTCGGTCTATATGCAACACTTCCTCTCCTATAAATCCGCCGAGCAATCCTCCTATCAAAAAAGCGACAATAACCGCAAATATCCAGCTGGCGATTTTGTAAAACATTCCGTGTCCTCTGGTAACGACTTCATTTTTGCTGTGATTTTTGTAGGCGGCGACGGTGTAGGTATTTTTCGGTTTCATATATTCCTGCGCAACTGTTGCCATAATTGAAAGCATCCCTCCGCCGCCCATAAATGGTTGATGTGCTCCTTTTTTATAAACCAAAACGGTTACCACATCGCCTGTTTCGATTGGATTGTCAATTTCCTCGCTGCCGCGAATTTGGTTCAAAGCTCCAAGCATACCGCCTTGTTTTTGCACGAGATTTCCGATTAAAGCCTTGCCGACATCGGTATAAACAAAGCGGTTATTGCCCATAAAAAACGATTTTGAATCCAGCATCATTGTTTTGGCGTTGCTAGCAAATTTCCAAGCACCGCCAAAACCATCGATACTTCCCTTGCTACCCAAAAACCGTTCGTAGGTCTTGGAATTTGCCCGCAAAGCAATGCCGTGAAACATTTTCATATCTTTTCGTGTGCAGGGAATTTCAACACACTTACTTTCAATTTCAGGTTCTTCTTGTTCTTGATTTATAAATTGTGATTTATTTGATTGTGGATTAGAAACCGCTTGATTTGAGGTTATGTAAAGAGATTTTACCTCGCCATCTATTAGCTCAAAATCTACCTCTAATCCCGTTAAATTTTGCCCATCTTGGCTTAAATTTTCTATATCCTTGATGTCGAATTTATAACGATTACCGTCTTCGGCGCGAAGTATTCCATCCGCGAGAATTTTGC
>JAGBJT010000051.1 GCA_017934275.1 Cardiobacteriaceae bacterium | reverse complement strand
TAATCAATTAATCTTGAACGGAGCAAAAGAACTTCTGATAAAGATTTTTCGCTGACGCTCAAAATGACGATTTTTTTACTTCACACTTTCCGCAACTTTTTGATAAGCAGGGATTTGATTGAAGTTCATATAGCGGTAGATGCTTGCACCGTGTTCGTTGATTGTGCCGATATTGGCTTTGTATTCTTCTACCGTTGGAATGCGTCCCAAAATAGAGCAAATCGCTGCTAATTCGGCTGAACCTAAATAAACAAAGGTGTTTTTGCCTAAACGGTTCGGGAAGTTACGAGTAGAAGTAGAAATGACAGTCGCGCCTTCACGCACTTGTGCTTGGTTACCCATACAGAGTGAGCAGCCTGGCATTTCCATTCTCGCACCTGCGCGACCTAACACGCTGTAATGACCTTCGTCTGACAATTCGCGCGCGTCCATTTTGGTTGGCGGTGCCATCCATAAACGCACTGGAATATCGGCTTTACCTTCCAACAATTTAGACGCTGCGCGGAAGTGTCCGATATTGGTCATACAAGAACCCACAAACACTTCGTCAATTTTCGTGCCTGCAACTTCGGATAATACTTTGACATCGTCAGGATCGTTCGGACACGCCAAAATCGGCTCTTTGATTTCGTCCATATTGATTTCGATGACAGCGGCGTATTCAGCGTCTGCGTCCGCTTCCAACAGTTGCGGATTAGCCAACCATTTTTCCATATTTTCAATACGGCGTTTCAGGGTGCGTGCGTCTTGATAGCCGTCCGCAATCATATTTTTCATCAAAACGATATTTGAATTTAAGTATTCAATAATCGGTTCTTTGTTGAGTTTTACCGTGCAACCAGCGGCAGAGCGTTCGGCGGACGCGTCAGTTAATTCAAACGCTTGCTCAACTTTCAAATCAGGCAAGCCTTCAATTTCCAAAATGCGACCAGAGAAAATGTTTTTCTTACCTGCTTTGGCAACGGTGAGTAAGCCCATTTCAATCGCTTTTAACGGAATAGCATTCACTAAATCACGCAAGGTGATACCAGGTTGCATTTTGCCTGAAAAACGCACCAATACCGATTCAGGCATATCAAGCGGCATTACGCCAGTAGCGGCAGCGAACGCTACCAAGCCAGAACCTGCTGGGAATGAAATACCGATTGGGAAACGAGTGTGCGAATCGCCACCTGTGCCAACGGTATCAGGCAAAAGCAGACGGTTTAACCACGAATGAATTACGCCATCGCCTGGACGCAACGCCACACCGCCACGAGTGGAGATAAAGTTTGGCAAGGTTTTGTGCGTTTTCACATCGACTGGTTTTGGATACGCCGCGGTATGACAGAACGACTGCATAACTAAATCAGCGGAGAAGCCCAAGCACGCCAAGTCTTTGAGTTCATCACGAGTCATCGGACCTGTGGTGTCTTGTGAGCCAACGGTTGTCATTTTCGGTTCGCAGTAAGTGCCTGGACGAATGCCTTGTCCTTCTGGTAAACCGCAAGCTCGTCCAACCATTTTTTGTGCCAAAGAGAAACCTTTGCCGCTATCAGCAGGATTTGCAGGCAGCCTGAAAACATCGCTGGCAGGTAAGCCCAAGGCTTCACGAGCTTTGGCAGTTAAGCCACGACCGATAATCAAGTTAATGCGACCGCCTGCTTGCACTTCGTCTAATAAAACTTGTGATTTCAGTTGAAATTCGGCGATGACTTCACCGTTTTTCAAGATTTTGCCTTCATAAGGAAGAATATCGACCACATCGCCCATATTCATTTTGGATACATCGACTTCAATCGGCAACGCGCCTGAATCTTCTTGGGTATTGAAGAAAATTGGAGCGATTTTTCCGCCCAAGCACACGCCGCCAAAGCGTTTGTTCGGCACGAATGGAATGTCTTGACCAGTATGCCAAATCACGGAGTTAGTTGCGGATTTGCGTGAAGAACCAGTTCCGACAACATCGCCGACATAGGCAACTAAATTACCTTTGGCTTTGAGTTCTTCCAAAGTTTTGATTGGACCGACTTCGCCTGATTTATCAGGAGTAATGCCGTCTCTCGGATTTTTCAACATTGCCAAAGCGTGCAACGGAATATCAGGACGAGACCAAGCGTCAGGAGCTGGGGATAAGTCGTCAGTATTGGTTTCGCCTGATACTTTGAATACGGTTACGGTGATTTTTTCAGCGACTTTCGGACGGCTGGTAAACCATTCAGCGTCCGCCCAAGATTGCAATACCGCTTTGGCGTTAGCGTTGCCTTTATCGGCTTTTTCTTTAACATCGTGGAAAGCGTCAAACATCAATAAGGTGTGTTTTAAGCCTTCGGCTGCGATTGTGCCTAATTTTGCGTCATCTAATAAATCAACCAACGGTTTAATGTTATAACCGCCCAACATCGTGCCTAAAAGTTCAGTGGCTTTTTCAGGGCTAACCAAAGGAGATTTCAGGCTGCCTTTGGCGATATTTTCCAAAAATTCGGCTTTAACTTTGGACGCGTCATCAACGCCAGGTGGCACACGGTGCGAGAGTAAATGCACCAAAAAGTCTTCTTCACCTTTGGGCGGATTTTGTAGGAGTTCGACTAAACCTTGCGTTTGTTCTTTTGATAACGCCAACGCTGGAATGCCTAACGCTTCGCGTTCTGCGGCGGCTTTGCGGTATTGTTCTAACATATCTATATGTCCTCTGTGATGAAATAAAGCGTAATGGCAACAACGGGAAAGGTAGCGAAGTTCAGCTAACTGTCTCGCTACGACTTAAATGTTGAAGATATTGTTACCATCTAGAAATAAAGCGGGGAATTATAGTGGAAAATATCAAAAAATGCTAATTTCAATTAAAAAGATTAAAGTTAAATGAGAAACTTATTTATTTAGCAAAATAACAACCACAAAATACCGCAAAAATACTGATAAACACACTGGCAACAACATACAAAATCCCCAATCCAATTTGTCCGTTTTGCATAAACTCAAAACTTTCTTTGGAAAAGGTAGAAAAAGTAGTTAAACCGCCGCAAAATCCTGTTGTAAAAAATAGCATACTGCTATGAGAGATGGAATTTTTTACCGAAAGAGCATAAAAAAATCCGATTAACAGTCCCCCGAAAATATTGACCGTAAAAGTCGCGACTGGAAAATTTATTTGGCTGTTTTTAAGGAGAAGGGCGCAAATATAGCGAAATATTCCGCCAATAAAACTGCCGCTTCCGACTAATAATAATTCTGTCATTTTTGCTAAAAGGTAGAATAAAATATCGAAGAGTATAATGCGAAATAAGAGATTATATTTTTTATATATACAAGCGAATTATTCAATAAAGAAAACAATAAATTTAATTATGCAATATGAAAATAAATATATTATGTATACTTAAAAATAATATTGCATTACTCAACCAGCAGTATTTCGATATTATTTTGCAGTATTTCGATATTATTTTAAATTATAATTTTGAAAAGATTATGAAATAAATTCCAATAGTCTAATTTTTTATCAAGGAGTTTCAAAATGCGTGTTAAATCAACCATTTCATCCATTACACTTTCTATTTTAATGTTAGTAGTTAGCACAATGTCCTTGGCGCAAAATACACAAGATCCAACTTTGCCTATCTCGCAAGTTCAAGAATGGGATAAGGTTTTTAAACAAAGCAATAAAGTTGAACATAAGAAAGTTACATTCAAAAACCGCTATGGCATTACGCTGGTCGGCGATTTATATTTACCTAAAAAACGAGACGGCAGATTGGCGGCGTTGGCGGTGAGTGGTCCTTTCGGTGCGGTGAAAGAACAATCGTCTGGTTTATACGCTCAAACTATGGCGGAACGCGGTTTTGCGGCGTTGGCGTTTGATCCGTCCTACACTGGTGAATCGGGCGGAATGCCAAGAAATGTAGCATCGCCTGATATAAATACCGAAGATTTTTCCGCCGCCGTGGATTATCTTGGCACGCTGCCTGAAATCGACCGTGAAAAAATTGGCATTATCGGCATTTGTGGTTTTGGCGGTTTTGGTTTGAACGCCGCCGCTATGGATCAACGCGTGAAAGCGGTGGCGGTGTTTTCTATGTATGATATGTCGCGTGTTGCCACTAACGGCTATTTCGATAAAGAACGCGAACAACGCCGTGAAAAAATGGCAAAACTCAACCAAATTCGTTGGGACGATTATCAAAACGGCACATTCGACAAAGCAGCAGGGCTACCTGAAAAATTATCAGGCGATGAACCTAAATTTGTAGCGGATTATTTTAATTATTACAAAACTGAACGCGGTTTTCACAAGCGTTCGATTAACTCAAACGGCAACTGGAATTCGACTTCCGTGTTGTCTTTGATGAATATGCCGATTTTGTCGTACATTAACGAAATTTCGCCACGCCCTGTGCTGATTGTGGCAGGTGCGGACGCTCATTCGCGTTATTTTTCCGAAGACGCATATAAAGCCGCCGCCGAACCAAAAGAGTTGTTGATTATTCCCAAAGCAGTGCATACGGATTTGTATGACAATGTCAAGGTTATTCCATTCGACAAAATTACCGATTTCTTTAAGAAAAATTTGAAATAATTTTTTTCAGGCTGCCTGAAAAGTTTTGTATTAGGAAGTATTCAAATGAAAAAAGTATTGTTAATTAACGGTTCAAAAGTTTTTGCTACTTCTGGCGGTAAATTGTCGGCAACTTTGCAAAATGTTGCCAAAGAAGAATTGCAAAAATTAGGCAAAACCGTTATCGAAACCAAAATCGAAGACGGTTACGATATTGCTGAAGAAGTAAGCAAAATTATGGCGGCGGACGCAATCGTTTGGCAAATGCCTGCGTGGTGGATGGGCGAACCTTGGATTGTCAAAAAATACATTGACGAAGTATTTTTATCCAGCAACGGACAATTCTTAACAGGAGACGGCAGACACCGCAATGATCCAAAACACGGTTACGGCACCGGAGGTTTGCTTGTCGATAAAAAATATATGTTCAGCGTTACATGGAACGCTCCATTAGAAGCCTTTACCGAAAAAGACGAATTTTTTGAAGGCTTGGGCGTGGATAGAGTTTATTATCCTTTACACAAGGCAATGCAGTTTATCGGTATGAAAGCATTGCCAACATTTATGTGCAACGATGTGATTAAAAATCCACAAATAGATGAATATGTTGAAAATTATAAAAAACATATTCAACAAGTATTTGCTTAATCTGTACGGTGGGGATTCCGTGGTAAAGTTGGTATCCACTAACCGCAAACACACCACAAATTGATAACCCAACATTAAAAACCGACAAGTCAAACTTGTCGGTTTTGTCTTTTTTATTGTATTAAAAGTCTTTCAGGCAGCCTGAATGGCTTTACTCATCATCATCAAAAACAGCGTCAAAGCCTTGGCGTTGTTCAGGAGCGACTTCGCGAATGTGGCGACCTAAAACATCAACCGCATATTTTTTGACAATCATATTTTGAATGCCAACGCCTTGAAACATTGTGATTTGTTTTTTCTCATCGGTTTGTGCAATGCTTTCATTTTTCTTTTTGCCGAATTTGTTTTGGTATTGTTTAATTTTCACCCAATCATCTTCTGGCTGTTGCACATCAACAACGCTGTTGGAAATATTACACGCTCGGTAATAACCAAAAATGCGTTTCTCTGGATTTTTCTTATCCGTAATTTCAATTAAATCATACGGATAGAAAGAATAGAGAAATTCGTATTCTTCCGTCATTTCCAACCATTCTTTTTTATTACCGTCTTTATCTTTACCGCCGACAATCGCACGGTTTGGCAGAATGCCGCTCACCGCTTGATGCACATAAAGCGGCACAATGTAATTTTTTTGCGTCTTTTTATGACGGAAAACATCAATCCGTAACATTGACGCATTCGCAACTAATCCGCCACGCACGCCAATACCGCTTTGCGGTTTATTTTTATGGGTGGAATCTTCGGCGTATAGCGTTTCTAAATGTCCTTGTCCTGACACATTTTTACGCACTTTGCGAGAGACAAACAACGGCGTTACATTTGCGTGTTGCGAAAGTTCGCTAGGGCGGTCGGGCAGTTTTTCACGAATAATAGCCAACAGTTCATCACGGTGTTCAATGTCTAATACTTCTTGCAAAACTTCGCCAGTTTCGGTGTCGATTTTTTCTACTTGATTAAACACACGCAAATTGATTTCGGTGCGGAAGTGTTCCCATGGTGTTGGGAACGGTTCTTTGGCGTAATAATGTCCGTCAATTAGACGATTTTCTTTGCGTTTATGCCAACGAGTTAATTTCTGCTGCATACTCTCGGTTGTGCAAGCGACCACGATTGCGTCTAATGCGTGATGACGGTCGTTATCTTCACGCACTTTGTTAAATCCCCAAGAGTTTCTCAGCATTGAAGTAATTTGCCCTTGCGGTGCGAATACTTTTTTAACATCGTGTTCATCGCCTTTTTTATCCGTCCATTTTGTGCTCCCTGAAAAGGCGAGATTGTTTTCGATATAGTTTTTCAAAAAGCGAGTGGCGTAACGAGTGTCGTTGATATTGCGTTCGATAAATTCTTTTTCGTCTAATTCTTTACGCAAAATATTTTGTTTTTTCTTCAAGGAAAAACGGCAGGCATTAACACGAGCTTCAAACTCACGCCAGCGTTGTTCGTCATCTCCAAACCATTCAAACGGCGTTTTATTGCCTTTGTTTTGATTTTCCGCACCCAACACCAAAACTTTATTATTTTGACTATCGTCCCAACAACGCGAAAACGGTATGGCGTGGTCGATTTCGACATAACCTTTTTCAAAAATGCGTGATATATCAATGACTTTTCCTGAATACAAACATTTGCCGTGCTGATTGTCATACAATCGTTTTAACAGAATATCTTTGCCTTTCGGTTTGAAATGAAATAATTCTTCAAAATCATTGCTTGCTCGTTCGCGTTCGGCTTGATTTTCTTTTTGGCGTTTTTCAATATCGTTGCGTTCTTTGCGAGATTTACCCAAATCACGCCCCATTTCAATATGCACCCTGAAAGGTTGTCCGTAATAACCAATAATGGCATTAATGATTTTTCTTGCCTGCGTAATACTGCGATACACAACAGGATTATTCGGCGTGTCAGAATCTTTTTTATCAATTTTTGGCAAGCGGTTGTTAGCGTTTTTATCTTTACTTCTACCGTAATGACTGCCATAAACTTCAATACAAGCTTCGTCATAGCGTTTGCCTTGTTCCATTAACGGCAGAATTTCACGGATACATTTGAGCGATAAATTAAGCGATTTATCGAAATTTAAATTCAAAATCACATCAATTTCCGCATCAGAAAAATTGCGTAATTCTTTTTTGCGGTCGTCATCTTCTTTATAAAACGACAGAACTTCGCCGATTTTGTCTAATTTTGCAGGATTGTTTTTCAACGCTTCCCATTCGGTTTTTAAGTCTTTATATTCTTTTTTAATAGCGTGAAAAAACTTGGCTTCAAACAAGGTTGCGTCTTCGGATTTTTTCAAATTTTCCGCAGGCGTTTTATCTTTGTCATATACATAACGGCATAAATTGAAAGTGGCATTGTCCGCAAGCCCTAATTTTTTCCGCACTTGCGTAAAGGTGAGTTTGCTTTGTTCAAACGGTAATTCTTTAAGTGCTAAGCGTTGTTCTTCTGTGAGCGGTTTATTGTTGATTTTCAAATTGTTAAGTTTTGAAATCCATACAAAGCGTTCGCCTGTATAAGTCGCTTTCGGAGCACGATATTCAGACGGATAAACCGAACATTTGCCCCACATTTTGAGTAAAGCGTCGCCTTGCAAAGCAGGTTTTTGGTATATCAAAACACGGCACAACTGACCGCATAAATTGCTATTGGCAAATTGATTACCGAATTCTTTTTGCTTAGCGAAAATCAGTTGCAATTCGCTTTCTAAATCAAGACGGTTGAAAGTGTGCAAATATGAGCCTTCTTTTTGATGAACGCCGTCTTTAATCACTGGAATTTTTTGACCGTTATCGTCTAATTCATATTGACCTTTATTCTCGCCTTTGGTAATGCGTTTGTAAGCGAAAACTTGCTTGTTGCGATATTGCGAAACGCCGTCTGGATTCTTAAATTCATTGATTGCGATTTCCGCAGGACTGCGGTATTTACCGTCTTTTAATAATTTATGATTGGCGGAAACACCTGCCAACATTTTGCCGGTTTCATCATCGGCGTTTTTGCGTTCGGATTTGCGAGTGGAAAGATAACCACGATGTTTAATTAAATGACAAATCACGGCGGCAAACTCGGCTCGTTCTAATTTACGGTGCAGAGCTTCCACTCGCAACTGCCAAACATTAGAGAAAAACGCTTTTTCACCACCCACTTGATAACCGTTTTTACCGTTCAGGCTGCCTGAAAATACTACTCCGTCATTGCGAGCCGTGCGACTGCACGGCGTGGCAATCTCCTGATTTGAAGTTGTAGGGTGGACATTCTTGCTCACCGTAACAGCTGCATCGTCATTCTGAACCCGCGAAGCAGGTGAAGAATCTTGTTGAGATTTTTCGCTTCGCTCAAAATGACGAAGTAATTTTTTATTGCGTTCTTTGAAAAAGGTTTTATCTTGGACATTTTGAGAATAGGCAGCCTGAAACTCATTTTGAGTTAATAAACCGTGATGCAACAACAACTTACGCACTTGACGCATACGAGACGCACGGCGAGCAATCGTGCGTCTTTGACTGCGAGCACCACGGCGAGCGGCATTCAAACTTTCACCAGTTTTCGGTTCTTCGGCGGCGGCAAAACAACGCACGCCGCAATCAATTAAACCAATCGGCTGTGCTTGTTCTTTACCGTCTTCGTCCTTGTGAATATCCACTTCCACACACGCCCAACCCACAGACGCAATGCCTAAATCTAAACCGATGATGTAGTTTTTACCGCTCATTTTTTTCGTCCTTTTCGCTTAAAAATCCTGTCGAATATACGCAAAAAACGCCTGATTTTCAAGCGAAAAATATTAAGCGTTTTTTTTTTTTTTTTTTGCAAAATCAATGACTTATAAACCCAAACATCATTGATACTCTTGTCATTCTGAATGAAGAGTAGCGAAACGAAGAATCTCAACTTAATTGTGAAAGTTACCGTAGGCTGGACTTTCCAGCCCACCGCAATGTCGATAGATATTGATAATGCAGTTACGGTGGGCAAGAATGCCTACCCTACAAATTCGCAGGTTCAGAATGACGGTGCAGTGTATGCAGTTGTCGTAGGGCTTTTCAGCCCACCGCAACGCCGAAAAGGCGTTGATAATGCTGTTATGGTGGGCAAGAATGCCCACCTACAAATTTGCAGATTCAGAATGACGGTGCGGTGCATTCAGTTGTCGTAGGGTGGGCTTTCCAGCCCACCGCAATGTCGATAGATATTGATAACGCTGTTATGGTGGGCAAGAAATTCCCACCTACAAATTCTTTACGAAACGCTACATTTCGTGCATATCGCCAAAATAAGAAGCACAAGAACACAGTAATAATGTGGATAAAATCAAGCATTTATTAATTTTTCAAGCAGCCTAAACAATATTATTTTCTAAAAACAAACAAATATTCATGAGCAATCAGCAGAAAATTATACTTCACGCTATTGGTTTTCCAGTAACCAGTTGCTCTGCAATTATGTTGTTCTTTGATGATGAGTTCTTTGAGCTTAAATCCTGCATTTTCAAATATTCTCATCACATCAAATGATATTGGAATCATATGACCTTTTTGTCGTGTATCGCCCATCAGAATGGCGCAGTATTTTTCCTGTTTGAGCACTCGATAACTTTCAGACGCAACTTGTTTCATCGCTGCTAAAAAATCATGTATTTTCAACAAGGATAAATCTTCTGGAATATTTTCACTGTATTTAATAATGTTGGCATAAGGCGGATGAGTACATATTAAATCGATACTTTCATCTTTGATAAACGATAAATTTCTTGCGTCGGCTTTTTTAATAACGACTTTTCCGTTTGCCTTTTCATAATCAAATGTTGTTTTATCTTTACAACGAGACAGTGCAATATCATTAACATCAACACCAATAATATTTCTGTTTAACAATTTTGCTTCAACAAGCGTTGTCCCACCACCTGCAAATTGGTCTAAAACCCAATCGCCTTCGTTTGAATATCGCAAAATAATATTGCGTGGAATATAGGGAGACCAGTTTCCACGCCATCCTGCGTCATGCGTCGCCCAATCACCACGCTTGGGAAAAGACCAATGAGTTGTCATTTCGAGTTCAAAATCATCAGGTTCCCATTTTACGATTTCTTTATTTTTCAAGATTAAACCTCAAACTCTTTTTTTATTATTTCTTCCAACATTCCACTTTTTGCAAGATTGAAATTCATAAGATATTTCAAATGTGAGAAACCTTTAACCAACTGATTTGTTGTTCCTTTCCAGCAATTACCGTCAGTAATAAGTGCGAATTTGATTTGAATAGCTTCAAGTTCATTTTGCCTGTTTATGTATGCATCAATAATTTCTTCTGGCTTTGAACCACCGCCGTTAAAAAAATTCACTTCAATATTCATACATTTATTTTTGGCTTCGTTGATAATAATAAAATCTGCTTTTCTGTTGGTCATATCTTCTTTAATATCAAGACCATAATTGGATAGGTACTTAAATTTCTTTTGTGTAAGCAGTTTTAAATTATACTTATCGCACAGTTTTCTAATTATTGGTTCACAAGCTAATTCAAATGCTGTACCACCCCGATTTTTCCTACCATTAGAATCCAATCCGACAAGAACACCTGAAATATAATCCATCACACTTTTTTCAAGCATATCTTGAAACAGTTGTTTCAGTCCCATATTCACAAAAAACAGGTAATACTCTTCTATATTTTCATCCGTGCAGTGTTCTTGCAGTTTGCTTCCATTGAAATGAAACACTTCGTAATCGTTGCTATCCATAGTGCTTCCGATTATTCTTAATTCACCATTTCTAACAACGCTATCTCGTTCAGTCTTGCCCAGTGCAAACAGAAAAGGAAAAACGCTGATAACGGTAGGGAGTTTTTTTATCAAATCGAAGAATTGCTTTTTGAAGTTATTCTCTGGAGTGCGTATCAAAACATCTAACGCATGTATTTCAATTTTGTATTCTTCCAGCCCTGAAACATTGCTCCAATCCACATAGTAGTTATATCCTCTATTGGTTTTTAACAAGTTGGCTTCAAACTGTTTGGCAATTTCTTCTTTACTCATTGATAAATACATGCTCTTACACCATCTAAACATTTGATATCAGCAATTCTTTAATTTTTCCACGAGCTTCACTATTACAGTTAATCATTCTTAATGCTTCGATACGCTTTATTTTGTGTCCTTGATATATTTCATCAAAAAAATCATCATCTGTGTTTGAATTTTTGGGATCTGAATTGCTGACAAGGATTTTTGCTTTTTTCTTATCCATAGCGTCTACAAATTTAGCCAATTTTATTTGCTCTGCATCAGAAAAAAGATTCTCTGTGTAAGCCGTGAAACTGGCGGTTTCTGTTAGCGGACGATACGGCGGATCAAAATAAACAAAGGTTTTATCATCAATAAAATCAGCAGATGCTTGATAATCTTGACAAACAATTTCAACATTTTTCAGTTTGCCTGATATTGCCAAAAGATTTTTTTCATCACAAATCATCGGATTTTTATAAGAACCCATCGGAACATTGAACAATCCTTTGCGATTCACTCTATACAGCCCATTGAAACAAGTTTTGTTCAGAAAAATCATTAAAGCCGCTTTTTCTACATTTTTTGTTTCATCTTCACTTATTTTCAAGTGATTAAAGATTTCTCGTTTATGCAGATAATATTGTTTTCGTTCATCTATATTCAAAGAAATATATTCGTTCTGATAATTTTCTAAAAAAGAAACAAGCGTATCAACATCCGTTTTAATAACACGATAAGTATTGATAAGTTCCTTATTTACATCGCTAATATAAACCGCTTCCAAATCATAACGACTTAACACATCAAACAAAACAGCACCACCGCCAACAAATGGCTCTGCATATTTCGTTATTTTTCCATCTTCAAAAGGATAATATTTTCTTATTGCATTAAGCAGCTGTCCCTTTCCGCCTGCCCATTTTAGAAAAGGTTTAACAAGCGTCTTTTTATCGGTTTGAAAAGATGAAATGGTTTTTTCAGCATTAAATGGGACAATTTTCACATTGCCAGTTGTTGTCCCATCTTTTGTCCAATTTTTCTTACACGCAACCGCAACTTGTTTTTGAGGATTTTCTCGTCGTTCAGCCATTTCGTTTGCAATCATAAACATTCCCTTAATACATGTTGAAATTATAGCCAATATCCGAAATAGAAAATTATTTCCTTCATAGAGCCTCATGCAAAACTCGATTTTTTTATCATTCGTCATCTTGAACGAAGCGAAAAATCTCAACAAGATTCTTCAACTGCTTCGCACTAGGTTCAGAATGACGCAGCAGCCGTAGGGTGGGCTTTCCAGCACACCGCAATGCCGAAAAGGCGTTAATAATGCTGTTACGGTGGGCAAGAATGCCCACCATACAAATTCGCAGGTTCAGAATGACGGAATAAGGTTTCAGGCTGCCTGAAAAAAGATTCTTCGCTTCGCTCAGAATGACGGTTAATTTTTCTCTATCGCCGTTTCGACTTTTTGTTTTGCGGTTTGTAGTAACTCGCTTGCTGATTTGCGTAAAGCAAAGGATTGTTTTATTAAATCGGCAATTTGAGTTTGTGTTTGCTTGGTGATTTTTGGGATTATTAAATTTAATATATCTTCATCTTTTATAACTGGATAAGAAGTTCCGACATTAAATTTTAACAACCACTCTTTATACAATGGCGTTCTTAATAAAATCATCAGAACTTCTTTTTTTATTTCTCCTATTTCTTGCAATACGCAAAAAGCACCACTACCGATTAAATCAGTTTCATCAAAATTTATAATTGCTACCGCTCCACGATTAGGTCTTACTTTTGATATAAGCAAATCGCCATTATTTAGCAATATTTTTGCATTAGCAGGTAAATCGTTTGTTTGAACAATATTGTAATTTGCCGTTGCCGTTCCTGTATTTATATCGCCGATTTCAATATATTTATATTCAGACAATGTAAAACTTTCTGATTTTTTATTTTGTTTGAAATAATCAGATATTTTTCCATATCCGCCACGATAATTTTTAATCACCCTTTCAATTTCATCGTATTTATTTTGATAATACTCGCTATCTAATCTGCCTGTGGTAAGGAAGCTTTGTTTTAGCGTCCGCACGGAAATGTTTAAGTGGGCGTATTTGTCCGTCATTGCGAGATTTTGCGTAGCAAAATCGTGGCAATCTAACACGGCATCCGTTTTTGAAGTGGCGAATTTGTCGGAATTTCTTTGGATTGCTTTGTCGCTACGCTCCTCGCAATGACGAGAGAGAGATTGCGATGCCGATTGCTCCTCGCAATGACGAGCTGTGTTATCGCAATGCTTTTTATGACAAGTGAGAAAATCAAGCGGATTTTGTGGATTTAAGCCAAGTTCGGTATAAAGCAAATCTTGGGCTTGTTTATACAAATCCTTTGAATGCTCTAAATGCTCATGCGAAGTCTTAACAAGATTTTCTATTTCTTGTTGAAAGGATAGTGGGAAAAGAGGAACATAAATATTTTTCAAATAATATGGTGCAATTTCAGGTTGAAGTCCGCCATAAACTCCTTTATTTATCTGCAATTTACCAAATTTAGTATTTAGGAATACCGCTAAAAAACTTTGATTAAAAAATGTATTTTTAACAATCAAAACATGAGAAGACGCTATTGCTAAATTTGATAAATTATAAACAGCACAATCACCATAATTTGCACCTGTTCTTGTAATAAGAATATCATCTTTTTTTATAATATTTTTTTGCAATTTTTCTGCATCATTATTAGAGATAAAAACTTTATTTGTATATTCTTCAATTTTTAATGGTCTTAAATTTTGAGTTCTGAAAAACCAAATTCCATTATCTACATAATTGCGTTCTATTTCTGCTGGGTGTTTGATTGTAATGTCTGTATCTTTTAATTGAATAAATTGCAATTTTTTTATTTTATTTTCATTTTCCAAATACTCTCTCTTAAAAAACTCGCTATCAATTCTTTTGCTGTCATTATCTTTCATAGCGTCTGAATAATCCAAAACGCTAATTTCCAAATGCGGATATTTGTTTTGTAATTCTTGGTTTAAATTTAAAGACATTGTTTAATCCTTCCAAAAACTCAAATTTTCGGCTTTGGCAAAGTCTCTAAACGCTTCGGCAATGCCGTCTTTGTCAAATTCTTTGTATTTTTGGATATTGTTTTGATATTCGCTTAAACGCTCGTTAAACTCATCTTCGCTTTCTTGTTTTTGGCGTATCGGTTCATCACCTGCTAAATGCGGATTAAACAGATCGTGTTTAACGACCCAGTGTCCGTGCGTGTCTTGCAATGGATAGTAAATTTTATCGCCTGAATTGTCCTTGCTTGGTTCGGTCATTGTGGCGAAAAATATCGGATAATCATCGGTTTTAGGACATATTTCAGGGTGCCATTTTTGCACAAATATAGTGCTTTCGCACCAAAGTAATTGAACTATGTTATAATAATTTTTTAGCTAATTTGGAGTATATATTTATGGCATACGATGTGAAATTTAAGGAAAAAGTGTTAGAAATTTTGGCGCAAAATAACGGTAATGT
>JAGBJT010000050.1 GCA_017934275.1 Cardiobacteriaceae bacterium | reverse complement strand
CGCACTCAACTATCACAACTCCAGAATTGATGATATCGAAACATTTTCGGCAGTTAATGATAGTTTCGGTGAATCGGTTGCAACAGCAAAATATACAACAGAGGTAACTTTTTCTACATTAACAGTGTTAAATGGTGCGGGCGAACTCGCAACTCTCGCAAGAACTGGAAAAACCGCAGAAAAAATAGTAAAGAGTGCAGATAATTTTGCAGGAGATGTTGGAAAAACTTCCACTAAAATTGAACCAATCACTTCCGAAGGAACGGCAAATGCGGCGACTTATCCAAAACTAAAAGAAGATTTGAAACAGCAAAATCTTGATAATATTGCCATATTGCCGCACAAGATCCGAGATTGGCAAAAGCGGTGCAAGGTAGCGGTAATGAAAATCCAAACTTTTCCATAGGTTCTGGAACTCGTGCAGAAGCTGAACAATTAGGGCAAATTTGGGTCGGAGATGGTGCAACGCTTAATTCAAAAGGAACTGGTCTAATAAGTGCTGATGGTACACGAGGTTATAGATTTCCAGCCGAAAAAGAAAATACTCCATCGCAATACAACCCTACTGGAATACAAGCAAATTTCGAAACTTATGAATATCAGACTGTTCCTAGAACTGATAAACAGGGAAACATAAAAACCAATCCAGATGGAACTCCAATGTTTAAAGAAATAAAACCACTCATAAATAATGGTCATCTAATTATTACTGATTAAGGGCATCATTATGCATAACTTGAAAGTTGTATTTTATGATTTTGCGCCTTACAGTGTTGATGAAAATTACGACCCTAGACTGGATCACCGTAATTTTCAAATTTGGAATGAATGGTGCGTTTCTGTGAATGTCGGTATAGGTTCTAAACTCACTTCTTACCATCTATATAGATTTGAGGTATGTTCTCCAGAATATATTTGTAAATATGCTCCTACTTGGGGAAGATCTCTGTTGATCATTCCAGATTGGGACATTGAAGAAATAATTTTTAGAGTTGAAGAGGCAATTAAAAAATGTAGTGCAAAAACTCTAGAAGAAACATTTCAAAATTTAGATAGATATATGGATTGGGAGTTTCATAATATGTAACTTACATTGATAAAAAGGCGGCACTTATGTGTCGCTTTTGTTTTTAGCATCAATATAGTGATTTCGTAGCAAATAATAAAATATTTTACAGTCAATTTTTAAGCTAATTTGGAGTGTATATTTATGGTGGCATCAAACATATATCGATGCAAAATCTGTTCCACAAGATTGGATAAGTTCCCAACCGACACCGTGGCAACAAAAGCAAAAGAAGTAGTCTATGGATATCAGTATAGGGCAGCAACAAGAACTATCTGTATTACTTACGGAAATCCTAGAAACCGTCAAACAGATGCGCAAAGTCGATCGCTCCTATCTTTTGAGAAGACAAGAACAGGATGCAGAAGATTGGCTGAATTTTTTGAATACCCATAGAGATTACGAAGAACTACAATCGCTTTATGAAGCAATAGTCAAAGCTTTCACTTTTGAATATCCTGGATTTTCAGAATGTCATCAAAATCAAGAGTTGGATAGTAGGCGATTACTGTTAATAAAGGCGGTTATGGATAAGTTTTATGAATTTATCCATAAATGATAAATAAAACGGCGGAATATTTCTTCCGCCGTTTTTTCTTTGCAACAGATAACTTTTTCTAATGCAAGATTGTAAATCATTTCACACATATGTTTATAAAAATACTAGCGAGCATAATAACTTTGCTACAATATAGTCTCTTTTTTAATTATTTATCACAAATTCAAGGTTATTTTATATGGATAGAAAAAAACAAATAGAAGCATATCAACTAATGTATTCCACATTGCTGAAAATGATGAACAGAAAAGCAGACGATTTTCCTATGACAACGGAAGAAGATGAAGCATATATTCAGCAAATGAAAGCTCTTGGCAGCATAGGAGATTTGATTGATTTTGAAGTTTTTCGTCCGACATTGATTGAGAATTTAGCTGGCATCAAACTGCAATACGACCCAGTTTTATTGTTCAAGATGTCAATTATTATGCTGTTATTTCGAGCAGATTATTCAAAAACAGAGTATATGTGCATTGATAGCATTTGCTGCCGTGATTTCCTCGCTGTTAAAAATGGCGAAAAAACACCTGATAAAAAACAATTAGAATTATTCCATAAACGGCTTAAAAAAAGAGCTGTTTTTCAACAATTAGTCGATGAATTATTCAAATTAACTGATGAAAAAGGTATTATTTTTAACAAAGACGGGGTAGAATATAAAATTCCAACTATTATATTAGATGAATAAAAACCATAAAGATGTAAAAAAAAGCGTGAGACGGTTAAACCATTTCACGCTTTTTTGTTTATTTTCCTTCTGCAATCCCTTTAATTTCAGGTAAATAATCCTCGATACCGTCTTCCAAGGACCACTGCGGTTTATATCCTAACTCCTCGACAGTGCTGGCAATATCCGCCTGCGTAAAAAATTGATACTGCGCGGCAAAGGGATTTTCGATGTAATCATTACCGTAATTCGTCTCCAACAGCCTCTGCAAAATATCGGCAATATCCTGAAAACTCCGCGCCTTGCCCGTCCCGACATTAAAAACTCCGCCGACATCTTGTGCCAGCATCGCCGCTTCATTCGCCGCAATCACATCTTTTATATAAACAAAATCTCGGAAAATTTCATTCGAACCGTGGAACAATCGCGGTGCTTTGCCAGACAAAATCTGCAAGCCGAAACCTAAAACCATCGAAGCGGTTTTATTTTTGAAATATTCCCCACCGCCATAAACATTAAAATAGCGCAACCCGATGGTTTTTGTATGATTTTTACGGTCAAATTGTCGTGCTTTGTAATCCATCATCAGCTTACTAAAACCGTAAATATTGCGCGGACTTTCCCCATTACCAACTTTTTGCGGCGCAGGAGCTGAACCATAAACCGCTCCCGATGAGGCATAAATCAATTTTGCTTGCAATTCCCGCGAGATTTTCAAAAGTTCATCGAAGGAATTCAAATTAACCTGCAACAGCTCATTTTGTTCGGCAACCGTAGTATCGGAAATCGCTGCTTCGTGAAAAATTACATCGGGGTCAAAATCGCAGATTTTCTTAATCGTCTCTTTATCGCAAATATCACCGCAATAAATTTCGCCAGAAAAACCGAGCAGATTTTTGAAATGCCCGAAACTTTTTAAGTTGCCGTTAGCAAATGTCTCGGTTGAACGAAAAATATCAATCACCAAAACTTCCGCATTTTTCGCAAAATGTTTTGCCAGATTTGAGCCGATAAAACCTGCTCCGCCTGTAACTAAAATTTTTTTCATCGATATTCTCCGTAACTCAATAAAAATAACAATAACAGTAGTAAAAAATAGTAGCGATAGTTATATTTTTTAATCGCGATGGTATGGCAAATTACGCGTAATAGACCAAGCGCGGTATAAAGCTTCGACGGCTACCACTCGCACCAAAGTATGCGGCAGAGTTAATTTTCCCAAAGACCAAAATTCATCGGCACGAGCGCGAATTTCATCGCTTAAACCTTCTGGCGCACCGATAATCACCGCGAGTTTATTCGTCCGTTCCTGCCAAAAAGAGAATTTTTCGGACAGTTCGCGGCTGGAATATTCCTTTCCTCTTTCATCAAGTGCGACAATGTAAGAACTTTTAGCGGCAATTGCCAGCACTTGCGAACTTTCCTTATTCCGCGCTGCCGCAATTTGGCGCACATCTGTGCGTTTTTGCAAGCTAATTTCTTCTAAATTTACCGTAATTCCGCCTGCACGCAGTCTTTTGGAATATTCCTGAAATCCCGCATCAACCCAAGCAGGAACATTGCTCGCGATAGTGATTAAATCTATTTGCATTTGTAAGCGGTTCAAAAATAAAAAACCGCCGCTATATTCGTTCCATTTCAAAATAATACTGCTGGAGCTTCCTCGCCGTATTCTGATACAGTCTTTAAGCTCGCTGCCTTGTCTTATTTTGAACTGAAACGACTATAAAACGACGGTTACAACAAATATTTATTGACCTTGCGCTGGTGCTGCTTCTTGCCCCGTTGCCTGCAATGCTGGCGGAAAACCCTGCGCCGCGGATTTTTGTAAATATTCCAAAGCAAGCGCATCATTTTTCTTCACGCCGTCGCCCTTTCCAAGCATCATCGCGTAGTTATATTGCGCTGCTGGATCACCGTTATCCGCCAAACTTTTCAGAAGCGGTGCTGCTTTTGACGCTTGTTTTTTGTCTAAATAATAAATAGCAAGTTCATATTGCGCGGCTGGATAACCTTGCGCGGCAGATTTTTGCCATAAATCAATCGCGGTTTTTTCATTTGCCGTAACACCGTCGCCGCTCGCATATGCCACACCGAGATTAAATTGCGCAACCGCATCGCCTTTATTCGCAGCGTTTTGTAAATGTTTTGCTGCCTGCGCTTTATCACCTTGCGCCGCCGCTTGTGCCGCTTGCGCTAAATCGCTCGATGCGTCTTGAGCATTTGCTACAAATGAAGTAGCCGCCAAAGCTATTGATAAAAATAATTTAAGTTTGGTCGCTTTCATTTTGACTCCTTAAATTTTCAATTCACAATGTTTTTAGTTATCAATCTGTAAAGCCGCAATACCGTTTTGCTCTAAAACTCTGGCATCTTCCGTGCGACCCGCCGCTTTCAAGCTTTGCACCAATTTTTGCATCGCAACCGCTGATTTTTCCCCCTGCGGAGAAATTTTCAAAGACATCGCTAAATATCCCGCTGCTTGGTCATAAGCCCGACGGTTATACGCCGCATCACCGAGCCAATAATTCGCCAAAGCTGCCTCTTCTCCCTGCGGATTAGTCGCTAAAAATTGACGGAAAGCACTTTCTGCATTTTGCAAATCCCCCGCACGGTAAAGCTGCAAAGCATGCTGATAACCTTCACCTGCCGCGGTTATTGCCGTTCCTTCCTGTACACGGTTATACAAATCACCGCTTTGCACCGCAATAACTCCCGTCGGAATTCTGCCCTGCTTCGCAGTCGTCAGTTGCTGATTTAACCCAGAATTTTCCGCTTGCAAATCAACAACTTGATTGCGCAATTGCTGAATAGTTCTTTTGTTTTCGTTGATTTGTTCTTCGAGCATTCTTTCGCGGTCGCCGCAAGCTGCAAGAACAGTGAGAGAAATAAGCAAAACAATCGTTTTATTTTTTATCAATTTGCTTGACATCTGCTTCTCCTTGATTTTTCGGTATAAGTTTTATAGTCGTTCCATTTCAAAATAATACTGCGGGAGCTTCCTCGCCGTATTCTAGATACTGCCTTTAAGCTCGCTACCTTGTCTTATTTTGAACTGAAACGACTATATTGAATGCAAAAGTGCGGCTTTAACCGCAGCTTTATTGATTAGATTTATTTAATAAACAATCACCGCACGACGGTTACGAGCATAACAAGATTCATCTTGACAATCCGCCGCAGGTCTTTCTTCACCATAACTCAAAACGCGAATTTGCTCTGGATTTACACCTTCGCTAATAAATTGATTGCGCACCGAATATGCACGGCGTTCGCCCAAAGCAATGTTGTATTCCTGCGTACCGCGTTCATCGGTATGACCTTCGAGCACAACGCGAGTATTTCCGTGCTCACGCAAATATTGCGAATGCACCCGCAATACCGCCAAAGAACGAGAATCCAATTCTGCACTGTCATAAGCAAAATAAATCACCCTATCCTTCGCCGAAGATTGCGGACCGCCCTGAACATTGACACCGTAACTCGGATCTTCGTAAAAATCTCCCAACTGCGCACGGTTATTCATAGCTTGGTTACCGTAAATATCGCTACCGCCTGGAACGGTGTAGCCGTCAGCTCCATAAACTCCGCCGTCTGCTCCCATTCCGTCGGTATTTCCTTCGCCTTCGTTATACGGTTTCGAACAAGCAGAAAGTAACAATACGGTGAGAAGAGCAATTAAAGAAAATATTTTTTTAGATTGCATTTTTTTGTCCTTAAAAAGAATTTTTTTTCTATTTCAAAATCAAATAACTTAAAAATTATTTTGGCGACCAAGCTGGATCACGCAGTTTTCCCGATGAATCCGACAGCGTTTGCACTACTTCGCCTTTCAAATTAACCATTTTCAGCACTCTTTTGCCGCCTTCGCGTGAGCCGTAAATAATGAATTCACCGTTCGGCGCAAAGCTTGCACCTTCATCTAAACGGCCATTAGTCAAAGCCGTAAAAGAACCGCCCTGTAAAGCGTATAAACCAATTTGATAACCGCCGCCGCTTTGCCGTGTTAGAGCCATATATTTACCATCAGGTGAAAGCGAGGCGTTAGCAGAAAATTTTCCACCGACAACCGCTCTTTGCGCCGCTCCACCAGAACGGGAAACTTTGTAAATTTGCGGACTACCACCGCGATCAGATGTGAAATAAATCGAACCACCATCAGGGGAAAAAACAGGTTCGGTATCAATCGCTGGGTGATCGGTTAAGCGTTTTTTGCCGCCGCCGCCAGCACTGACTAAATAAATATCGGTATTTCCTTGCTTATCCGCCAAAGCTACCGCCAACTGCGAACCGTCTGGCGACCAAGCTGGCGCGGAACTCGTAGTTTCTGATTGCACTACAACTCGACCGCCACCGCCAGATGCACTGGTAACCACAATCTGTGCGTGATGATTCGCGTATGTCATATAGGCAATTTGCGAACCGTCTGGCGACCAAGCTGGCGACAAAATCGGTTCATTACTGCTAGCAATTGTGCGACGATTTGCTCCATCAATATCGGCGACAATCAAACTATAACGCCGCGAAGTGCCACCGCCCTGCTCCAAAACAAAAGCAATTTTGGTCGAAAAAACACCCTTCTTGCCCGTGAGGTAATAAAGAATCAAATCCGCCGCACGGTGCGCAACCGCCCGTTTATCACCGCCAGAAATCCGTTCATTAAAAACAATATTTTGATTATTAACTTGGCTTAAAACGAACTGTGCTTGTCCGCCTCCAAGCATTCTGCCGAGAACTACATAATTCGCACCAATTCCTGCAAATGCCGAATAATCAATCTGCGACGGTTCAGTCGGACGACCAGGCAAACGGTTCGGCGCAATCGGTTGAAATAATCCCGATTTATGCAAATCCGATGAAATTATGTAATCCATTTCCTGCGCACTATCACCTTGCACAGGCACAACCGCAATTTTTTGCACAGCTTGCTGCTTGGCTGCGGGAATATCAATTTCAACTTGTGCGCGAGCAAGAAACGGCATAAAGAAAAGCGCGGTAAATAGGGAATAAACCGCGGCACAGTTCAGTCTCGTCATAGTTCCTCGTATTGTTTTGTAAGCACGAAAAGCGCGGGATTTTATAACTCGCAAGGCAAAAAATTCGCTTAATTGATACAAAACAACAATTTTTTGCTTCACTGCATATATCAAAAACATACAAAAATATGTGTTTATCTTACAAATAGCTTATACCTTTCATAAACTTGCAACAAGCAATCTATTTTTCCTTTAACTAACAAGCGGTAAAAAAACATTTTGCATAACATTCTTAATCAATCAGCTTGTTCTTCCCAAAATTCTTTTATTTTTTTGAAATGTTCAATTCTTTTTGTAATTTTGGCAATTTCGTTCGGATAAAACTGTTCAAGACGAGCGCAAAGTTCTAGCATCCATTTTTTTCTCGTATTGTTTTCATTGATGACAATATTGTTTGAGTTTGCAATTTGAATCTGCCCCCAACCTAGTGCTCCGATGGTAAGACAAGACCAATCTAATAATTCAATCGGAACAAATTTGCAATCCGTCCATAGCAGCTTTGTATCTTCGAATTTATAAGCAATAATTAAAACCGCAAAGTAATTATTAAAGTCCTCATAAAACCTTGCCAAGCGTTCGACAGAGGTTAGATTTGGCATATTGAAAGCCGTAGCTAAATTGTGCGTTTTGCAATCAACAACATAATATTTTCCGTCTATATCAGTAAATGCAAAATCTGCCATCGCTCTTCTGGCAAAAGATGTGCTGAATTCCTTGACTATATCTTTTGGCAGGCAATCCACAAACTTATCTTCTAAATATTCCTGCACCGCATCACCGACAGTGCGAGGAGAAGCATTTGTGTTGATTATGACGACGGAATTTAAATTTGTAATTACACTGTTTTGTATCTGTTCTCGATTATTTTTTACAAAAATTTTGTTCATTTATTTCTCAAAATTTATATTAAATAACGGTAATTCAGTTGATGTTGCTTCTCGATTTGCTGGCGTTTTATTTTTATTTACCGCTTTTTTATTTACCGCTCTATGTTGCAATGCCAGCGTATTTCTTTCCCAAAAAACTCCATCGGAATATCCCTGAATAGTTTTATCAACTTCCGCCAAAGCCAAGCGTTTTTCAGCCCAAAGGCAATATTCTTCGTTTAATTCAATGCCGCAATAATTTCGACCGAGTTTTTTTGCGACAACACTTGCAGTGCCACTACCTAAAAATGGATCAAAAACAACATCGCCTTGTTTGGAAGAGGCAAGAATTAGTTTGGCATAGAGTTTTTCGGATTTTTGCGTCGGGTGATCGGTATTTTCTGGCATCGACCAAAACGGAACGGAAATATCGTCCCAGAAATTAGATGGATATGTAATTCGAAAATTACCGTTTTCTTCTTCTTCCCAATCTTTTGGTTTACCGTCAATTTTGTAAGGTGCAATGACTTTACGCTTCATTTTTACGGCTTCAACATCAAAAAAATAGTCATTCGGATTTTTAACGGCAAACCAAATATCCTCCATCGCATTTTTCCAATTTGACTTTGCACCGCGCCCCTTTTCCCGCTGCCAAGTAATACGGTTAATGATGGTTAATTCCCGTTCAAGTGCTCGTTGTAGTGAAGAAGTGCATTTCCAATCACCACAGAGATAAAGCGAACCGTTCGGTTTTAGTTTTTTACAAACTTCTGGAAACCAAGTCGCTAAATATTCATCGTAAAGTTCATTAGAACGGGAGTTGAATTTCACTCCGTTGAAGTTTTTGGATAGGTTATATGGCGGATCAATAATGATTAAATCTGCAAACTCATTGGGAATGAAAGGCAGAATTGCCAAAATATCGCCGTTTATGGTTTTGTTGGTGATATCCGTGTTTTGAAAAATATTTTCGATAGTTAGCAGATTTTGTCTTAATAATTTCACTTCATTATCGGTCAGCGTTAAAGTTCGGTTATTGCCAGCCCGAGTTTTATTTTCCATATCTACACCTAAAAATTGCTTATTTTCCTTTTTTTGAGTACCAAACATTCTTTTTCTTTTCACAACTGCGCGAAAATAAAAAAACCGCCGCATCTAGCGACGGTTGGTAGTAAGTTTTGAATTAAATCAAAGGCTTGTCAATTTTGAACAACCGTTTTGATCGCCTTTATCGCAAGCTTCTTGGTAATACTTGGCTGCTTTTTCCTTATCCGCTTGTTCCGCACCGATACCTTTGTCATACAAATACGCAAGGTTATAACAAGATTTACCGTAGCCGTTTTTACAATTTTTGTCGTAAAACTTCGCAGCCATCGCGTAATTGTTGGAATTTTGCGCCATCATTCCGAGATTGTCGCAGGCAGATTTGAAATCTCCTTCATTACAAGCAGCTAAATACAATTCATATGCTTTTTGCGTACTTTGCACTACACCGCGACCTTGTTCATAAAGCACTGCCTGATTGTTACAAGCTTCCCAATTGCCGCGTCCGCAAGATATTTCATACAACTCAAATGCTTTTTTGATATCCGCTGGAACAACTTCGCCTACTTGATAAAACTTCGCCAAATTATTGCAAGCCTCTGCATTTTGATTTTTTTCACAAACGGTGTTGAATAAATTCGCAGCCCGTGCGGCATCTGCTGGAACTCCTTTTCCGCCCTGCAAATAAATTTTTGCCATTTCCAAGCAACTTGGCATATCAGAAATATTGCAAGCACGGTCGAAATAATCGAGAGCATCAACCAATTGTCCATCGTCGCGAGCTTTTCCACCTTTTGAAAAACAATCGCTTTCGTCATCACAAACGCCAGCAAACGCAACATTCAATGAGAATAAAACGGAGAAGACCGCTAATAAATAATTCATCTTTTTCATATTTTTCCCTTGACTTTTGAAGTGAAATTTGCACGCGCAATTATAAATTTCCAGTTGAAAAAAATATAGAAAATTCAAGAGCTAGTAACAATTTTCAGCGTTTAGTTACAAGCAATAAAAGTTGCAGTTCTACCCGCTTTTTTGCCGTCGCGACGGTAGGAAAAAAATCTCTCATCACTAATCGAGCAAATTCCGCCACCTGTAATCCGCTCATTGCTTATTCCACAAGCATTCAACTGATATTTCACGATAGCGACCAAATCCGCCAAATAATGATTTTCCTTATCCGAAGGACGGAAAAAACGAGCAAATTCCGCGTTCATTTCGCAAAAGCGCGCGCGAAATTCGCTATCCACTTCATATTTATCCCGCCCTGCGCAAGGTCCGATATAAGCATAAAAATCCGAGCTGTCGCCTTGTAATTTTTCTACCGTTCGACGAATAATTTCCCCGTAAATCCCCCGCCATCCCGCGTGAATTGCGGCAACTTCTTTTCCATCTTTACGAGCAAGCAATATCGGCACACAATCTGCCGTCATCACTACCGCAACCGTATCTTTATCGCGAGAAATAGAAGCATCTGCGGACACAGAGACGCAATAATCTTCCGCCAAAACAACTTCCGCACTATGAATTTGATTAAGCCAGAGAAAACGGCGGTTTAATCCCGTCGCCTGCATCAATTGCAATCTTGCTTGCTCGACTTTTTCCGCCGCATCATCGACGTGTTTTGCGAGATTAAAACCGCGCTCGAAATCGGGATAAGCGGTAAGCGTTACGCCTGCTATTACGGGAATTTCTACGGCAAATTCCGCCTTCCTCCATAGCTCTTGCTGCATCTTTGTTCCTTGACTTTTGCTTTTGTCGGCGTAGAATGCGCCGCTTTTTTACGGGTCTGTAGCTCAGTTGGTCAGAGCAGGCGACTCATAATCGCTTGGTCGCGGGTTCAAGTCCCTCCAGACCCACCAGTTCATATCTTCCTCCTTTTACCGCTCTTAAGTTTTACCTCCTTTACTTGAGCGGTTTTTTTTATGCCTTCTAACGGGCTATTTGCGGAAATGTAGCTCTACACCGTCTCCCGTTAAGACTAACTCATTTCCCTGTTCCTTATAAGATTTCGCACGGCGCAGAGCTTGCAAATATTGGCTTTCTAAACGCATTTCTTTTACCGTTCCAGCCATTCTGGTAATTTGAATTTGTTCATCAACCGAAATTTTTCCCGCGAGTTTGTGCGCCTTAGTCGAATAGGAATTCACACCGCTAAAACCAGAAGCGCGACCAAGAGAAAGCTCCAAAGTTATTTTTTCATTACCGTTGATTTTTTTACCGTCTAAATTCCCGTCAATCAGGTGCCAAGCTCCGTCGCCGTAATGCGGTTTTTCCTCTGGCAATTCCAAGGGCTGCTGAGAACCTGTCGGTAAGCAAGCGGTCAAAAATAAAGATAAACAAGCGGTGATAAATAATTTAGGCATTTCATTCCTCCCAAAACAACAATTAAAAAAATAAAAACCGCCAGATACGGCGGCTTTTTCAATGATAAATCAGCAATTACTTACTGTTATAGCCAAATAATCTCTGCTCGCGGATAAGTTCGGCAATTTGCTCGGGCACTTTTGCTTCCCAATTGTTACGGTTTGCCTGAATATCCGCCAAAACTTCCCGCGATTTGATATCAAACAACTCAACACGGCTATCGGAAATCGGACGAATCCAATTGTTGTAACGCAAATGCTGATAGAGATATTTCAAATTGTCGGGAATTTCAATATTGTCGCAGTCAATCCGCGCACCGTCCGCTGAATGTTCTGGATAAGCATAAACAATTGTGTTATCAGGAAACAGCTGACCGACACCTTCCAAAATTCCGCCAATAACGCCTTGATAAAAATCACTATCAAAAATATGCCGCAAACCAACCATTCCCAACACAATGCCGATTTGCCGTTGCGTAAATTGCCGAAAATACGCCCGCAAGCGGAAATAACGGACATAATCCGAAATCATCACGAAATAGCCCATTTTGGTGAGCTGATCCACGCGTTCGAGAAAATCACTGTCGTTGATGGTTTTGTTATCGCTACTCAATTTATTTATCGTGATTTCCGCCAAGCGAATGGTGTTATCCGCACTCACATCAGGCAGCTGCGCAAACTCCCGCATTCCCTGCTCAAACATATCCTGATGCAAAAGCGTGAAAGGTTTGAAGTTACCGCGAATAACCAAAATATTTTTCTTGTAAAGCAGCTCCGCTGGCACACAAACCTTACCTTCTGGATTAAACATAATCGCCCGCGTCTTCCAAGCACGAATTAAATGCAGGTTAATCAGACGGTTGTCTAAATCCTCAAAATACGGTCCAGAAAACTCAATACTGTCAATTTCCAGCTGCTTATCGCTTAAACCTTCGGTAAGACGGTCAATAATTTTGCGCGGATCGGAAAAATCGTAATGCGCGCTGTAAATCAAATTTACCCCGAAAATTCCCAAGGCTTCCTGCTGCTTATTCGCATCCGCATCAAGCATCCGCACATGAACAATAATTTCACTCGGCTGCGCTTCGGGATAAAGTTGCAAACGGATTCCACACCAAGCGTGGCATTCGCTATTACGGCGGAAACTTTTAGCGGCAACCGTTGCGGCATAAACAAAAAATGTCGAAGATTTCGGACGGCTATCCTTCACCCGTTCCAGCAAAATCGAATATTCGTGATTAAGCATCGAAATAACCCGATTACGGCTGACATAACGGTGATTCGGCTCCGCACCGTAAATCGCATCGGAAACCTGCATATCGTAAGCAGACATCGTCTTCGCAATCGTGCCCGCCGCCGCACCAGCACGGAAAAAATGCCGCGCGACTTCTTGCCCTGCCCCGATTTCAACAATTGTTCCGTATTTGCGCTCATCTAAATTGATGTGCAATGCCTTTTCACGCACCCCGAGAGTTTCTTGAATATTGCCTGTTTGTTGCATTTTGATTTCCTTCAAATTGTTATTTCAGATGCCTTATGTTTTTATAGTCGTTTCAGTTCAAAATAAGACAAGGCAGCGAGCTTAAAGACTGTATCTAGAATACGGCGAGGAAGCTTCCGCAGTATTATTTTGAAATGGAACAACTATACCGTGTCAGAAAAAAAAACGCCGCAAAACACGGCGTTAATAATCTACAAACGAAAACTTCAAATCAATTAAAACATTCTGTAAGCCGCGATACCAGCAGCAATCAAAATCGCGAGAACCGCCAAAATCACCGCTAAACGCGAAACACTGCTGACTTTTTGAGTTTCTTGCCGCAAAACACCAATTTCCCGACGCTGACGGTCGATGTCCGCAACAATTTCTCTTTGCTTGTTATTTTGAGAGCGAGTTTGATTAACCTTGTCTTCCAAGTCGCTCAAACGCTGTTGCAATTCTTCTGGAATTTGATTGGTAGTCTGATTGATAACCACAACTTTTTGATCTTGCGGTGGAACTGGCATATCACTACCTAAAACCAAAGTCGGCTCTGATTCGGTGGTGAATTTTGGAACTTCTTGCGGAGTAACTTTCGGTTGAGTTTGTCGGCGCATTTGTTCTGCTTCGAAATGCCGCTGCTCTGCAACTCGATTGACTTGGGTTGCTTGATGTTCCATATCGAATTGCGCTTGTTTTGCTGCTTCCGCTGCTTGTTGTTTTGCTTTCTTTTCTTCTTCTTCGGCAGCAATTTGCGCAGAACTTGCCGCAATACTTTGACTTAATGCTTTGAGCAAATGCTCTAATCTTTGCGCATCTACTGGTTTTGGTAAATATCCATTCGCACCGCTATCACGAGCTTTTTTACGGGCTTCTTCGGAAATATCACCTGAATACATAACCACTGGAATGTGAGCCGTATTCGGATTTTTACGCATTCTGGCAAGACCTTCAAAACCGTCGATTTCAGGCATCATCACATCCATAAAAATCAGCTCGGGTTCAACATTTTGCGTTACCCAATGTTCTGCGTCTAATACACCTTCTGCCTCAAAAACTTTTATGCCATATTGCGAAGTCAAGAGACGCTTCAATGTAAGCCGCGCCAATCTTGAATCATCGATAACCAGAGCTGTTTTGAACATAATTTTCTAATCCTTGAAAAACTCGAAAAATAAAACTAATCGTTTCACCGTAAATTCAGTTTTCAAATCCACCTTCGGTGAAAAGCTCGCTAATTATGCAACAATTTCGACAAAATTTGTTATCAATTTTTCTAATCGCATATTTAGACTATTACAAACACATTACAAACGCATTACTCATTTATTCATTTAGCGACAAAAAACGGAAAAAATAAATGTCTTCAAAAAAAATTCTGCTTGGCATCGGCGGCAGTATCGCAGCTTATAAATCAGCAAATTTAGTGCGAATATTCAAAAAACAGGGAATATCGGTTAGATGCGTGCTAACCAAAAGCGCCGAAGAATTCATCACCGCACAAACTCTGCAAGCATTGAGTGGCGAGCCCGTGCGCCGTAATTTATTTGACCAGCAAGCAGAAGCAGCGATGAGCCATATTGAACTAGCTCGCTGGGCAGATTGCCTCATCATCGCACCGACTACCGCAAATTTAGCTGCCAAATTTGCTTCGGGCATTGCCGACGACTTAATTTCTACTCTTTACCTCGCAGCCAACGATATTCCCGTTATTCTCGCGCCTGCAATGAATAGCAAAATGCTCCTGCACCCAGCGACACAGGAAAATTTTCGAAAACTAAAAGAGCGCGGACATTACATATTAGAAAGCCAATCTGGCGAACTTGCCTGCGGTGAAAACGCAATCGGCAGAATGCAAGAACCCGAAAAAATCGCCCAAAAAGTCTTTGAAATATTGGGAATATCAAAACCGTTAAATCCACCATCTCCGAAACCGCTAACCGTAACCATTACCGTCGGAGCAACACGGGAAAACATCGACCCCGTGCGGTTTATTTCTAACCGTAGCAGCGGAAAAATGGGATTTGCACTCGCAGAGGCGGCATTAAAACGCGGTCTCAAAGTCAATTTAATAAAAGCCTATTGCGAACAAGTTCCGCCCGAAAATTGCCAAATATTTCCCAGCGAAACAGCAGAAAAAATGCTTGATGCGGCATTAAACATCGCAAAAGACACGGATATTTTTATCGCCACCGCCGCCGTTGCCGATTACCGCCCAAAACAAGTTTTAAGCCAAAAACATAAAAAAGAACGAGACGGCGCGCTTCATTTAGAACTAATCGAAAATCCCGATATTGTTGCAACGATTGCCAAATTGCCAGCCGACAAACGCCCCAAACTAGTCGTCGGTTTTGCGGCTGAAACGGAAAATCTCAAAAACTACGCCAGAGAAAAATTAGCAAAGAAAAACTTGGATTTCATCTGCGCAAATGATGTAAGCCAATTCCCCTTCGGCGGAGAATTAAATGAAATCGCGGTAATTAGCAAAAATGATGAACGAACTTTCAATGCAGCAACAAAAATTGATATTGCCGAAAAAATTATCGATTATTTGCTTTCTAAAATAAACTAAAAACAATATTCCAAAGCAGCGATAATTTGTCTAAATGATAGAAATTTGCATTTACATCAAAATTCTCATAAAATAAATAACGCTTGGCATTTTTTGCTGGGCGTTATTTTTATTCAAGCATCAAAAGAAAATTATGTTCAAAAAAATACTTTTAGTTTTATTTACCGTACTTTTGGCGGTGAATTGTTATTCTGATAACGGAATAATTACAGTCTAAGAACGCTGTCAAATAGCGCATAAAAATCTGGAATTATTAAATAATCCGAATAAGCAAATTTTTATCCGTGAAGATGGTAATTTACGCGCGCTTTCTTACGGTGAAATTTTAGCGCAAAGAGAAGAAAATCAAGAAATAATCCGTAAATTTTGCAACAAAACAGTAGAAGAAAATATCACAAATAGTGCAAAATATGAAACCAGAGCTGCTGGCGAACCAAGCACGATAACCGCACTTCGAACCGCCATACTTTCGCAAGATGTAGATAAAATTTTAACCGCATTAGAAATTGCTGCATTAGAGCGTGCGGTAGAAGAAAAAATCAAAAATAGTATAGAAAAAGAAGATTTTGATGCGGCATTATCAGAATTAGATAATATAAAAAATAATACGCAAAATGGTAAAAATATTACCAATACAACTTGGGTTTTTAATACTAACAGTCAAAGCAATAGCAGCAGTGTAGGTGGAAGAAAAGCAAGCGATAGTTCAAAAAATGAACAGCACGGAGATGGAGGTAGAGCATTAGAAAAAGCAGAAAAAGATATCGCGAAATTACAGGAAAAACTTGATAGAGGTGGGTTAAGCCGTGCGGAGAAAAAACAAATAGCAACAAAAATAAGGAACATCAAAAGAACTGCCAAAGATAAACAAAATGGTGAAAATCACAGCATGAAAGGTAAATAATATGTATATGACTTTTATTCCATTTGAACGAGTTGGCATTTTTCAACTTGATGATGATGTAACAAAATATTTTAATATTTTATCTGAATATGAATATGAGCCAGCAGATGAGTATGGCAATGAATATTATCATTTTTCAAAAAATTATATTGATGATATAAATTCAGATACTCATTTTGTTGAAGTTACTAATGGCAAAATCCGAACAGTCTTTTGCTATAACGAACTGATTTATAAAAACATTAACTTAATTGGATTAACGATAGATGAGTTTAAAAAAATCACTGAATCAGATTATGTCGGAGAAGTAGATGTCAGAGATTTTCATGAGAATGAACCGCCTGAATATGTATATGAGTTCGAAGAAATTGGTGCACAGGTTTGGACACATTATGGGCGTGTCGTTACAATAATCGTGTCAGGGCATTGGTCATATGAAGAGGATTAAATAAAAAAACCGCCACAAAATACGGCGGTTTTTTATTTTCAATGTTTAAGAATAAACATAGCACAAATGCGATATGATTGCAGCTCATTTGCAGTTAATTTTACAAAAATTTAGGAGAAAATTATAGCTATCAATTACAGCGTCCGCATCGATGAAGAATTGAAAAATAAAGCATTCCCGATTATTGAAAGTTATGGTTTAACTCCTGCGCAGGTGATAAAACTTCTGTTCCGCCAAATTGCCGAAACCAGAGTTTTACCGTTATCTTTTGATTACCTAGCGGAAAAAGACAGCGAAGAAGATGAAAATACTGAATTATAAACAAACAAGACTAATACTGAACTTTTCTTATAACCATTTATTTATAGCAAAGGCTAAAAAACTTCCGAATGCGAACCGATGCGATATAACAACAACTCATTGCCATCTATACGGTAAATCAGCAATAAATCTGGTTTGATATGACATTCGCGAAAATTCTTCAAATTCCCAGTTAATTGATGATCGTGATATTTCTGTTCAAGTTGCAAGCCATTGATCAAACAATAAATTATTTCCGCCCATTCACTAGTTAACAGTGCAGAAATCTGTTTCTTAACATCTCGACGGAATTGCGCACTGGCAACAATTTTGAGTTTAGCCATTAACTTCTCCGAGAATATCCTGCATCATTTCTTCTACCGTGTCGTAGCGTTTAGCGGTCTTCATTTCCTCGTCCATTGCCAGCAACGACCGCACCGTCTCCTCGTTATATTCCCTACCAGCGCACAACGGACATTCAGTGCTTTCTTGCGGATATTCAAAGTTAAGCTGATTCGAACTAATAATTTGACTAAAAAACGACTTTATCAATTCAGTCGGAGTTATACCATACTGCTCAATTACCGCAAAAGCTTGTTCTTGTAATTTCGTATCTAATTCAATTGTGAATGACATAAATATCTCCTGATAAATAGCGGTTAGGGTATAATTTTTACTTAAACAGAATAAGAATAGCAAATATTTTTTAGGAACACAAATGCCAAAATTTGACCGTTACCTTTTAAGTAACATATTTTCAGGCACGATAATTGCCTTAATTTTTCTATTAACAATAGATTTTTTAGTGCAAAGTGGTGAAGAAATTTCCAGCGTAGGTGAGGGAAATTACACACTAACAGTGATGCTAACAGTGCTATTTTTTCAATTACCAGAGCGCATAATCGAATTCACTCCCGCCGCGATTTTGGTCGGTAGCATTTTGTCTCTCGGACAACTTGCAACACAACAGGAGCTCATTGTCGCACAAACTGCTGGAATGTCGCGGCTGCGAATTGTCCGTTCGGGAATTTTTCTTGCGCTGGTTTTCGGCTGTCTTTTAATTGCAATTGCGGAATTTATTTCGCCGCAAAGTTCCCAAAAAAGCGAAGAAATCCGTAATTTTGCCCTCGGTAAAACAACGCAAACCGCTTACAGTAACGGTTTATGGTTTAATGACAAAAACCAACAATTGATACACATTGCATCACTTTCATCGGACGGTAGCCTCAATAATTTGCATTTTTACCGCCGACAAAATAATACGATTGAAATACAAACTGCCGAAAAAGCAATATTTAATAATAACTCTTGGATATTAGAAAAACCGCAAAAATGGACTTTTACACCAGAAAAAATTATACAAATTCCCACAGAACAGTATTGGCAAACTACTGCAACACCTGAAAATTTATATCAAATTGCGGCGAAAAAGAATTCTGGCACTATCTCCGAACTTCTCGCTCTAAATAATTTTCTCAAAAGCAATTCTCTGCCGCATCAAAAGGAAAGTCTTGAACTTTGGCAAAGAATATTTTTACCGATATCCGCGCTGACAATGTTATTACTCGCGCTACCCTTTGTCTTCAAAACCAGCCGCGGAACTAACGGTAGCCGTTTACTAATTGGTATAGTGCTTGGTACTTTGTATTACATCATTCAGGGAATAATTTCCAGTTTAGCGATTTTGCTAAATTTTCCACCGCTAATCGGAGCACTTTTACCGAATATACTACTCGGAATTCCACCGCTTTTTATCTTAATGCGTAGTTAAAAATAACACATATACAATATTTTGTAAAGCAATATGAATACAAAAGTTAATGCTCAAAATGCCGTTGAATTCATCAATAAAAATCCTCTGCCAAAAATTTCCATCATTAGCGGAGAGGAAATTCTCATCAATCAGGAAAATGCCGACGCTTTGCGCAAAAAAGCTCTCGCCGAAGGTTACAGCGAACGCCGCCGCATCGATGCTCCCGACCGTGCAAATACCGCCGCCGCAAGCTGGCGCGAACTGCAACTTGAATACGAAACCCCTTCCCTTTTTGCCGACAAACGCTTAATCGAATTTGTTGGCGGTCAAAAAACTCTCGACAAAAACGCGACCAACATCATTGAAAACATTAGCAAAAAAAATTCAGCCGATATTATTTTGATTATCCAATTAGCAAATTTGGAAAAGGAAAGCAAAATTTCAGGCGTTCTTGAATTACGAAGTCATACATTAAACCAAGAAGAGTATGAATTTCAAATACAAAAACGCCTCAAAAAAGCTGGAATTTCGCTTACTTCCAGCGCATATGAAAAATTTCTTGATTATCACGAAGGTAATTTGCTTGCTGCCCAACAATCAATTAACCGTCTGCGGCAATATCCCGACCATAAAGACAGCTTGAACGAACAGGAAATTAAAGAACGGCTTTCCGATTTTGCCCGTTTCGGTGCGCAGGATTTTGCCAACGCTTTGATTGCCACCGATTGGATTAGCTGCTACCGAGTTGCGGAAAAGCTCGAGGCAAGCGATAAGGGCATTTTGGAGCTCATCAATTGGCAAATACGCACACAAATGAACACAATTTTGCAACTTTTGTCGCGACCGCAAAATGAACGGCAGAATATTTTCCAATCCGCCACTCCACCGATTTATTACCGTCGGCAAGCGGTTTTTATTAGCAATCTTGCAAAATGGACACCGCAACTAGCAATCGCCACCCTGCATTTATCAGCCAAAATCGACCGTATCAGCAAAGGTGCAGCGGCAGGAAATGCTTGGCAAACTTTACGGCAATATTGCCTCTTGCGGGCAGAAGCTATAGTCGTTTCACTTCAAAATAAGACAAGGCAGCGAGCCGAAGACAGCATCTAGAATACGGCGAGGCGAAGCTAACGCAGTATTATTTTGAACTGTAACGACTATAATAGTCGTAAATAAAAATATTTGCACTGTTTTTTGTGAAAAACTATTTTTTTATTTTTGGATATGCCTATATTTCAATTGTGATAATTCTTGCATCTGCAAAAACACTATTTACAAAAAAATAACGATAACAAGCTGACAAGTATTTTTCTCAAAATAAATATTCCTTTTGACGCTTAATAAAAAACGCCCAACAAAAATTGCTAGGCGTAAAAACACTAATCCTCTTCATACACCCAATGCCCTGAAATAGTCAAACTTTGAATTTTTCCATAATGAGTTGTAACCGTAATGCCTATTTCTTTAAATGAGTAGTCATACAAAGGCGGTTCATCTTCAAAAATATCCAATTCATCAGGCTCTCCGATATAATCAGAATTAGTGATGTTTTTAAACTCATCAACGGTCAATCCAATTAACTCTATTCCATTAAAAATTGCACTGTCATAACAAAAAACAGTGCGTATTTTTCCATCTGTTACAGATAAAAAAAGATTATCTTTCTCTGAATATGGTTCACTAATATGATAGTATTCAAAACCATGTTCATCTTTTTCAAGATGAACATATTGAGATAATTCATCTAAATAATTATTGACATCATCATCTAACTTAAATATTCCAACATATTCAAAAGGCACAAAATCCATTTTCATATTATTTACCCCTCATATTATGGTTCTCACCTTTTTTATTTTTTTGAGCCTTTTCTTTAATGCGTTGAATCTTATAATTTATTTCTACTTTCTCCGCTCTACTTAATCCACCTTGCTTAAGTTTTTCTTGCAGTTTTGCGATATCTTTTTCCGCCTTTTGTAGTGCCCAACCTCCATCTCCGTGCTGTTCATTTTTTGAACTGTCGCTTGCTTTTCTTCCACCTGCACTGCCGCTATTGCTTTGACTGTTAGTATTAAAAACCCACGGTGTATTGGTAATATTTTTATTATCTTGCGTATTATTTTTTATATTATCTAATTCTGATAATGCCGCATCAAAATCTTCTTTTTCTATACTATTTTTGATTTTTTCTTCTACTACACGCTCTAATGCAGCAATTTCTAATGCGGTTAAAATTTTATCTATATCTTGCGAAAGTATAGCAGTTCGAAGTGCGGTTATCGTGCTTGGTTCGCCAGCATCTCTGGTTTCATATTTTGCACTATTTTTGATATTTTCTTCTACTGTTTTGTTGCAAAATTTATGGACTATTTCTTCATTTTCCGCTCTCTGTGCCAAAATTTCACGGTAAGAAAGTGCGCGTAAATTACCATCTTCACGAATAAAAACTTGCTTATTTGTATTATTTAAAAGTTCCAGATTTTTATGTGCTATTTGACAGCGTTCTTGGACTGTAATTATTCCGTTATCAGAATAAGAATTCACCGTTAAAAATGCAGCAAGTAGAAGTAAAGATAATTTTCTGAACATATTTTTTCCTTTGATGCTTGAATAAAAATAACGCCCAGCGAAAAATTGCTAGGCGTTATTTATTTTAGAAGGCTTTATATCTAAATGCAAATTTTTCTTATTTACCATCGAAGCAATAAAAAAACCACCGCCGAAGCGGTGGAAAATTATGTTTAAGTAAATGCTTTTTGATGGCTTTTTATTAGTTGATTTTGATTTCGCGCAATGATGTGCGAATGAATACGCCGCCTTTTCTTCTATCCAAGAAGATATGTTGCGGAACACCGTTTTCGTCTGTCATACGCGTGTAATACACAGTGCTGACATTTCCGTCGCCGTCCGAAACTACGATTTCTGACAAAGCCGCAACTGGTGTAACCGTATTTTCGATTTCATACATAACCCCAGTTTTATCATCGCCATTAACGGTCATATCCATATTCGTATCGAATACTTGCGGAACTGCACCGCCAGTTAGCAAATCAACGGAAATAAGTGCAGTTGAACCAGATTTGAATTCGCATTCATCTTCTTCAACATTAGCGGCATCGTTTTTAACTCCGACGAAGTAAGCGTATTTACCGTATTTACCAGTCAAAATTTGCGCATTTGCCGCAACCGCACGCCCTTTATCCAAAGCCAAACGCCATCCGTTTGCAGTTGCTTTACCGCTTGCATCAAAGCTACCGATAGAAGCAAGTTCGCTAATTACTTTGCCGCTCGTATCAACATTCGGATTTTCGAGGTTATAAAGATTGCGTCCGCCGCCATTTTCTTCCGTGCCTGACAAGCGAGTTTTTTCACCCAAAGTTCTTTGCGTAATTTGGCTATCAGTAACTACATCACTACCGTTATCGACAATGCCATACACATAGTTTTGCACATCGGAAGCCACCCCTGATTTATCCAAATAGTGTCCCGTGCCGAATACAACAATTGTCTTACCTTGCACTTTTTCCGCATAAGGAGCACCAGTTACAGGTTGCGCATCAGAACCAGCCGCGAAGAGTTTTTCCGCTTTCAGAGAGCTTTCTGATTTAAGCGTTTTCTTTCCTTCGCTGTCGATATTCCATAAATCAACTCGCCAGATATTGCCGTCAAAATCACCGACATAAAGCTTATCTGCAACACCGTCGCCGTCTTCGTCATAAACAAACGGTTCGCCAACACCGTCAGAACCAAGTGTGATACGAGTTCCTTTACCGCTTAACGGATTTAAGTAATACAAAGAACCAACACCCGTCTCACTGTGATAACCGCTAGAAAATACAACACGGCTAGTCAATTTATCGCCGTCAAGCGTGATGGCTTGCACTGGTGAAGATGTCAAATAACCGAGATTTGCATCGTTTAGTTCCCAAGTATTAGTGCTTGCACCGAATTTACCGTCGGTTACATCAAAGGCATAAACCGATTTCGCACCGCGACCTGCACTACCGATAACCACCGATTTTGCGCGACCGCCTTCGCAATAATCAAAGTAAAGCGAAAAACCGTCGTTTAAGTAAGTGTGTTGTTTTTCGTTAATCGCGTTTTTGTGAATATTCGGTAAAACAGCGGTTGGAATGTAGCCGTATTGCTCATCACCATTTACATCAAAAATGTGATAGATACCGTCATTTGCCGCAACACCGTAATAATTTCCGCGTTCTTGCGCACCCTTTGCAAATTGGCAAGTTGCGGCGGTTTTTTCTGCATATTGCGATTTGATGTAGTGATACGGAAATACAGATTTCTCATCAACTTGGAAAATTCCCGTTACAGGCGAATTCACAATCGTGCCGAGAATGCTTACCGTGCGGTCGCGCAATGCAACACTATCATTGTCTTCTTTACTCTCCAAAGTAAGAGCTTCTTTGGCAGGATTACCAAGAATGTATTCATACAAATCTTGCGCTTTCACGCCTTCAATCGCATCATTACTCAAATCACTAGCAGAAAATTGACCTTTCGCGGTAAAAATATGTCCTGCACGGCTTTCGAAACCACTTTCACTGTGATATTTATCTAACTTATCGCCAGAATCCCAAGCCAAAGTTTCCAAGAACGGATAAGTCGTGTGGTTTTCCGTCATTTGCTCTTTGATTTTTTTGTAATCCAAAGTGCCTGCGATGTCATTACCGTTGCTATCTTTACCGACCGCACTGCTGCTATGACGGCTCAAATCAAGATAAATTCCACGAATTGTTCCGTAATTTTTTGCCAAATTGAAGTTTGAATTCCAAATCAAATGGTCGTCATCAGCGCAAACGAATTGCGGTTTGTATTTATCAAACTTCGTTTTTTCTTCCGCTGGAAGGTTTTCAAGTGGCACGAATTCTTTGGTTTTAGAACAAGTTTTAGTCAAATCCAAAGTGTTTGACGGTGTAATCGGAGCACGCAAGTTCATCGTATCTGCCGATTGCGAGGCGTATTTAACACTGGTATTTTCAATATCCGCAAATGCTTTTTCTAAACTATTCCGCAATGCTTGTGGATTGTTGGCAATAGCAAAATTGCGCGGCGTACCGTCGGTGTATTTATCAAAAGAACTTTTACCGACTTTGTCATCCGTCCAAGATTTACGGTTTTTCAATTGTTCCAAAGCCGAACCTTTTTCAGGATCAAATTCAAATCCGCCAAACTTGCCCGCTAAATAGTAAGGATTAGCTATTTTTGTTCCATCACCAGCAGCATTTTTTTCATAAATACCACCTTTATCGCCAGAACCAGTCCAAATTTTGGTGTAGTTATCTTCCAAAACATCAATAAAGAAGTTATTGATGAACATTTTCTCGCCGCTCAACGCGCTGATATCAGGTCGAACATCATTGGTATGCACCCAATACGCCATTCCCGCCATACCATAAATCGGACTTCTGCCAGTTCCCATAGCACCACCAGTTTGTGTCCAAGGGAAAACAGAACCTTGAAATTCAGCTATTTCTTGATATGAAGTTTTACCATCTGTACCGCTGGCAACATTGTCAGTTACCGTGCTGCGACCACCATCAGCAGTAAAGTTTGGCAAATTACCGTCTGCCCAAGTATTGCTATCACCGATGGTGATAATTGTTGGAACAAAGCAAGCGCCGTGTTTGAGGTTACCTTTTGGATTGAGCGGATCTTCCCAAGTTTGATAAATCGGGAAATTGTCTTGCATCGTCGGAGTTATCGTCGATGGAATGTCATACGGCAATTCACCGCGAGCAATCGGTTCTTCCGCATCATTTTTCCAAGCACCGTTACGCAAATAACGCACTGCGGTGTAATACAACTCCGCTACGGGATCTTTCGCGTCATACGGAGCAGCATCACCGAATTTATTTAAATAGTTGATAACCCCAGAATTACTCACACCAGATGCACCATCTGGATTCGTCAAAAATCTACCTTTGTCATCCCATTCCGCGTTGTCGCCGTATTTACCGTAACCGCCGACATTCTTCATTTTTGCCCGCAGAACACCGCCATCAACTTTGTCTCCATCAGCAGGTTCATCTCCGTCGTCTTTACCAGTCATATAACCCATCGCGGAAACCCGCATTCCTTTCGATGCTTTTTCTTGCAGAATTCCCGTCGGTTTGACATCTTTTTTACCGTCTTTTTGGTATTCAACAACAACATTGAACCACTTGGCAGATTTTTCTTTTACTCCTGTTGATGAAACAGCAGTGTTTGGAATTTCCACATCTTCCGCACCTTGCAATCTCAAATGAAAACCTGTGCCTTCAGCGGTAAAAGTAACATTCTTACCAGTTTCTTGCATTTTTTCTGAGACCGAATGCGGCAACAATTGATCCAGCAACTCTTTATCACTAGCAATTGAAGCATCAAAGCCGCGGTTTCTAAATGTTTCCATTACTTGATTACGGCTTGCTAAAAATTTATTCGTGTTTTGTTCACTAGACCATTGCATCGCACGGCGTAAATAAGTAGCACTTTCCGTATCCGCTTCTGTGTAATTATTTATCGCACTACCGACACCTTTTGCACGATTTCCGCCTGTCAATGTTTGACGGAAAATATCCAAAGCAGACATTGTCAGGAAGTTCATCGCATTTCCTGACCATTCATATTCACCGTTACATAAACCTACATAGCCATTTTGAGTTGCAGCAGGACGGCTGTATTTGAAATAACCATCGCCAAATTCCGCAAATGAGCCGTCAGCTTGATATTTTTTACTCGACCAACCGCCAGCTTCACCGTGCTCAATTGTTTGCACATATTCATAACAGGCATTGCTGTCAAAATATCCTTGAAATGGTTCTTTTAATGCTTCTTTGCTCAAAGAATTTGTTGAAGAATACGCAGCACCTGCAGTCGGATACTCAACCGAAACTGCCAGAACAACTGCTGGCTTTTTATTTTTCCCTGCATTGCTATAAAGAGGATCGCCTTGCACATCAGGAACTGATGCCGCGAAAGAATTAGCAGCAAATGCTGCAACAAGCGTATTGATTGCTAATGTAATTTTTTTGTACTTAAACATAGTCTCGACCTTAAAAAATTTTTCTTGAAGAATGCGCTAAACAAATAGCGTCGGTCGGACAAGTTTTTTGGATACCAAAAAAAAAAAAAAAAGCTTAAAAATCAATAGTTAAAAAAATTGTCGCTTATAAAAAACACCGTTCTAGCCTAACTTTACAGCGAATTTGACAAAAATTGTCAGCCTGAAAAATAAAGATTATTTAATTTTTACAAAATTTGTCATAGCTTATTTTTCTCTCAACTTAATAATTCAAAAGAACATAAAAAAACGCAGGGAATAAATCCTGCGTTTTCACCGACATTTGTCGTGCAATAGATATAGTCGTTTCAGTTCAAAATAAGACAAGGCAGCGAGCCGAAGACAGTATCTAGAATACGGCGAGGCGAAGCTAACGCAGTATTATTTTGAAATGGAACGACTATACAACATTTATACTGATTGTGCTAATATAGTTATCTGTCGTTATTATTTTTCTTCACTCTTATCTATTTTTATCCAATCTGTTTTATGTATTCCAAATTCCTGCTCTACATCTAAAAATAGCTCATTGATATCTTCATATTCACCGTTAAACCATTCCTTTCCATTTTTATCTATATAAGAATTTCCATAACTTATTCTTCCCTCTTCCTCATATTTAGTTATTCGAAAAAATAATTTTGGTTCAGCTAATTCAGCGGTGTATAAATCAGTAACAATAACTTCAATAAGTGTTCGCTTTAAGTCTGCAATACAATCTTCTACATTTTGTTTTAATTCGGGATTTTTGGGCTCTTGCTCTAAAATTTTTAGCCACTTGGCAGTATCAAATTCATCTCCAAACCTCATAGCCAAATAACCAATGTCTAATAAACACACTGATGCAATGTAATAATCATCACTATGCATCAATTCTAAAATTATGCTTTCAACAAATTGCATATTTTCATGTTCTAAACCTAATGCAACTAACATATCGCATATTTTACCACTGTCGCCGCTTTTTATAATATCTCTTACTTCATTATCAGCGCATAAACTTGGCTCTTCATAAATCAATTTTTCAGTCATTTTATCACCCATAATTTATTTTAATATTTTTCCTTTTCGAGTAGTTAATCCTGCTTTATACAAAACTTGCTTCATTTCCTCCGTAAGAGCAACATCACTTCTTCCCTTCCATTCTTTTACATCCCCGTGATATCTATTGTCTTTATGATTATTAAATACCACATATTCATCTGTAGTTTTATCAACTCCTACCCTTTGATTAGAAGTATTTTTCACTGGAATAGAATTATTTAACACATCTTGACCGTTAGTTGGTTTCGGTGATTTATTTCCGCCACCGTAAATTGTATGATACGGAGCATCTTTATATATCAACTCTTGTTTATTATTATTTAAGCTAGTAAAAGATGAATTAACCTCCTCACCTTTCAACAATTTAAGAGCTTTGGTTTTATAGTCGTTCCATTTCAAAATAATACTGCGGGAGCTTCCTCGCCGTATTCTAGATACTATCTTCTGCTCGCTGCCTTGTCTTATTTTGAACTGAAACGACTATATTTCAGCTTAATAATTAATCAAACATAAAAAAACGCAGGAAATAAATCCTGCGTTTTATTTTTTTTCCGACATTTTTTGTCGCTTAATTAACGGTTATCACACCACTTTCGGAGCAGCAGCTTTAATTTCGTCTGATGCTTTATCGGCGTAGTTTTTCTCGAAGTTTTCGTTAAAGCGTTCAGCCAAATTATTTGCTTGTGCTGCATAAGCTGCTTTGTCCGCCCAAGCATTTTGCGGTTGCAAAATATCATCAGGCACGCCAGAACATTTTGTAACCACCGCAAATCCGAAGCGCGGATCTTCTACCGTCGGAGCATTTGCTAATTCACCGTTATTGATAGCATCAACAATCGCACGCGAGAATTTCAATTTAATCCGCTCGCCGACACCGTAACCGCCGCCAGCCCAACCAGTATTTACTAACCAAACATTCACATTGTTTTCACGGATTTTTTCTGCCAAAAGTTCAGCGTATTTTGTCGGATGCCAAACCATAAACGGCGCACCGAAGCAGGTTGAAAATGTTGCTTGCGGTTCGGTGATACCGACTTCCGTTCCCGCAATTTTCGCGGTATAACCAGAAATAAAGTGATACATCGCCTGCGCTGGGGTGAGTTTAGAAACTGGCGGCAAAATACCGAAAGCGTCGCAAGTTAGGAAAATTACATTCTTCGGCTGACCAGCTACACAAGGAATTCTTGCATTATTGATATGTTCGATTGGATAAGAAGCACGAGTGTTTTCGGTGATAGTTGTATCGGTGAAATCAACTTCGTGTTTTTCGTTCAAAACTACATTTTCTAGCACCGCACCGAATTTAATCGCACCGAAGATATCTGGTTCTTTCTCTGCTGATAAATCAATCGCTTTTGCATAACAACCGCCTTCGATGTTGAACACACCTGTTTTCGTCCAAACATGTTCATCATCGCCAACCAAATCACGGTTCGGATCAGCAGAAAGCGTAGTTTTACCCGTTCCTGATAAACCGAAGAGAATAGTTGAAGTTTGTCCGCCCTTCTCTACCGTAGCCGAACAGTGCATTGACAATTCACCACGAAGCGGCATCAAATAGTTCATCAGAGTAAATACGCCTTTTTTCATTTCGCCCGCGTATTCAGTGCCGAGGATAACCATTTCTTTGCGCTCGAAAGATAAATCAATTGAACTTTCGCTAGTTACACCTTCAACCGATTTATCCGCTGGACAATTACCCGCATTGAAAATTACGAAATCTGGTTCGCCGTAATTTGCCAGCTCTTCTGCCGTTGGACGGATAAGCATATTGTTCATAAACAATGCGTGATACGGACGAGTGGTAATTACACGGATTTTCAAGCGGTATGAAGGTTCCCAGCCAGCGTATCCGTCGAATACATAAACATTTTTTGCTTTATTAAGAAAATCTACGGCGATTTTGCGGTTAGCGGTAAAAGATTCATCGGAAAACGGAATATTTATCTCGCCCCACCAAACATTATTTTGTGAATCAGCGTGCTTAACAATTCTCTTATCTTTTGGCACACGGCCAGTTTTCGCCCCAGAATACGCTACCAATGCACCGCTCGACGCAATTGTGGCATTCGCATCATCTTCAAATGCCTGTTGATATAAAGCAGCAGGCGCAATATTGCGAAACGCTTCTTGATTGATGCCGTATTGAGCAAGATTAAGAGATTTTTTAGCAAGAATAGCCATAGGAATTTTCTCCGAAATATAAAAAACCGCCAAAGACGGTGAGAAAGAAAAACATCAAGAAAATAACAATTCTCGACAAATATAAAAGTAGATAAAGTTTAGCAATTTATGGCTTTTTGAGTTGTTTTATCAACTTGAAATCGACAAATTTTGTCGCTTTAAGCACACATTCGGACAATTTTTGTCGCAATTGCTAAATACGAAGAGTTTTCAAGCCAATTTGCAATGATAAAAATATTAAAAAATCGTAAAAATTACCTTCAACTACCGACTTGTGATAAAAATGCCGCGGGTGTTTTTGTTTTGTTTGACAAAAAATGTCTAGCTGTTCATCTAGATGGCTTTGTTTGCAATTTAGCTTTTATGCAAACGAGAACTGCTTGATGTTTGTTGTTAGCTTAACTATCCCGTTATGTCATAAGACAAGGTTATCCTTGTATGACCCAGCTCCCGTAAGGGAGCTTTTTTATTGCCCAAACAAAATTCACTACCGACAAAAAATGTCATTTTCTGACGGCATCAATGAGCAACTTTGTCACGACATTTTTTGTCTCGCATAACAAATTTTGTTATCCGACGATTAAAATGCGGTCATTTTGTGTATCAGATTGAGGAAATTTATGCAGGACGCGGTTTTGGCTTTAGCTGATGGAAGTGTTTTTCGTGGTCGTTCGATTGGTGCGGAAGGCAAGCAGTGCGCCGAATTGGTTTTTAATACAGCGATGACGGGCTATCAAGAAATTCTCACCGATCCTTCCTATCTCGGGCAAATCGTAATTCTGACTTATCCACATATCGGCAACACGGGCATAAATAGCCTTGATATTGAATCCGACAAAATTCAGGCTTCTGGTTTAGTGGTGCGAGATGCACCGCGTTTTTATAGTTCTTGGCGGGCGGAAGGCTCTCTTTCTGATTATTTGCGCAGCAATGGAATTGTGGCAATTGCTGATGTTGATACACGGGAACTCACTCGCCGCTTACGCACTCACGGTTCGCAAAATGCCTGCATCATCGCAGGCGGTGAAATCGACGAGCCCGCGGCAATTCGTGCGGCAAAACGCCATCCTTCGATGAAAGGTCGTGCGCTCGCCGAGCAAGTTTCAATTAAAGAAATCGAACCGTATAACCAAGAAAGCATCTGGGATTGCAAAGAAAACTCTTACCGCACGGAGAGCAAAACTTTCTTTAATGTCATCGCTTACGACTTCGGGATTAAACGCAATATTCTGCGTTTGCTTGCGGCGGCTGGCTGTCAAATTACGGTTGTACCAGCGAATACGCCCGCTTCTGATGTGCTTGAAATGCAGCCAGACGGTGTATTTTTATCCAACGGTCCTGGTGATCCTGAACCGCTGGAATTACAAATCCACGCTGCAAAAGCTTTTATTTCCGCAGGTATTCCGCTTTTCGGTATTTGTCTTGGTCATCAATTGCTCGGGCTTGCTGGTGGCGGTAAAACGGTAAAAATGAAGTTTGGTCATCACGGCGCAAATCATCCTGTAAAAGATTTACAAACGGGACGCGTGCTAATTACCTCGCAAAATCACGGTTTTGCGGTTGATGAGAAGTCTCTTCCGCGGGATATCGTTGCGACACACCGTTCGCTGTTTGACGGTAGTTTGCAAGGAATTGCTTGGAAAAATCGCCCTGTATTCGCATTTCAAGGACACCCCGAAGCTTCTCCTGGTCCTGATGATGCGCAAGTTTTATTCTCTCGGTTTATCGAAGCAATGCGTGAGAGACAAGCAGTAACAGGTAAAAAATCCGCTCCCAAAGCTGAAACTAAACACGAAGAAAAACCAGAAAATGCGGTAGAGACAGAAACTCAACCTGACAATCAAACAACAAATCAAGAAGCGGCACAAGCGTCCGCTATTCAAACGGAAAAACCTCTACCGAAGATTGAGCTTCCAGAGCAAGAAGAAGCTGAAATGGAAATCAGCGATTTGCTCGACGACTGATTTAATAAAACACCGCCTTTGTGGCGGTTTTTATTGACGGCTTAATGAATTCAAGAATTACAGAAATTAAATAAATCGGAAATTACTTATGTCCAAACGCACAGACATTAAATCAATTCTCATCATTGGTGCAGGTCCGATTGTTATCGGTCAGGCTTGCGAATTTGACTATTCGGGAGCGCAAGCTTGTAAAGCTTTGAAGCGCGAAGGCTACCGCATAATTTTGGTGAATTCCAATCCTGCCACGATTATGACCGACCCCGAAATGGCAGACGCAACCTACATTGAACCGATTAAATGGCAGACGGTAGAAAAAATCATCGCCAAAGAAAAGCCCGATGCAATCCTGCCAACTATGGGCGGACAAACGGCTCTGAATTGTGCTTTGGATTTAGCTCGTAACGGCGTGTTGGAAAAATACGGTGTAGAGCTGATTGGAGCTTCGGTTGATGCTATTTCCACCGCGGAAGACCGCGATTTATTCAAAAAAGCGATGAGCGAAATCGGTTTAGAAAGTGCCAAATCATTCGCTGTGCATTCGATGCAAGAAGCGCGGGAGGCGCAAGCAAAACTCGGGTTTCCTGTGATTGTGCGCCCTTCTTTCACGCTTGGCGGTTCTGGTGGCGGTATCGCCTATAACAAAACCGAATTTGAAGAAATCGTGGCGCACGGTTTGGATTTATCCCCTACTACCGAAGTTTTGCTAGAAGAATCTTTGCTCGGCTGGAAAGAGTTTGAGATGGAAGTTGTGCGCGATAAAAATGACAACGCCATCATCGTTTGCTCGATTGAAAACTTCGATCCGATGGGAGTTCATACGGGAGATTCAATTACCGTCGCACCAGCGCAGACTTTAACCGACAAGGAATATCAAAGAATGCGCAACGCTTCCATCGCGATTTTGCGCAAAATCGGTGTAGAGACTGGCGGTTCGAATGTGCAATTTGCGGTGAATCCGAAGAACGGTCGGTTGATTGTTATTGAGATGAATCCACGGGTTTCTCGCTCATCTGCTTTGGCTTCGAAGGCAACTGGTTTTCCGATTGCATCAGTTGCGGCGCGGCTTGCGGTCGGTTATACCCTCGATGAACTCAAAAATGAAATCACTGGCGGTGCAACTCCTGCCTCGTTTGAACCGACGATTGACTATGTCGTAACCAAAATTCCTCGTTTTGATTTTGCGAAATTTAAGCAGTCGGACAATCATCTTGATACGCAAATGCGGGCGGTGGGCGAAGTTATGGCTATTGGTCGCACCTTCAAAGAAAGTTTGCATAAAGCAATTCGCTCGCTGGAAGAAGGTCATCTCGGCTTTGACCGTATCGGATTTGATAACCGTGAAAAATCAAACTCGCTCTCCGATTATGTTTCTGTACCAACGCCGCAACGGATTTTCTATGTCGCGGAAGCTCTACGCCAAGGCTGGACGGTAGAACAAGTTTATGAAGCAACTTCTATCGACCCTTGGTTTTTGGCACAAATTGCAGAACTTATCGCAATGGAATACCGCATCGGTAGCGGAATTTTCAGCCTCGAAAATCCCGAAGTTTTGCTGGAATACAAACGGGCTGGCTTTTCGGATTATTCGCTCGGCAAGCTGGTTGGTAAAACGGAAGCGCAAATCCGTGAAATGCGTTGGGAGAACGGTATTCGTCCTGTTTATAAGCGAGTGGATTCCTGTGCAGCGGAGTTTGCCAGTCAGACGGCTTATATGTATTCCACTTACGAAAAATTCTGCGAAGCAATGCCGACTGGTAACCGCAAAATTATGATTTTGGGCGGCGGTCCAAACCGTATCGGACAAGGTATTGAATTCGATTATTGCTGCGTGCATGCGGCTCTGGCACTCAAAGAAGACGGTATCGAAACGATTATGGTCAATTGCAATCCTGAAACGGTTTCTACCGATTTCGATACCGCTGACCGTCTCTATTTCGAACCGCTAACCCTAGAAGATGTGCTGGAAATTGTGAATGTGGAACAGCCAAGCGGTGTGATTGTGCAATACGGCGGACAAACTCCGCTCAAACTTGCAAGAGCCCTAGAAGCGGCAGGCGTTCCGATTATCGGCACTAGCCCTGATGCTATCGACCGCGCCGAAGACCGCGAACGCTTCCAGCAACTCATTAAAGATTTAGGCTTTTTACAACCGCCAAACCGCACCGCAACCGATGCCGACTCCGCTATCACCAAAGCGCGTGAAATCGGTTATCCGTTGGTAGTTCGCCCGTCTTATGTCTTGGGCGGTCGCGCAATGGAAATTGTTTATAACGATCAAGAACTGCGCTCTTATATGAAAGAAGCGGTAAATGTTTCCCCAGAAGCACCAGTTTTGTTGGATAGATTTTTAGACAACGCGGTGGAAGTCGATATCGATATCGTCTGCGACGGCAACAATGTAGTCGTCGGCGGAATTATGGAACATATCGAAGAAGCAGGCGTGCATTCTGGCGATTCCGCTTGTTCGCTACCGCCCTACCGTCTCGCTCCTGAAATTGTCGAGGAAATTGCAGCACAAGCTGCACAAATGGCGCAGTCGCTGGGAGTTGTCGGCTTGATGAACGCGCAGTTCGCGGTAAAAGGTTATGACATTTATATTCTGGAAGTAAATCCACGAGCTAGCCGCACCGTGCCGTTTGTATCCAAAGCAACTGGACGACCTTTGGCAAAAATCGCCGCTCGTTGTATGACAGGAAAATCTCTACCGTCGCAAGGTATTACTGCTGCGGTTAATCCTCGCCGTTATGCGGTAAAAGAAGCGGTTTTCCCATTTGCAAAATTCCACAATGTCGATCCGATTTTGGGTCCAGAAATGAAATCCACGGGCGAAGTTATGGGCATTGGCGACACTTTTTCAGAAGCATTCGGAAAAGCCGTGCGCGCAACTGGCGAAAATCTCCCCAAAGCTGGCTGCAATGTATTTTTATCAGTAAAAGATGCGGATAAACCAATGGCAGTGGAAATTTGCCGTATTTTGGCAGATAGCAATTGCCGCATCACCGCAACCGACAAAACCGCACAATATCTACAAGAACACGGCATCAAATGCGAACTGGTAAATAAAGTTGCACAAGGTCGTCCGCATATCGTCGATCACATCATCAACGGCGATATTGATTTCATCGTCAATACCACTGATAGCAAACGCGCCATCGCGGATTCTTACGATATTCGCCGTAATGCCTTGATGCATAAAGTCTTCTATTGCACTACTATCGCTGGCGGATTAGCTGCCGCAGCCGCAATCGCCGAATCCGATAAAGAAGAAATCGTGCGTAGTTTGCAGGAAGTACATAGAAATATTCGACATTAACTGAACGGAAATTAAATGCAATAAAAAAAGCCTGTTGAAAAAACAGGCTTTTTTATTTCGTAAGTAAAAAATATTAGAACATTGCAATAGTAGGAACTATAACTTTCGCTGCTATCAACAACACAATTTCTACACAAAGAAGAACAAAAAGTGCTGCAAGAGCCGTATATACCGTCTTTTTCATCACTTTAAGCAGATGATTTTGGTTATGACAAACAAAATTTAGCTTCTTGTCATCATCAGTTTGTTCGCCAGAAACTGCTTCTTGTGTTTGAACTTGTTCTGTTTGTTTTTCTGTTGTTTCAGCATCTGTAGATGCAGCAACGACATCAGCAGATTTTCTTTTACCTCTCGTTGTTGTCGCTTTTTTTCTTGTGGTTCTTTTTGGAGCTTTTTTTTCCACTGCTGGCAGTTCAATTATTTCAAATTGAAATGCGGTCTTAGCTATTTCTAATACCTTGAAAAATTCATCAGTTTTACCCCACTGAGTGGATACAAAATAAGCTTGACCTTCAAAGAAGAGTTGCTCTTCTTGTGCAATAAAATATCTATTGCCTGCATCTTGCGGTAATTTGCTCTCATCAACAATAACATTTCCACGAATAGCAAATACATCATTAAATTTTTCCCTAAATTCTGCAAAAGTATTAACAGTTTTTGCAGCTTCTTGAAAAACTTTAAGAACAATTCTTCTTTTATTGTATTCACCAGTGCCGTTAAATGAATATTTAGTATATTCAGCCATAATAAAGTTACCTCATTGGTTTAATTAAAAACTTTTTTGAAAAAGGAGTATTGAATAATACAGTGAAAATTTATTTTTGTGAATATATATTACATATTTTTACACATAATTAAATATTTATCTCAATTATCAACGATTTTATGGATATTTATCTTGCAAGACGAGTGATTTTTAAGTATTAGGCAAATTTATAAAAATATGATTGAAAGATTAAAACCGCAACTGTAAATTAAGCTTAAAATACAATTCATCCTTTTCAACAAACAAAGAACCATAGCGGTGTCGAGTTGTTGATGGTGTATCAAAACGAATGTTCTGATATAAATAATTTTCCAAAGTTGATAAATCGGTAATATGATAAGCCTCTTGCTCACCGTCTTGTTTTACCACAATCGTTCCTTGTGCTAAATATTTGCCATTCCATTTAGTTCCTGCGAAAAATCCTAATAAAATGGACACTAATAATTTCTTAATTTTTATTTTTAAGCCCATTAAATCAGTTGAAAACAATTCAGCATATTGAGAAAATACAGCATTTAAATTGTCATCAATTTGATTTGTGCGATTATGATGAATTCTAATAACATTAGTGAAATCAATTTAGGCATACAAGTATCTACTAAATCTAAATTATATGCCATGGTTGTTTGTTCCACTCTATCAAAACACAATTCACCGCCGTTTTCATAAATAGTGGCAATTCTATCTTTTAATTTCGTTCTCGTATCAATAGCATTGATTTTATCTAATAATTTAGGCGACAAATTTTTTACTTTGTAAATAAAATTTGTATTGCCAGACGCATTCAGTAAAGTCGGTTTATTACCTAAATATGATTTAATACCAAAACCATTATCTTGATATTTTATATTTTTGTTTTGAATATCCAATACGATGTCCGATTTTTGATTTGAATTACCGCCTTTAATTAAAGAAATACCTAATTGTGTGCTAATTAACTCAAATTCTGGTATTTCAAAACTTGCTCCTTGTTGATTTTTTATTTCCAATGCTAATTTTTGTAATACATGTTTGTTTAACAAGCCGGATATATTGACAATTTTTTCTTCTCCTGTTTGTTTGTTTTTGACGCATATATCATCATTTTCCGATAAATAATAGTCATATTGAATATTTAGAGTTGTAACTTTATCTACTTGAAAAATTTTATTCGTTTCTTCTAATGATGAATTAGCCAAAACTAATTGTTTATCGTGTAATAATTTCAGAAAAACATATAATTCTGTCCATTCACCTTTATTTTTAGAAGATTTCATCGTATTGTTTGCATTTTTCTGTTCTAATTTATACATATAATCAATTAAAGATGAGGCACATATTCTTACCGCATCAACCGCAACACTATTACCTAATTGTTTCATCGCTTGCGATTTTGGAACAGGAAAGACAAAATCATCAGGAAATCCTTGCATTTTTTTTGGCTTGTTCAGGCATTATTTGTCGAACTTCGCCATTAACCAAATAATGATCCCAATTTCTTCTATCGCCAATTTTAGAACCGCGTCCGCCTACTCTTAATGTGTAACCAATTTCTCTATCACATTGCCCCCCAAATATCGGACATATTGTATTTTAAGGGTATGTTTGCTGGAAATTGAAAATTACGCAATAATTCGTCATCACGAAAACCAATCATAAAAGTGCGTGGTTTTAATTGTGGCAAACCATAATCGGACGCTTTAACCACTTTAAAATAAAAACTGTATTCTAATTCGTTTTCAATAATTTCACGAATGGTTTGAAATGTTTTGCCATTGTCGTGATGAACAATTCCACGCACATTTTCTAAAAAAAATGCTTTGGGCTTTTTATATTTTAAAATATCTACAATATTAAAAAATAAATTACCTCGTTCAGATTTATGCGTATCATTAAATCCTCGTTTATAACCTGCTTGACTAAATGGCTGACATGGAAAACCTGCACACAATACATCAAAATCAGGTAAATCAAGGGGACTTATTTTTCTAATATCGTCATTGAATAATCCGTTTGCAAATAATTCAGGATTTTTATCCTTAAAATTATACTCATAAGTTTTGCGAGCGTATTCATCAATTTCAGAGGCGAATACACATTTACCGCCAATTTCTTCCATAGCCAAATGAAATCCGCCAATACCAGCGAATAAGTCTATAAATGTGAATTGATTTATCATATTTTTATTGCAAAAGTAAATAATATATATTTTTTATGCTATCTGAAATTATTTCTCAATTTTCACACGAACATTACCACGCCCTAATGCTTTTGGTAAATTTTTGGCATTATCAATTTTTCCTAATGGCGTGTATGAATAATTGGTAGAAAAATCCTTATAAAAAATCACCAAATATAGTCGTTTCAATTCAAAATAAGACAAGGCAGCGAGCCGAAGACAGTATGCATAATACGGCGAGGCGAAGCTAACGCAGTATTATTTTGAAGTGGAACGACTATAATTATCACCAAACAACATTAAATCGCCATTATGAATATTTTTTACAGCCTGCGAATTTGTACTAAATTTTTTATCACTAAATTTATAATATTTTTCATTGCCATTGAGTTCCGTCATATCTAATTGCAAAGGCAACATTTGCAACAATTTCTGCGTGGCTTTATTATCCTGCAAAGTCGCTGTAAAAATTTGATTATTTACCGTAATTTTAACTTTCATCTCTTCTGCCCAAGCGAATAAAAACGATAAACCTAAAATTAAAGAAAATAGCGTTTTTTTGAACATATTAAAACCTTTCTATTATATTTTCAGGCTGCCTGAAAGTTGTTTATATTGTATTTTGTTTAATGTCTTTTATCCATTGTTTAATTTGATTTTCTTTATCTTCTCCTAAATGATTAAAAATATGACGCTCATTAAGAAAATAAAGAAAACATATAACAAATTTTGCTGTTCTTTGCTTTTCATTATCATCAATAAATTGAAAGAAATCTAAATTATTATTCATTGCTTTTACTTTTTCTTCCATATGACTTTCACCGTGAAGTACCAAACGATACATAAAATTTTCAAAATATGGAACAATTTGACGATCTTGAATAATTGACAAAATTTTGTCATCAGTGGATATTTTTTCTATACCTTTTTTATAAATAAAACTACCATACGCTTCCAGTGTTCTTCTCATTGTATTTCCTATGGTTATAGATAAATCTTGATTAGCATTTAATGCAAAATCATATATTTCTTTAAGCAATTCAGTTTATTCATGCCTTTTTTTAGGGTAAAATGATATTTCTTTATCTGTCAATTCTAATCTTGAAAATATATATTGATTAACAGGTGTCTTACAACATTCTATTACTTCTTCAAATGCTTTTTGCAAATCAAAACAGGTTTGAATATCGTGTGTCATAACAATTACTTTTGTATTTTCATTACCGCAAAGGTATTGTTTTAATTTATAGCGTAAAAAGGATAATAATCCAATACGATTTTCCATATCAAAACTGGACACAGGGTCATCAATAACTAATAAACATGGATTACTATAATCTCCCTGCTCTTTGTTTTGCATTGTTTGAGAAAAGAAATAACACATAGCAATCGCATTTCTTTCGCCAGTAGAAATTTTATTAGGTTTAACTGTATTGCCCATAGATTTTAAGCAATATTTTTCATCACGATATTCAATTTCAAGACGATTATTCGCAAAGAATATATATCGCAATCCTTGATTTATTTCTTCAACAGCAATTTCAACTTTGTTTTTATCTGCTGTCAATTTTCTAATGGTTTCTTCACATTCTCTTAAATTTTTTCTATCATTTTCTAATTTATCATCTTCTTGTTTTTTTATTGTTGTTTTTTCTTGAAATGTTTTATATTCATTGTATATATCATAATAAGCAATATTATTATTTATATCGTTTAATTGATTTTTAATTGAATTTGTATTAGTAGTATTTTTATTATATTCAATTCTTAATTCTTCTAACTGTTTTAGTTTTAATATAAGATTGTCGAACTTGTTTTGAATATCAATACATTCTAATATTACAGGTTGATAAACATTTCCCAATTTCTCATCAATTTTATTATTTATCATTTTTACACAATCATTAAATTGTGTTAATACCGTGCAACATTCTTTTATAACTGTTTCATCTAAAACAGCAAAATCATCAAAATTTATTGTAATTTCTTCTATTTTATATGTTTGTAATTCTTGTTTATGTTCTTCACTGGCTTTGCTTAATATTTTTTCTATACTTGCAAATAATTCTTGTTTGTGAGCAGATGAAACTACTTGCGTACAAAATGGACATTTGTCATTTTCGTTTTTTGCAAAGAAATTTTTAATCTCATGTAAATGTTGTTCTTGTTTTTCTTTCATAATAGAAAGCAAAAACTTCTCTCTTTCCGAAAGATTAGGCTGTTCAATTTTTTTTGATAATAAATTTTTACATTCATTTTCATCAAATGTAAATGTAAAATTTGTTGGCACTTTGATAGAAATCTCTTTTGCACCACTTTGACTAGTTTTTAATTCGTTTAATAATTTGTTAAATTCTGTAATCAAATCATCTCGTGATTTTTGTGGATTTAAATTTATAAAATCTTGATACTTATCATCACTAACAGAAGTTGCTCTGCGTGGATTTTCACCTGCATTTTGTTTGATTTGGAAATCTCTTTCTGCCCAATTTTTATTACCTTTATCATCTTGACCTTTTAGGTTGTCTGTCAATTTCTTTAACCAATAATTTGGTGAATTTTTATTTTTATCATCATTCAAATCATTACATTTTTTTTCTTGTTCTTCTTTTTCTGTTACTAATTTTTTCTTTTTTCTTCTTCATCATCTAATTTCTTTTCAATATCAACCATATCTCCTAACATAACAATAGTATCTAATCCGTCTTCTTCTATACGGATTTGATTTAAAATATATGTTTCATCAAATACAAAAATATTATTTTTATCATCATCATTTAATGAAATAACATTGTTACCTGTATCAATAAGTTCTGCCGTAACAATATCTTGAATATCATTTCCTTTAATTTTATTAAAAGCAGTGGCAATAGTACTTTTACCAGAACCATTTTTGCCATAAATAAGACTTGCTCTTGATAATGTATCAGGAGTTAAATTATTGTTATCAGATTTAACAAATAATTGTAATTGTGTTTCAGTATTAAAATTGTTTCCTTGCAACTTAATACCTGTAACATTATTTAACTGCGTTGTCATAACTTACTCCTTAACCAGTTTTCAGGCTACCTGAAAATTATTTTATTTTCTTTTCTTTTTTATAATTTTCCATTTCTTCTTCATTCAAGACTTTATCAAATTCACCTTTATATCGGTGTTCTTGTTTTGGTTCAAAATCGTGAATGGTTTTCAAAAAAGATTTAAAATCAGGATTTTTATCCGATAATTCATTCATTACCGTATAATCTAATTTTTGTTTGAATTGTGCAGACAGCAAAATTTCACTTTGTGTTGGTTCTAAAATATTAAGATGAATAACGCCAATACCAAAAGATTGATTAGAGCGTTTCATTAAATTAGTTAATTCTTCATCAGTAGTATCAATATCCGCTGCAACTAAATAACCTTCATTTGCCCAACTGCTGTTACTAACCGCTTGAAAATAACTTTCACGAAAATTAGCAACGGTTAATTCTTTTTTTAATTCAAAGGAATAAATTTTAATCGGCAATTTATCATAACGAGTAATAAATTGACTAACTGCATTATCAAAATCATCATATTCAAAATTAACGCCGACTATATCAGGATATAACCATTTATCCGTTCCTTTGCTTGAATTTTTACTTTTTTCATGAAAAATGGTTTTTGCATACGCATAAAAATTTTCGTTACTAAATACAAAATTAACTAATAATGGGTGTAAATCTCTTTCATTAAAATGAGATTTTTCTTTCTGTATAGATTGTTCTAATTTATTTGAATGATTTATTTGAATATTTTGTTCTTTTAGTTTAATTAACAATTTAGGCTTAATTTGCACAATTTCAAAAATAGTATTTGGATTATTTTTTAAATCCATATAAATATAAGCCCCAAAAGTGGCATTAGGCGTTTTTCCTGAATAAGTTAATTTATCGGCTAATCCTAATTCAACCGCATATTGATAAAACTGCATAGGATTTAATGGTTGATTGGCTCGTTGCAAAATTTCTTTGGCAACACTTAAATTTGGATTATCAGCTTTAAATATGCGTCTCATTTTCTTACTCCTATTCAATTAAACACCTTTCAGGCAGCCTGAACGATTAAATTCATTCTTCGTAGCATGAAGATTGTTACGCCATGATTTTATCACGGCTTTCAGGCAACCTGAAATTATTTATTTTCCAACATTTTTATTATCTTTTGACTGCGTTTTTGAATAAATTGTTCTATTGCTTTAAGCAAGGTTTCTTCAATATTATATTTTTCATGCCGTTTAAATTGAAAATTTTCTAATTTTAACAATGCGTTAATATGTCTTTTCTGCACGGCAAATTGTGCTTGTTCGTCAAATGATAATTGAAACCAACTTAATCTTTCCCCAACTAATTCATCAATATGATTTATATCTTGATTGTGAATAAAATTAAATATTGATGAACCATTATCAAATATAGGGGCTGGTTGAATAATTTGTTTATTGTCGTTATTGATAAGCAAACCAAAATTGCCTAAATGCCTATCGGTATTGCAAATAATTGCGTCAAATAATAATAAATCTTGCCAATTTTCTCTGCCATAAATTTTTATAATGGCAGGAAAGAGTTCTGTATTATCGTTATAATTGATTTTTTCATCTAAACAATACGCAATCGGTATATATCCTTGTTCTTGATTAGTAAAAATATCACAACAACTCACAATTTGATTATGAAATTTTTTTAACTCATAATGAACGGAATTTAATCCTAATATTTTAGCAATTTGACAAGCATAATATTCACTATATGCTTCTTTACCAATTATCATACCGTTAATTTCGGTTTGTCCTTTAATTAACTCAATTTTGCCTGTATCTATATTTCTATGCCAACATTTTTTTAACATTCCGTTAGTAGTAAATTCAGGACTTGTAATTAATCCTTTGATTTTTGTAGAATATCCAGTAAAAGCAACTAATGCCAAAGTTTCGTTAAAAGAATTATCATATAAATTATAATCTTGCCATTTATAATCACTATCTAACGGAATAATCCAGTATGTATCATTTAAGGAAAGTCCCAAAGAAATATCAATATAAGCCATAAAATTATTATGGTCTTGAATTTGTAATGTGGATAAAATTTTATGCACAAACTCTCGGTTTTTAGGCACTTTTCTTTTATTTATCCATTGTTCCAAATTGCTTGATAAATTATTTTGATAATTTAAATTATAAGGCAATAAATCTTTATTCACTAATTCTACATTTTGAATATAGGCAACACGGCTCACCAAGCTTTCAAAAACTTGGGTTTTATAATCGATTGAAAATTGTAAAACAATTTTATCTTTGTTTTTTAATAAATATTGTTTTGCCATAACACACCTTTAATCATTTCAGGCTGCCTCCTGAAACTTATTTCTCCAACATTTCCTGTGTATTTTTCACTGCCGCGTAAATCACGCCGTTGTTGTTGATTTTTTCAAAGCATCTTTTGGCGTATTTAATTTTCATTTTTTCCATATCACGCAGTTGTGTTTCATCGGTGTTGCCTTTGGTTTCGGCGATAAAATAGGCGTGGGTTTGATTGTTTCGCACAATCGCCCAATCTGGATTGTAATTGCCAATCGGTGTAGGAATTTTGAACCATTTTGGCAATTTGAAATAAAACAAAATATCTTCCAAACTTTCGCAATTTTGGGCAAATTGATTTTCCACTTGCGAATCCAAAGGGATAAATTCTTCGTAAATAGTTTTATCTTGATTCTGTACATAAAATGTAAAATTGTTTTGAAAACATTCAAAATCTTTAAATAAACTCATTTCATAATTGTGATTGAGTTGGCGGTATTGAATGCCTTTTAACATTAAATCCGCTAAAACACGATTGATTTTTTTACTCACTTCATCGATAAAAATCTGTGGATTTTTCCAAATTTCGCTAATTTTTCCTGATTTTTGCAAAATCGCGAAAATGCTTTGCCGAGTTAAATCGGTTTTCTTTTGAATTTCGCTAATAATATCAGGCAAAATATCAATATTATCAACCACTTCACTACGAACTGATTTAAGTTTTGCTTGTATGCCATAGGTTATGGTTTGGTCAATTTCAGCACGGCTTACGGTAATTTTTGTGGCAGGAATATTTAAATCTTGCAATCCTTTTGTCGTTTTATCAATCAATTCTTGGCTATTAAAATTTACACGATAAGAAACTTGTTGATTTATTGCTTGCCAAATTTCTTGAAATTTATCAGATAAAGCAAAATCTTTACGATATTTACACACTGCTTTTTTGCGTTTATCGGCGATATTTTTGTATAAAAATTGAATACCGTCTTCTTCGTATTCTGTTTGTAAATTCATTGCGAAATCAAGATAACTTTCATTGGGAATAATAGTTAAAACATTGATTTCATCATTGCGAATGCGTTCGCCCTTTTGATTTACAGGTAGACGCAAACCGCGTCCAATTTCTTGGCGTTTTTTGATGACGGAATTGGTTTCGTTCAAGGTGCAGATTTGAAATACATTTGGATTATCCCAGCCCTCTTTTAACGCCGAATGCGAAAAAATAAACCGCAAAGGATTATCCAACGACAACAGCCGTTCTTTATCTTTCATAATCAGTTGATACGCGTCGTTATCCGCTTGCGTATTGCCTTTGGTATCTTTCAGGCTGCCTGATTTATCCTGCGAAAAATAACCGCCGTGAATTTGTGCTAATTCATCGTCCGTAATTTCAGGACAATATTTTTTATAAATTTCTTCAAACCATTGATAAAACTTACCGTCTTCACGGTAATTCGCCACTTTATCAATAAAAAACAGCGATAAAACTTTAATTCCCAACGGTTTGAGTTTTTTCTCTTTGTGCAAATGTTCTTTAATCGTTTCTTCCATTTGTTTTTTCATAATTGTGTCTTGCAAAGTATTCAGGCTGCCTGAAAGTATTTGCCCGCAAGAAAGTTCAATTTGATTATTTTCAGCGTTAATCGCGTTGATAATAAAACCGTTTTGATAACTACTATTTCTGCCAGACTTCTCAAATAAATCATCGCCTGATGTAACTTTCACATTTTCAATTTTTCCGTTTTTAATCAAACTGATTTCGGCTTCAATCGATTTTTTCTTTGGCGTAATTTTGAGTAATTTCAAATACGCACCGTTAATTTCGTTTTCGCTTAAAACGGACGCAACTTCAATTTGTTTGACTAATTTTTCACGATACGCATCAACCGCATTTAAAGAATACACTTGATGATATAAATTTTTATGCGTTGCCGAATAACGGATATGAAATAAACCATTCAGGCTGCCTATGGCATTAATTGCGTTATCGGTTTCCATATTTTGTGGTTCGTCAATAATCACAATCGGATTGGTTTTACTAATATAATCAATCGGTTTGACACCGCTTTCATTCACGGTATTGATAATATTGCTATCTTTATTAAACGCTTGAATATTCAAAATTAAAATTTGTATATCAGTCGCAATCGCGAAATTTTTCAAAGCGTTGAGTTTTTGACCGTCATACACCGTATATTGCATATTCTGATTGTAATAAGCGAAAAAATATGCCTGTGTGGCATTCAGCGTTTGCAACACGCCTTCACGAATGGCAACAGACGGCACGACAATCACAAACTTTTTCCAACCGTATTTTTTATTGAGTTCCAATAAAGTTTTCAGATATACAAAAGTTTTACCAGTGCCAGTTTCCATTTCAATGGTGAAATTTTTACCGTGTACACCAATTTGATTTTGTTCAGAAATGCCATTTCTTTTTTGAATTTCTTGTAAATTTTTACCAATTTCATCCATCGGCAACGACAAATGATTAGCCACAATCGGCAAAAAACCGCCTGAATGCAAGGCAAAATCATCACGGTTTTCGGGCTGTCCATTAAATAAATCCACCACCGATGACACGGCATTGCTTTGATAATCTAATTCTTCAAATTGAAATTGCATTTTTTGTCCTTGTTTTACATTACCGTCATTCTGAACCTACGAAGTCGTAGGGTGGGCATTCTTGCCCACCGCAAAGCCGTTAGGCTTTGATTGTTTATATACTTTCAGGCTGCCTGAAAATATTACCGTCATTCTGAACCTACGAAGTAGGTGAAAAAACTTTTTCGTTGAAAGATTGAGATTTTTAGCCTCGCTCAGAATGACGAAATAAATAGTTTTCAGGCAGCCTGAAAGCACTACAACTTTTCATCACACACAAACAAACATTGCTTTGGCATCTTTTATTTGCAGGGCGGTATTTTTCTTGACATCGTCTTTGCCGTTGAATACTTTTTCTAACACAATTACTTTTAGCGGTTGATATTTTTGCAATATATTTTCAAAAAAGACTTCATCGGCGTTTTGTGCTTGAATGACAAACACATAACACGCACCTTTATCTTTTACGCAATACACGCCGTTGTCTTGCACAATTTCCGCCGTAGGACGCAAGCCAAAACGCAACAGTAATTCATAAAAAATATTTTCGGTATTGTCGGATAACAGCGTATCGGTATGATTTTCTAACGCCGAAAGTAAATCGGCTTGTGTAGGGTGGGCATTCTTGCCCACCGTTTCAACATTATCAGCCGTTTGGTGGGCAGGAATGCTACCACTATCCGTCATTGCGAGACTTGACGCAGTCAAGTCGTGGCAATCTCCTTGTTTAATGAGTGCCGTTGCCGTAACCGCACCGCCATTCGTTGCCTGCGGCGAAGAATCTGTTTCGTTGAAAAATTGAGATTCTTCCCATTCGCTACGCTCAGGGTCAGAATGACGAATATTTTTCAGCTTGCCTTGCCACTGCTTAAAGTTGCTTTCCGCTAACTTAAATACTTTAAAACCTGTATCGATATTTTTATCAGGATTTTCGCTTTGAATTTTTGCCCCAGCACGACGAATGCGTTCTTTGGCTATATCGGCAATAGTGGCAAAACCTGCCTTTGTCGCTTCACTATTTTCTTCACATATTTCAGGCATTTGCACGCAAATATATCGGCGATTACCACCGTCTTCGGCATTTAACTGCATTACAGCGTGAGCAGTCGTACCGCTGCCTGAAAAGAAGTCAAGGATTAGGGAATTTTTATCGGTTGAAATAGATGAAAGATATGAAATAAGTTTTGTTGGTTTTGGAAAACTAAAATATGCAATATTATCGAATAGTTTCGACATTTCAGTTTTTCCTGTTCTTGTTCTTCCAAATCTCTCATCTACTAATAAATTTCTTGGAGTTCCACCATCTTCTTTTTCATAATTTTTGGTATATACATAAGGATATTTGAATACTAATTCGTTATATCTTTCTTTAACAGTATTTTTACCCCAACGCCAACGAGCAACTTTTACAGCAGGATTTTTATGTTCCACAACATAAGTTTTACCGTCTGTTCCTATAATAGGAAAATCTAAACTTTCTTGATAACCTAAACTTTGTTTATCTAATCTATCCAAAGAATACCGTTTTCCATTTTCATCAACATGATTATATTGAGTGGTAACTTCTAATTCCTTATCTTTGTTTAAGTTAAGAAAATCATTGTTTTTTGTGTAAGACAAAACTATTTCTGTATCGCAAGCAACTCCTTTTACATCACTTGCTCCGCCGCTTTTGTTTTTCCAAATCATTGATGAAACAAAATTCTCTTCCCCAAACACTTCATCGCAAAGTAATTTCAGTTGTGCTTGTTCGTTGTCGTCAATCGAGATAAAAATCACGCCGTCATCAGCCAACAAAGTTTTAGCCAAGTGCAAGCGTGGCAACATCATATTCAGCCAGTTAGAATGAAAATGTCCATTGTCTTTGGCGTTTTTACGAAATGCTCCCTGAAAAACGCCATCTTGTTTGAGATAACCGTCAGCGTCCTTATCTCCCACACGCCGCGCGTATTGTTCACGCGTCTCAGCAAATTTATCAGGATAAATAAAACTATCATTGCCAGTGTTATACGGTGGGTCAATGTAAATCATTTTTACACTTCCAGCGTATGACTTCTGCAAAATTTTAAGCGCTTCTAAATTTTCCGCTTCAATAAAAAGATTGTGAGTGCCGTCAAAATCAAGACTTTCTTCACGGCAGGGAATTAGAGTGTTGAAGGTTGGTTCTTGCAAAACACGATAAGCGTTACTTTTTCCAGCCCAGTTTAATGAATAGCGTTCGTTTTTATCGGCAAAATTGTCTTGCCCAAGAATAAGTTTGAGTTTGTCAAAATCGATTTTGTCTTCGCAAAATATTTCAGGAAATAGAGTTTTAAGCCCTGCGATTTTCTCTTGCGTTAAATCGCTTAAAGGTTGATTATCGTGTATAATTTCGTTCGTTCGTTCGTTCGTTCTTTCGTTCGTTCTTTAGCCATTTTTTT